>JAPKDA010000028.1 GCA_028822695.1 Akkermansiaceae bacterium
TGAACGCGACGGGAGGGCAGGCAAAGGAATGTCCACTTTTCAAGTGGAGAGGAGAGTTACTCCTTCTCGGCGGGCAGGGGATCGCTTTGGAGGCGGGCGTCCTTGATGGTGGGGGTGTTGCCGTCGAAGGAGAGGCTGCCGCTGACGAGGACCCAGTCGTCGCGTCGGAGATCGGGGAGGGCTTGACGGCTTTCTTCGGTGAAGAAACAGCGCAAAGACGCCGCCGAGGAGAATAGCGCTGCTGACGAGGATGACGAGGACGGTGATGAAGGCTCCCAAGCGGCCCGATTTTTTTTCTTTCGGCCATGGTGATCAAGGTTCCACGGATCCCGAATCATGGTGATTATAAATCGGTGGGGAGAGGGAGATCGAAGAGATTGTCGCTGTGCAATGGGGGGAGTCTTGGTAGAAATAGGGCGATGGACGGGAAGTTGGTGTTGGCATTGGATCAGGGAACGACGAGTTCCCGGACGGTGGCCTTTGATCGGGATGGGCGGGTGGTGGCGATGGCGCAGCGGGAGTTTGCGCAGCACTATCCGCGGCCGGGATGGGTGGAGCATGAGGCGGGGGAGATTTGGGAAACGCAGCTGGCGACCTTGGAGGAAGTGGTGGCGAAGGTTGGTCGCGAACGGGTGGTGGCGATCGGGATTACGAACCAGCGGGAGACGACGGTGGTGTGGGATCGGGCGACGGGTCAGCCGGTGCATCGGGCGATCGTGTGGCAGGATCGGCG
This sequence comes from Akkermansiaceae bacterium, assembly GCA_028822695.1. Taxonomy (GTDB): domain Bacteria; phylum Verrucomicrobiota; class Verrucomicrobiia; order Verrucomicrobiales; family Akkermansiaceae; genus JAPKDA01. Next base: position 734 of record JAPKDA010000028.1, read on the forward strand.
GACGGCGGGGAAGTGTGCGGAGCTGAAGGCGAAGGCGGGGGTGGAGGAGATGGTGCGGGGGAAGACCGGGTTGCGGTTGGATCCGTATTTTTCGGGGACGAAGTTGGGGTGGTTGTTGGAGAGTGAGGCGGGATTGGCAGAGCGGGCGCGGGAAGGAGATTTATGTTTCGGAACGGTGGATGCCTGGTTGATTTGGAAGCTGACTGGTGGAGCGCATCACGCTACGGATGCCAGCAATGCGTCGCGAACTTTGCTCTACGACATTCATGAGGGGCGATGGGATCAGGAGCTGTTAGAGACCTTTGGAGTTTGTGAAGCGATGTTGCCGGAGGTGAGGGATTCGATTGCGGACTTTGGGATGTGGGAGGGGATTCCGATTTGTGGAGTAGCGGGTGATCAGCAGGCGGCCTTGTTCGGGCAGGGATGTTTTGAGGCGGGGATGGCAAAGAACACCTATGGGACGGGGTGCTTTCTCCTGATGAACACGGGGGAGACTGCAGTGGAGTCGGCGAATGGTTTGCTGACGACGGTGGGGTGGCAGCGGGAGGGGCTGCGAAGCTATGCCTTGGAGGGGTCGGTGTTCATCGGTGGTGCGGTGGTGCAGTGGTTGCGGGATGAGATGAAGATGGTTTCGAGCGCGGAGGAGGTGGAGGAGTTTGCCAAAGAAGTGGAAGACACGGGGGGCCTGTATCTCGTGCCGGCCTTTGCGGGATTGGGTGCGCCGCATTGGGATCCGGAAGCGCGGGGGGTGGCGGTAGGGATGACGCGGGGGACCGGGCGGGCGCAATTTTGTCGGGCGGCGTTGGAGAGCATCGCCTTCCAGTCCGGGGAGTTGTTAGAGGCGATGGTGAAGGACAGTGGAGTGCCCTTGCGGGAGTTGAAGGTGGATGGGGGCGCGGCGCGGAGTGATTTGCTGATGCAGCTGCAGGCGGATTTGAGTCAGGCGCGGGTGCAGCGGCCGAGTTGTTTGGAAAGCACTGCGCTGGGTGCGGCGTGTTTGGCGGGGCTGGGGGTGGGGTTTTGGGAGAGTGAGGAGGAGTTGCAGGGGATGTTGGGAATGGAGCGGGAGTTTGTGCCGGGGTGCTCAGCGGAGGAGGTGGCGCGGCGATGGAAAGGGTGGAATGCGGCGGTAGGGAAGGCGCTGGTAGCGGATTGACCATGCGCTCTACCGGGACAAGCCCTGCCCGTTACACGCAAATCGTAAGCAGTAAAGTGAAAGATGATGAGGGGAAACTCCTCCAGAACGGGGAGTCTTGTTCTTCCAAATAAACCTCAAATTACAAACACTCTTGTTCTCAGTTTGGTTTTTGAAATTTGGATATTGGAACTTATTTAAAAATTGGATCGTGGAAATTTTCCTCCCTGGGAGCGCGGGCAGCGTCGCAAGGCCTTTCGCGACCGAGCGCTGCTGGTATCCCTTCGGGATGGGTCTGGAATACGACCGCCGACTTTGTCCAGCCACATTTGTGGGTAAAGGTCAGGGCAAGCCCGGAGGGGTAGGCACAAAAAATCGTCCGCACCCGGGAGGATGCGGACGATGGAAAATTTTTGGTGTCCCGGGCTTACTGGGAGGCCTCGAGGGACTTCGTCACCTTCGCGGGGTACTTGAGCATGTTGCGAATTTCGCGAGGGTTCATCTTTGCGACAACCTCTTCCGCGACACCGAGTCCGACGAGGCGGCGGCGATGCTCGAGTTGGCGACGACGCTTGGCGCAGGCTTTCTTGCGAGGACGGACTTTGTTGGTTTTGATCTTGGAGCGATTGATGGTCATGGCGGAAAATGGATGGGGTGAGGGCGGGATGGATAGGGGGGCGGAGCTGAGTGGTCAAGCAGAGAAGCGGGATGTGCGCATGAATCGGGGGTTTTACCCGCTTTTTGGCCATTTTGGGGAGAACTGCCTCCGATGGGTCTTGGTCGCCGTGTTTGGATGATGGGTTACGAAGGGGGAATGGTGGGCCGTGGTGGCGGGAAGCAGGGCTTAGCGGAGCATGCCCTTTGGGTCTTTTGAGGTCCGGACCCGCCGATTTTGGCAGAGGGATTTCAACTGGTTTTTTTGGGGGGAATGACTGCCGTGATCGGTTCTGAAATAGAGAAAAATGACCGGGAATAAAATTTAGAGAGGGACAAACTTTTTATTGGGGCGATGCGAGAATGATAATCAAGGCAATGTGCGCCCTTGGAAAGGTGAGGCCTGCGTAGGAGCGATTGATAGTGCTCTCCCAGCAATTCGATCGGATGCCTGCCGATGCATTTTTCCAACGTGAGTTGGTGGCCGAGCAGATCCTGCAGACACGCAAGACCTTGCAGCAGAACCTGCAATACATGGCGAAAGGCTACGGCTATTCACTTCAGAACAACCATCGTTTGGTGCGGCACGCGGCGGCCTTGCATGAGGTGACGAAGGGTGAGGACGATAAGGTGAAGGTGGACTTGGTGCACGAGTTCAAGGATGCCAAGAGCTACGAGGAGTTTCAGGCTCTGCGTGATGAGTCTTTGCTCCAGACTGTTGCCGAAGCCAAGGAAGCGCCGTTTTTCTTTGTCGCCTCAGGCGAGGGGGGCGAGGAGTTGTTTGAGCGTTTCCTCGTCGGGTGTGGTGGCGTGGTTGGTGTTGGCGAGGAGGGCGTCGGCAAGTTGGGTCTTGCTGGCCTGGAGGGCTTGGATGCGCTCCTCGACGGTGCCGGAACAGATGAGTTTGTGGACGAAGACCGGGTTTTTTTGGCCGATGCGGTAGGCGCGGTCGGTGGCTTGTGCTTCGGCGGCGGGGTTCCACCAAGGGTCGTAGTGGATGACGGTGTCTGCCGCAGTGAGGTTGAGTCCGGTGCCGCCGGCTTTGAGGGAAATGAGGAAGAGGGGGATTTTTCCCGTCTGGAATTCATCGACGAGGGCACCGCGGTCTTTGGAGCTGCCGGTGAGAATGAGGTAGGGGATCTCCCGTTGGTTCAGCTCCTTCTCGATCAGGGCGAGCATGGAAGTGAATTGCGAAAAGACGAGGATGCGACGGCCTTCTTCGAGGAGGGTGTCGACGAGGTTGGTGAAGTATTCGAGTTTTGCGGAGGGGACGGGGTCGTCGGGGGCGACGTTTTCCTTCAGAAGTCTCGGTTCGCAGCAGATTTGGCGGAGCTTGAGGAGGGCATCGAGGAACACCATGCGGGACTGCTGGAGTCCAGTTGCTTCGATGGCGTCGCGCACCCGGGTGTCCATGGTGGCGCGGACGGTTTCGTAGAGGTCCTTTTGTTCGGTGGTGAGCTCGATGGGGTGGGTGAGGATTGTTTTGGGTGGAAGTTCGGGGGCGACTTGGTCCTTGGTGCGGCGGAGGATGAGTGGCGCGAGACGTTCCTTGAGGAGTTGCTGGCGTTCTTCGTCATCCTCTTTCTCGATCGGGTTTTGAAAGGAGGTGCGGAAGGCCTTCTGGGTGCCGAGGAATCCGGGGATGAGGAAGCGCATCAGGGACCAGAGTTCCCCGAGGTGGTTTTCGATCGGGGTGCCGGAGAGACAGAGGCGGGTGGTGGACTGTAGTTCGTAGGCAGCCTTGGCGACTTTGGCGGCGGGGTTCTTGATGTATTGCGCTTCGTCGAGGACGACGAGATGGAAGGGGACCTTCTTGAGGAGTTCGATGTCGCGTTGGAGGAGGGCGAAGGAGGTGAGAACGAGGTCGGCGTGGGGGATGGTGTTGAAGAGCTTGCGTCGTTTAGATCCTTGGAGGACGAGGACGTTGAGAGAGGGGGCAAATTTGGCGGCTTCGGCCTTCCAGTTGGGAACGACCGAGGTGGGGGAGATGACGAGGGTCGGCTTGCCTTGGTTTCGCCCGGAGTCTTTCTCGGCGAGGATGTGGGCGAGAGTCTGCATGGTTTTGCCGAGGCCCATGTCGTCGGCGAGGATGCCGTGCAGGGAGTGGTCGGCGAGGAAGCGCATCCAGCGGAACCCGGCGAGTTGGTAAGGGCGGAGGTCGGCGACGAGGCCTGGTGGCGTTGGTTCGGCTTCCCTTTTGGCTTTCGGGTCGCGCAGGAGTTTGGCGAGCTTGGCGAGGGTGGGGGAGGGATCGATGGGGAGGTCGGAATCCTCGGCGAGGGTGACGGCGTCGAGGGGGTGAAGGAGTGGTTGGGAGGGGTCGACGAGGGCGGAAAGGTGTCGGAGGATGTTGCGGAGGCGCCCGACGGGAACGTGGAGGGCGTTGCCGTCGGGGAGATAGATCAGGTGGCGCCCCGAGTCGGGGAGGTCGGCGATATCTTCGAGGATGTTGTCTTCGAGAAGTTTGGCGAGGATGGGAAGGAGGTCGAGGGTCTGGCCGTCGATGTCGAAGCCGACGGAGAGCGAGAACCAGCCGCTGGGAAGTTCTTCGAGGGTGGTTTTCCAATCGGCAGGCTCGACCGGGTAGATCGCGTAGCCGATGTCATCGTCGATGGTGACCTGCCAGTTCTTGGCGGTGAGCTTCGCGGCGGCCTCGGCGCGGAACCAGGGCCAGAAGACGTCGGGGGTGGAGAGGTTGGGTTCGGGGAACCAGGCATTGGCTTCCTCGGCCTGTTTGTTGTCTTCCTTTCGGGCCATGCCGAGGAGGAAGCGGTAGGAAGGATTCGCGGCGAGGTTGGTGAGGCCGAGTTGGAGGAGGGTTTCGATCGCGTTGCGTTCGGCGACGGCATCTCGTTTGATTTCCACGGTCTTTTTGCCCGTCGTGACGAGGTCGGGGATGCTGCGGTCGTGGAGGAGGGGGAGTTCGTGCTCGCCGTAGGAGACGGTGGGCCGTGCCACGAGCCAGACTTTGCGTTCGGGGGTGCGGAGGGCCTGCAGGAGGAGTTGGACGGGGCGGGAGTTGGCCAGTTCGAGGGTGACGTCGAGGTGAAAAACAGGTTGGAGGCCATCGAGCACTGGCGCGGCCTTGGGGGCGGCGGGGGATTCGGTGTTCTCGAGGGCGACTTGGGCGGTTCCGCCTTTGAGGAGGCGCTGGAGGTTGCTCGGTTTGGCGGTGGCGAAGAGGGTTGCCGCGGCGTGTTGGCAAAAGACGCCGAAGGAGCAGGAGCAGGAGGTTTCGAAATCGAGATCGCTGCCGTCGGGCCAGAAGGAGAGTTCTGTTTCGAACTGCTCGCCGTCATTCACCCCGGCGTTGATGAGGTAGCCGTCCGCGAGATCCTCGAGGCGCAGGTCGGTGACCGTGCGCGGTTTAGCGAGTTTCTTGCCCTGGGCGAGGATGTGATCGTCGAAACGAGCGATCCAATGCTGCTCGGAAAAGAACGTGCGGAGTGGAGAGGACGCGGACAAGGGCGGGGAGTGTGTGGGATGGATCGGCTAGGACCAAGAGCAGAGAGAACGAATGTAATCGGCGGAGCCGTCGCGGAGCCAGGCGTCGAGTTGGGCGGGGTCCTTGAGCTGTTGGCCACGGAGGCGGGGGACGACGACGAAGCCGCAGTCGACATCGGGAAAGATGGTCATGTCGCCCCAGAGTTTCTCGAATTGAGTGACGGGGAAGACGTCTTCCTGTCCGTGGCCCCAGCGTTTTTTCACCTCCTTGAGGGTGAGGTAGGTGGGGAGGCGGGCGGCGATGGCGTGGATGCCGGTGCTGATTTTTTCGAGGTCGTGGGCGAGGATGTCTTCACGGGTGAGGGAGAAGATGGAGAGGAGTTGATCGATGTCGATCCAGGTCGTCATCGAGTTGTAGTAGGAGAGTTTGAACTCGGCATCCTCGCGCGGCATGGCGAGGCCTTCGACGAGTCGGGGATGGCCGTCGACGCGGGCCAGTCCGCCACCGCGGTCCTCGAGGCGGCGGGTGATGACTTCGAAGGTGAGGGCTTTGCCGGAGTCGAGGTGGAGACCAAGGAGGGTCGGGTCGACGTTGGCTCCGAGGGTGTCGATGTTGTGGAGGAGGAGGGTCTTGAGTTGGGGGCGTTCGGTGAGGAGGCCGCGGAGGGTGCCGTTGAGGAGGAGGTTGGGGATCTCAAAGAAGTGACCGACTGGGTGGAGGCATTGGAGGGGGAGGTTGTTGGTGTAGTCGGAGGCTTCGCCGGTGGATTTGGACCAACCGATGAGCGCGGTGTGGAGCGATTCCTTGACCTTCTGCTGTTGCTCGTCGAGTTGCTGCTGGGCTGTTTCCTCCCACGCGAAGCGCAGGTCGCGTTCGGTGGGGACCATGCGGAGGCCGACGGATTGGCCGCGGGAGAGGAGGAGGGGGCCGGGGTAATTGTAGTTGTCGGCGGCGTCGAGGAAGGCGGCGGTGGGTTCGTGGGTGAGGTAGGAGGTCGTGAAGAGGTGGGGGATCGGCGTGCCGGCGGCGTGGCCGGTTTTGCGGGACTTGGCGAGGTGGGTTTCGATGAAGGTGCGGTAGGAGCCGTCGAGTGGGGCGAAGGGGTTGAGGGCTTTGCAGGTGCCAGCACCTCCAGTCCAGCGGCTGCCGGCGCCGGCGGCGAGAGAGACGACGGCGATTTCACCTCCGACGAGGGCGGCGACGCCACGTTTGGTGACGTCGATCCAGGCGGGGTCTTCGTCGGCGGGGTGGAGTTGGGACAGGTCGACGATGTCTTCGGGGTGGACGTCTTCGATGACTGCGGAAACAGGCAGGCGGTTTTGGGCGAGGCCGATGCGGCCGGAGAGGAGGTCGCGGCGGACTTCTTCGTGGAGCAATTCGTCGAAGCCGTTATCGCGGAGGAGATCTTTGAGGGAGCTGCCGTCGTCTTTGGATTGGGTGTCGTCCGTCGAGTCGGGGGGGTTGGTTTCGCCGTGAATCTGATGGTAGGAGGCGGGGAGCGACTCCGGTCCGGGAAGATCGGCGCTGGTGCCGTGGGGGTTGATGGAGAAATCATAGACGACCGGCTCCATGGCGAAGGGGAGGGCGTGGTTGAAGCGGGCTTTGGCGGCGGTCATGATCTCCTGCATCTTTTCCTGTGCCTCGGCTTTGCGGTGAGGAGCAAAGATGAAGCCCATTCCGCCACCGGACATGCCGCCGAGCATCCAGAATCCCCAGAAGTCTTCGCCGAAGTGTTCGCGTGCTTGGGCGATGAGGGTTTCGGTGAAGAGGTTGGTGGCCCAGGGGATGATGGTTTGGATGGGGCCGTAGAAATTGCGGGTGGTGGCGTCGCCGAGAGCTTTGATGTCGCCTTGTTTGAGGGCGGTGATGAGATCGTCGAGGAGGGCGAGGGCTTCCTGGCGACCGGTCCATTCGGAGGCGGAGCGGAGGAGGTATTTCTCGGTGACCATTTCGAGGATCGGTCCGACATTTTGCGCCATGCCGCCGTGGACGAGGACGAGCGAGTCCTGCAGCGCCTGTCGGGCGGAGGCGGGGATTTCGGATTCGTCGAAGACGTGGTGGGAAGGCATGAGGCGACCGCGGGAGATGCCGTGTTCGGGGTCGGTCTCCGTGGCGGGCTGTCCGGTGATGAGTTTGATGCCGGGCCACACGCCGCCGGAGTCCTGCCAGCCGCCGCCGGAGCCGCCGATCCATTCGCCGAGGATGGCGCGGGCGAGGACGATGCGACGCTCGTTTTCGAGAAGCGGTCCGGTGAGTGATTCGGTCTGGCCGGTGGCTCGCATGAGGGCGCCGATGAGGGCGGCGAGGAGATTGGTGGAGACGGCGAGGCGGGAGCCTTTGGGGATGTCGTTGACGGAGGAGACGAGCTCGATGCCCTTGCCCTCGCCGACGAGTCGGTTGAGGAGGGTGGAGAGATCTTTGCCCGAGCCTTCGATGCCGGGAGGGACAACGCCGGCGGCGATGACGGCGGCTTTGAGGAGGCCGAGGTAGTCTTTGGCGAAGTCGAAGACCTCGCCGAGAGAGTCGATGGTGGCGGTTGCCTTGAGGTCGACCGAGGTCAGGCGGATGACGGGTTCGTCGATGATGCGCAGGTAGGCTTCGACGGGGGGGCGGGTATTGTCATCACGTCCGTGGACGCCGAGGTCGACGGAGACGTTGAGGACTTTCGCGCCCTCGGGGAAATCCATGCCGAGGAAGAAGATGTCCGACCAACCCGAGTGGGAAAGGTCCATGCGGACGGGGGTGCGTTCGCGGAGGATGGGGTGGGCACCGTCCGTGCTTGTCGCGAGAAGTTCTTTGCGGATGCGCAGCGGTTGATCATCGGGATGACCCATGCGGAACATCCATTGGTTTCCGCGCACCGTGCGGACCGACTTGCGGACCTGGTCGGCGAGGGTTTGGAAGGCGAGTTGGTGGTAGGCCGAAGCGAGGGCGGAGGAGAGGGCGTCGCCGGGGCCTTCATCGGCCATGGCGCCGAGGAAGGTGTCGATGGCTTCCTGGAAGCGTCGTTTCAGGAGGAGTTCGTAGCCTGCGAAGGGGATGCGTCCGATTTGAGAATCGGAGAGCTTGGGCGGGAGGTGGTAGCGGTGGATGGCGTAGAGGAAGAAGAGGGCGCGGACGCGTGGGTAGAGGTTGTCCTCCTTGCGGCGGAACTCGTCGAGGAGGGCGCATTCGCTCAGCAGGTCGTCGAGGCTGAGTTCCTGGCAAGCCAGTTTGAGCGCGGTGTCGCGCCGGGCGGGATCTTCTGCCTGGATGATGGCAATGAGCTTGGAATCCATGGGTGGTCCTATTTTTTCGCGGCGAGGAGCTCGATGAGGGAGGTGAGGATTTCGTCGCGATGCGGACCGGCGAGGCCCAGGGCGATTTGGGCGCGGAGGAGTCCGTAGCGTTCGCCGAGATTGAAGCGGGTGCCGTCGAGTTCGATGGCGAGGTAGCGTTCTGAGTTGGCCAATTCGGCGAGGGTGGGGGTGAGCCCAAGGGTTTCGTTGTCGGCGAGGGAGGAGAGTTGTTGATCGAGCAGTTCCATGACCTTTCCGTGGAGGACATGGATCCCGAAGAAGCAGAGGTAGTTACCGTGGCGGAGGCCGGGGACGATGAGGTCCTGTTCGGCGCGGGTGGGGGTGGGTTTTTCGATGATCGTGTTGATCTCGGAGGCGGTTTTGTCGCCGGGAATGCGGGTCACGCCGACGGTGCCGTAAAGGTGGAGTTGGCTTTCGTGTGTGGGCTGGACCGCGGAGACGCAGGTGTCGTGTTGCTTGGCCATCTCGACGAGTTGGGAAACGCAGGAGATTCCGCTGTGACTGAGATAGAGGTGGTCGCCGACGAGGAGGACGAAGGGATTCGAGCCGACGTAGTCACGAGCGAGCCAGACGGCGTGACCGTATCCTTTGGGGGTGGCCTGTTCGATGAAGACGAGTTTGTCGGCGTGGGGGCCGGCGGCACGAAGGTAGGCTTCTTCGCTGCCCGGGGCGATGACGATGGCTACGGATTCCAAGCCCGCGGCGAAGAGGTCTTCGAGGATGATTTGGAGAGCCGTTTTCGTTTCCCCGTTTGCGTCGGTGATCGTCTGCAGGGGAAGGTGCTGCTCGGCGGGATTCGCGGCAGTGAGGACGGCTTTGGTGGGAACCATGGATAGGTTCTAGGCTGGGAGAGGCCGCTATCCAAGCGGAATGAAGGCGTCGCGGACGGCGAGGAGGGCCTGGATTTGGTCGGTCACGAAGGGGGGGGGAGGTGATGCTTCTCGGACGGAGGGGCTACCCCATGGGGAGTTGGGGTTGTTCGGTGGCTTCGGAGAGGTCGTTGTGGATTCCTTGGGTGATGATGTCCTCTGTGACCTCGCTCAGATAAGAGTGGAGGAGTTTGGAGAGTTCCAAGTATTGGGGCCAGAGGATCGTGTCCAAAAAGGCCTTCTCGACCTTGACCATGACTGTGGTTTGGCGCTGGCGGGGGAGTCGATAGGGCGCGAGTTGATGGCGTCGGACGAGAGCGAGGAAGAGCTGGCGCTTCCAGGGGTCGGGCATGCTGAACTTGTACTCCTGCGGTTCGCCAGCGAGCTTGTCGAGTTGGGTGTTGAGGCGTTCAAGGGCGGCGTGGGCGGCGGTCATTTCGCCCAGGGAATCGGTGCGGAGAAAGAGGGCTTCGACCTTGGTGATCTTCTCGAGGAGTTCGTCGCGGGTCATGGTTGGGAGGTGGTTGGGAGCGAATGGGGGAAGGACTCAGGAGCCACGAAGCTGTTGTTGGATATCGATGATCTGCTGTCGGAGAGTGAGGAGATTGGTGGTGAGGGTGCCGTCGGCCAGAGCGACGGCGGTGTCGATGTAGCCGAGGACGCGTTTGAGGCAGGCGATGGCGAAGCCGTGGTCGTCGAAACCCTCGCCGTTCCAGCCGGAGAGGGCGCCGGAGAGTTTGGCGCGGACCATGGAGACGGCGAAGAAGGTTTCCTGCTCCTGCTCACTGCCATCATGGCGGGGGGTGAAGTCGTCGAGGAGTATCTTGGCCTCTGCGATGAGGGGATGCTCGTCGGGCAATTCAAAGTCGTCTTCGGGTGGTGTCCAATCAGGAGCGGGGGTGTCCAAGTTTGTTCCTCCCTCGAACTTTTCCGGGTTGTCCCAGCCCATGTGAGCGTCGATTTTGTCGTCGGCTTCGATGCCGAACTTGTCGATGAGTTCGCCGTAGCGATCATTCATCCGGTCCGAGAAGCGGAGATCTTTTTCGTGGTCGTGTTCATTGAGCACGTCCTTGCCTTGGAAGAGCTTTTTGTTGTCCTCGCGCTCGGGGATGATGTCGCAGAGCTGGTTGAGGAAGCGGGTGAGGGCTTGGGTGGCTTGTTCGCGGGCTTCCAGTTCCTCGGGCTCTGTGATCTCCCAGGCGGGTTCGGTGAGGGTGAGTTCGAAGTCGGATGCTTCGAGGACGACGCGCCCGTTTTCACGGGAGTACCATTCGAGATAGAGGGAGTTTTTCCAAGTGTAGGGGAAGTTGGCGCCCTTGTATTTTGGATTTTCGAAGATCTCGGAGAGAGGGATGGTAGGGACTTTGACCTTGAGGGAAGCGGTGATGTCGCCGGTGTGCCCGTGGTGTTGCAAGGAGAGGGAGTCGTGAACATGTTCCTCTCGATTGGGGGAGGGGTGGCGGAAGCTCAGGATGCGGCCGGCCATGTCGCGGGAGGGGTTGCCCTGAAGTTCGGCGGTGACGGTGCGGCCGTCAGCGAGTTCGAGGGTGACGACGGTGATCCCTTTTTCGCGATTGCAGACGTTGCCGTGAGAGATGGAGTCGGGTTCGATGCGGTGGGGCATGGATTTAGGTTTGCCAGGAGGCGGGACCCAGTTTTGCGATGTTTTGGCGGGGGATGCGAGGGAGAATGAGGGGGGTGTCTACGTGGCGGAAGCGCGGTGCGCTTTGGGAGGTGTCGCGGTGGTCATTCCCGGAGCTGCGGTCGGTTCTTTAGACGGCGTGAAACCGCCGAAACAACGTAGTTGTTCCGCTACGGGAGGGGATGCGGTTCTATCGAATCAGCAGCAACCGCCGTCGGGTGTGCAGCAGGCGTCGTCGCCTTCGGCGGGGATGCCGCAGACGTCTTTGGCGAGGCAGTCGGTGTGGTTGTTGACGAGGTGGAGGGTGAGTCCGCCGTCGTTTTCCTCGACGTGGTCGAGGGGGAAGTGGGTGAGGCCGGGGTGGTTGTACTCGATCTCGACGGGGAGGGCATCGGTGGGGAGGACGGGGGCGCCGTGTTTGAGGATGGCGGCGAGCTTGTCGCTCTCGACGCGGTGGTCGACGTCGGTGGCGACCCAGATTTGGAGGAGGCATTTACCTTCGGTGCGGATCTTGCCGCCGCAGTCGATGAATTCCTTTTTGACGAAGCCGACTTCGGTGACGTGGAAGTGAGGAGGGATTTTCTCGCCGTCGGGGAGTTGGAAGGTGACGGATTTTCCGGGGTGGGAGGTGAGGGTGGTCTTGAGGTCGGCGATGGTCATGGTGGGGAAGTTATCGGTGATCAGTTGTCAGTGATGCGGAGGAATGTGTGACGGGTTTGTCACGAGGGCAAGGAGTCAGATCCCTCTTCGGCTAAGTGGTCCCAGACTATTGGTCCCCTGGAAGTGGGGCGAGGAGGTTGTTGAGGGTGGATTGATCCAGCTTTAAGCGGTTGGTATCCGCAGTGAGCAGCGCCTCGACGAGGGTGGCCTGCTGGGATTGGCACTCGCGTTGGAGGAGGGATTGATCCGAGTTTTCCCGTTCTTCTTGTAGGTGCCAACATGGAGGCTGAGTTCCGGTGGGTCAGACTGTAGATGAAGACAGTAGGCGAGGAAACGGTCTGCGGTGACCGACTTCGGGTTGGGTGCGACTTCTGGAGTGTCGTCCTGCAAGGAATGGATTCAGAAGTCGATATCAGCGGCTTCGCTGTCGAAGTCGTCCGTGGAGCGCAAGGCTTGGCATTGAAAAAGGAGGGCCGCAGCGTGCTTGCATTGGTAGCCTACAGGGCAGGTGCATTCGGTGAAAAACCGGATGCGACCACCTCCCAAGTGGAACTCAATGTCCGTCTCGTAGTCTGCGCGATAGTTTCCCAGAACAACGCCGTGGATGTGGACCAACTCCCGGCCTATCGAATTCATCAAGGACGAGACGATGCCCTTGGAGGAAAAAATTTACTGACCGCGGGCGACGGTTTTCTTGGTGAAATTTTCCTTCCATCCGTTGCTGAGGAGGCCATTGCGCAGGTTCGGATCGCGGTTGATATGGGCGAGATCATGCATGGCGGAGGAAGGGGTGAAGGGAGTAGAAGGCCCGTGAAGCCCGGTGACTCGATCCGGTTAATTCGCGACGATGTTGACGAGGCGGCCGGGGACGACGATGACTTTGCGGATTGTTTTGCCGTCGGTGTGGCCTTGGACGTTCTCGTCGGCCTTGGCGAGGTCTTCGAGTTGTTCCTTGGTGGAATCGGCGGAGACTTTGAGTTTGGCGCGGACCTTGCCGTTAACCTGCACGACGATTTCGATTTCGTCTTCGACGAGGTATTGTTCGTCGAATTCGGGCCAGGTTCCTTCGCTGAGGAGGTCGGTGCTACCGAGGCGCTTGTTGATCTCCTCGGTGAGGTGGGGGGCGAAGGGGTTGAGGACCTTGAGGAAGGTGGTGAGGAGATCGATGGGGACTTTTTCCGCTGCGGTGAAGGCGTTGGTGCAGACCATCATCTGGGAGATGGCGGTGTTGAAGCGGAGTTTCTCGATGTCTTCGCCGACTTTCTTGATCGTTTCGTGGAGGACTTTGAGGAGGGGAGAGTTTGCGGCTTCGCCGGGTTGGTTGGTCGACGGCGGGAGGCAGTCGCTCCCTTGGGTGAGTTTGGAGGAGAGGATCCACTGGCCTTCTTGATTTTGCTCGTTGGCGACCCGCCAGACTTTGGCGAGGAAGCGGGAAACGCCCTCCACGCCTTTCATCTGCCATGGTTTGACCTGCTCGAGGGGGCCCATGAACATTTCGTAGAGACGCAGGGCATCGGCACCGTAGAGGTCGACGACATCATCGGGGCTGACGACGTTGCCGAGGGACTTGGACATCTTTTGCCCGTCCTCGCCCATGATCAGGCCGGGTGCGAAGTAGCGTTGGAAGGGCTCGTTGGTGCTGACGTGGCCGAGGTCATTGAGGACTTTGTGCCAGAAGCGGGAGTAGAGGAGGTGGAGGACGGCGTGTTCCTTGCCGCCGACGTAGAGGTCGACGCCACCGTCCATAAAATAGTTCTCGGCGCCCTTGGAGATGAAGGCCTCTCTATTACTAGGATCGCAGTATCGGAGGTAATACCAGCAGGACCCGGCCCATTGGGGCATGGTGTTGGTTTCCCGGGTGTATTGGTCGGAGTAGTTGATCCAGTCGGTGGCCTTGATGAGCGGGCCGCGCGGGTCGCCGGTAGGCTTGAAGTCTTCCATCTCCGGTTGGAGGAGGGGGAGTTCGCTTTCGGGGATGGCGGCGTGTTGGCCGGTTTTTTTGTCCCAAAGGAGGGGGAAGGGCTCGCCCCAATAGCGTTGGCGGGAGAAGAGCCAGTCGCGGAGTTTGAACTGGATCTTCTTGGCGCCTTTGTTGTTCTCCTCGAGCCAGTGAATGATCTTCTTTTTGGCCTCCTTTGTTTTGAGTCCGTCGAGGAAGCCGGAGTTGATGGCCGTGCCGATTCCGGAAGAGGGGAGCGACTGCGTCCCGCGGTCGCTCCCCTGGACTACTTGGACGATTGGTAACTCGAACTTGGTCGCGAACTCGTAGTCGCGTTCGTCGTGCGCTGGCACAGCCATGATGGCGCCGGTGCCGTAGCCCATCATGACGTAGTCGGCGATCCAGACGGGGATTTGTTCGCCGTTGACGGGGTTGGTGGCGAAGGCGCCGGTGGGGACGCCGCTCTTGTCCTTGTTGAGGTCGCCCCGTTCCATGTCGGACTTGGAAGCGCACTTCTTGATGTAGGTCTCCACGGTCTCCTTTTGCTCGGGGGTGGTGATTTCGGAGACCAAAGCGTGCTCGGGAGCGAGGACCATGTAGGTGGCGCCGAAGAGAGTGTCGGGACGGGTCGTGAAGACCGTGACTTCGTGGCCCTGGATGTCGAAGTGGACTTCTGCGCCTTCGCTGCGGCCGATCCAGTTGCGCTGCAGCGATTTGATGGACTCGGGCCAGTTGAGGGGCTCGAGTTCGTCGATGAGGCGTTGGGCGTATTTCGTGATGCGCAGCATCCACTGGCGGAGTGGGCGGCGTTCGACGGTGTGGCCTTTGGCTTTCCACTCCTCGATTTCCTCGTTGGCGAGGACGGTGCCGAGGTCGGGGGACCAGTTGACGGGGGCTTCGTGGATGAAGGCGAGGCGGAGGTTGTCGATTTCCTCAGGCGTTTTGCCCTGCGCTTCCAATTCGGAAACAGGAGCGGCCTTCTGGGTTTCTTCGTTGAAGTAGGATGCGTAGAGTTGGAGGAAGATCCACTGGGTCCAGCGGACGTATTTCGGATCGGTGGTGTTGACCTCGCGGTCCCAGTCGTAGGCGAAGCCGAGGGCCTGGAGTTGGCGGCGGAAGTTGGTGATGTTGGCCTCGGTGGTGATGCGCGGATGTTGGCCGGTTTTGATGGCGTATTGCTCGGCGGGAAGACCGAAGGCGTCCCAACCCATGGGGTGGAGGACGTTGAAGCCGTTCATCCGCTTGAAGCGGCCGATGATGTCGGTGGCGGTGTATCCTTCTGGGTGACCGACGTGGAGGCCGGCGCCGCTCGGGTAGGGGAACATGTCGAGGACGTAGTATTTCGGCTTGGAGGCATCGAAGTCCGCATCACCCGGTCCGGGGGTGCGGTAGGTTTTCTCGTCGAGCCAGCGTTTCTGCCACTGGGGCTCAAACTCGTCGAAGGGGAAAGGTTTGCGTCGTTCGTCGCTCATAGGGTCCTTTGAAAGGGGGTGGACCGTGGCAAATGGCGGCGGGGGCGGCAAGGGCAGGGATTGGCCGGCGAATCCATGCGGCAGGATGCCGCAGGAACGGCCTGCGGCGAGACGCCGAAGCCACAGGTTAGCTGCCTGCTATTCAGGGAGTTTCAGCGGGTCGAGCGGGGCTGGCTCGTCGGGGAGGAGGGGGACGGAAGAGTGTTTGACGGGGCGGCTGGTGGTGGGGCGCTCGGACTCGATGGTTTCCATGCGGAGGCTGCGTTGGGCCCGTTCTTTGTCCCACTGGATGAAGAGGACGGCGCAGGCCGCGACGAGGAGGGCGACGATGAGCCAGGAGAGGGCCATGCCGAGAGGGGAATTCAGGAACTCGTTGAAGGCGCAGACTTTGGATCCGACTGTTGGTTTCGGTGCTCCGGGCTCTGGTTTGACGATGAGGGGGCTGTCCGGGGTGATCGTTGGTTTGGGGACAAAGGCGGGCGCTTCAGGCTCTGATGTGGGCGGATCGTAGCGGAGGGGGTGCTGACAGATCGGGCAGGGTGCGGCGGCGGTGATGTGGGCTTTGACGCGGAGGGCGCTCTGACAGGAGGGGCAGGTGATCGTCGCGTAGCGATCCCGGGAGAGGGTATCCTGCTGGAGTCCGCTGGGGCCGTTTTTTTGATCACTAGTAGACATGCAACTGATACGTCGGGAGTATCAGGGGAACTTGCAGTCGCTGCCAAGCGTGCAAAAAGTAACCTCGTCGCGGAAGCACCGTAACCACGACGAGGTTGGTATCCCTCCCTCTTGCGAGGGAATGGAAATTTGTTGATTATTCGAGGTCCTTGCGGTCGAGGGACCGATCGAGGTGCGTGAGAAACTTGCTGATGGAGGGGTATTTGGAGGCGTAGAAGCGGGTGAATTCTTTCTGCTTCTCGTCGAGGAGAATGACCGTGGGGAAGCCTTCGATTTTGTATTTCTTCTGGTGAGGGGCGTTTTTCAGGGCGAGGGCTTTATCGCCACGGGGGAAATCGAGTTCGACGAGGATGAATTTTTCGGAGGCTTTTTTGATGAACTCCTTCTTGGTGAACACCTTTTCCCTCATCATTATGCAGGGGGGGCACCAGTCGGATCCGGTGAACTCGACGAGGACGGGTTTATTCTCGGCCTTGCCTTTGGCGAGGGCCTTGTCGAGGTCGGTCATCCAGCCTTCTCCGCCGGCTAGGGCGGCGAAGGCGGTGATTAGGAAAGTGGCGACAATGGTAGATACGGTTCTCATTACTTATGTAGGCGTCGCGGGGGGGCTGATTTATTCCTGAAATCTATTTTCTCGGAAAATTGGGAGGGGGTGGTATGCGGGAGTGGATGAGTGAACTGAAGCTTCTGTTGGTGGCGACAAGGAACAGCCACAAGACTCAAGAGATTGCGGCCATGTTAAAACAACGGTTTGTGGTGAAGGATTTGTCTGGGGTTTCGGGGGCACCGGAAATCGAGGAGACTGGAGAGACTTTCTCGGAGAATGCGGCTTTGAAGGCGGTGGGGATCAGCAAGGTCGTGCCGGGCTTGGTGTTGGCGGATGATTCGGGCCTGGAGGTGGATGCCTTGGGTGGAGCACCGGGAGTGCATTCGGCTCGATATGCGGGGACGCAAGGGGATGATGCCGCAAACAATGTGAAGCTGGTGGGGGCTTTGCAGGAGGTTGACGAAACTGCGCGGACAGGACGGTTTCGTTGTGTGATGGTGTTGGCGCGGGATGGAGAGGTATTGGCAGAGTTTGACGGAGCTCTGAGCGGAACCCTGATCGACAAGGCGCGAGGAAATGAGGGTTTTGGATACGATCCGCTCTTTGTGCCGCAGGGTTTTGCGGAGACCTTTGCGGAGCTGGGGCCGGAGATCAAAAACCAGCTCAGTCACCGGGCTCGGGCCTTGGAAAAGATGGTGGAGTGGCTGGATGCGGCGTCGTTGTAGCTCTAGGGGAGCATCTGGGGGAGTGGGGTGTTTGGGCTGCGGTGGCCGAGCCATGAAAGGGTGGAGGGCCCGGGTTGGCGTGTTGTCGTCTTGCTCGAGCCAAGTGAAGGCGAACTACCGGGTCTCGTATCAGTATAAGGAGGGGCGCACGGCAACTTTGCGGAATGGGAAGGCCTACGCGCCGGCTGGTGCGTCGGTGGAAGTGAAGCGGGCGATTGATGCGGCGAGCCGGATTGCAGGGTTGCCGGACAAGTGGGGCGGTGGGCATGCGCAGTTGAACGACTCCGGCTATGATTGTTCGGGGGCGACGTCGTGTGTGTTGCGCAATGCAGGTTTACTCGATGGGCAGATGCCGTCGAAGGGGCATGTGCTCCGGCATCCGGCGGGGTTGTAAGGTGGGGTTTTGTCCAGACGGTGGATGGTGCCCCGAGTTGGGGGATACGGAGGGACTGCGACGGCGAGGGTGGGGAGGCGGGGCAGGGAGGGGCAGGGTGGGCGGCGGTGGGATGCGTGGAAGGGAGGTTTTAACAACCGGACGGCGCGGAGCGACCGTCCCCTATCGCTTGAGGGTGGCGGGTAGTTCCTCGAGTGAAGTGAGCACGCGGTGGGCGATGGAGAAGTCGCGGCAGGCGGTGACGCGGTTGGGGACGGCGATGGTTTGCATGCCGGCGGCGAGAGCTGATTTGATGCCGTTGACGGAGTCTTCGATGACGAGGCAGTCGGCGGGAGGAAGATCGAGTTGCCGGGCCGCCTCGAGGTAAAGGTCGGGTGCGGGTTTGATTTTAGGGGCGTCGCCGCGGCAGACGGTGGTGGTGAAGTAGGAGGTCAGGCCGATCTTTTTAATCCAGCCATCGACCCAGTCGTGTGAGGAGCTGGAGACGACGGCGAGGGGGATGGATTTTTCGCGAAGCCAATCGAGGGCGGTGAGGACGCCGGGGATGGCGGTGGAGCCTTCGAGGGTTTTACGGATCTCGATGTTTCGGTCCGTGTTGAGGGTGTGCCAGTCGAAGGAATTGCCGGTGAGATTTTCGAGGTGGGTCTCCGGTGACCAGGTATCGAAGTTGGATCCGATGCACTGGTTGTAGGTCTCGAGTGGGAGGGGATGGCCTTGTTCGAGGAAGAGAGCGTGCCAAGTTTCGTAGATGGCCCACTCGGTGTCGACGATGATGCCGTCGAAGTCGAAGAGGACGGTGGAGGGGAGGGAGCGCATTAGATGAATGGCGGGGGGAACGATCAACCGTCCTCTTTGCGGATTTCGCGGATGAGGTCGAGGAGTTGCTTGGACTTGCTGCCGAATATTTTGGTGAGGTCTTCGGTTTCGATGGGGTCTTTGTTGATCTTGAAGAGTTCGCCAGGGCCGGCGACTTTTCCTTTGCGGAAGGGGGCGACGAGCTTCCAATCGTTTTGGAGGATGGCGATTTTTCCTTTCTCCAAGCCGGTGCTGTATTCCCAATAGAGGTAGTCGTGTTCTGGTTGGTTGCCCTCGTTGATGAGGGTGGGGAGGATGGAGAGGCCGTCGGTTTTTGGGGTCTCGGTTCCGGCGAGTTCGCAGAGGGTGGGGATCATGTCCTGGAATCCGCAGACGAACTTGGTCGTGCGTTTGGCGGGGATGGAGCCAGTCCATCGGGCGATGAAGGGGACGCGGATGCCTCCTTCGTAGAGGTCGCGTTTGATGCCGCGGAGGTCACCGTTGGAGTCGAAGTGGCTTGGGTTGTGACCGCCTTCGGCGTGGGGGCCATTGTCGGAGGAGAAGAGGACGAGGGTATTTTCGGCGAGGCCGAGTTCATCGAGGGAGGCGAGGATTTCGCCGACGTAGTTGTCGATGAAGGTGATGTATTGCGCGAAGCCTTTCTCCTGATCGGGCCAACTCTCTTTGGCATACTTGCCGTAGTCGGCGTTGCCATCCTCGCCGAGGGGGACTTCCATGCCGCGGGGGGGCATCTTGCCGGCCTCGTTGTTGGCGTGGGGAATGTTGAGGGCGTAGTAGAGGAAGAAGGGTTCCTCTTTGGCGGGCTGTGATTTGAGGAAGCTGAGAACTTCTTCCTGCAAGCGGTGCGGGGCGAAAACGACTTGCTTTTCGGCGATGCCGTTGCCGCGGTTCTCTTCCTTCCACTCTTTGAAGAGCATGTTGGGGAGCGGTTCCTTTTCGCCGTTGCGGATGAGGAACTCGGGGAAGAAGTTGTGGGCGTGGTACATGTCGACGTAGCCGAAGAACTCATCGAAGCCCTTGCTGTTCGGGTCGTTGAGGGGGATGTCGTTGCCCAGGCCCCATTTACCGATGCAGGCGGTGTGATAGCCGGCCTTCTTGAGGAGTTTAGGGAGGGTGTCGAGATGGTTGGGAAGGGCGCCGTCCCTGTTTCCGCGAATGGGGGAGTGGGCGGCGTGCATGCCGGTCATGAGAACGGCGCGGGAGGGTGAGCAGACGGTGTTGCCGGCGTAGTGCCGGGTGAAGCGGATGCCTTCCTCGGCGAGGCGGTCGAGGTTGGGAGTGACGAGTTGGGTTTGCCCGTAGCAGGAGAGATCACCAAAGCCGAGGTCGTCGGCGAGGATGTAGATGATGTTGGGTTTCGCAGAGAGCGGGACGGTTGCGAAGAGGGCGAGAAAGAGCAGTGACTTCATGCTTCCTGAGCGAAGCAGAGGGGCCTTGGCTGTCAATGGATAACGAGCGGTGGGAGTTTGGGAGGGTGAATCGGAGGGGGGAGGGTGGTGATGGGGGGCGGGGTTGGAGGGAGGTCGAACCGCCGAAAGCTCGCAGAGCTTCCGCTACGTGGAGACGGCTACTTGATGCATGTGGACATCCTGTTGGGCGAAGGCGACGGTGGAGTCGCTTACTCGTAGGTCTTGAGGAAGGCGACGAGGTCGGCGACGTCTTGGGCGGTGAGGCCGAGTTGGTCGGCGTTGAGCATGAGGGAGCGCTTGTTGCCGTTGACCTTCTTGATCAATTTTTTGGGGATGAGTTGGGTGATGCCGCCGGTGGATTGGATGATGAGGGGATCACTTTTTGCGTCGTTGAGGGCCATGCCGTGGACATGTCCGCCGTCTTTGAGAAGGACGTCGGTGAATTTGTAGCCGTGGGCGATGTCGAAGGCGGGGTTGACGATGGAGCGGGCGATGACTTCGGGAGTTTGTCCTTTGCCCCAGCCTCTGAGGTTGGGTCCGTAGTTTGGTCCGGTGCCGTTGACTTCGTGACACATGACACAGCGCATGACGGTGGTCTTGCCGCGCTCGGCGTTGCCTTTCATGGCGAGGATCTCGGCGAGGGGGGGGAGCTTACTTTCTTTCGGTGGCTCAGGGACGGTGATGGGGGTGACGACGATCTTGTCGGGGTCGTAGATGCCGGTTTCCTTGAGGGCTTTGCTGATGTCGTATTTTTGCCATTCGCCGGTGCCGCGTTGGAGGAGCCAGCGGGCGGCTTCTGCTTTGACGGGGGATTTGTCGGCGCAGAGTTTGATCATCGCGTCTGCGGATGACTTGTGGTCGATGAAGGCGAGTGATTCGACGGCGAGGGAGCGGGCTTGGGGGGTGAGGCCCTTGTTCCAAGCGCGGCTGCCGAGGTCGTTGACTGCGGCGGAGGGCCAGAGGCGCCAGGTGATTTTGGCGAACTCGTCGCTCCAGCTGGCAGGGTCGCCGGGGGCCATGGCGGCCTTGATGGCGGTCCAGACTGCGTTCTCCTTGTTCGCGGCGCCGAGGCCGATCGCTTCGACGGCGTTCTTGTCGGTGACGTCGCAGCGTTTGGCGAGTTCGACGAAGATGGCGGTGGTCTTCGCGGCGGGGAGGTCGCGGAGGGAGAGGGCGACATCGCGGCGGACGGCAGCGGAATCATCGGTGGCCATGGTGGCGGCGTATTTCAGCATGTCATGATCGGCACGGCGAAGGGCGCGGTAGGCGGTGAGGCGATTCTCGGGGTTGCCGTCCTTGAGGAAATCCTCGCAGCGTTTCACGCCGTTCTCGCCGAGGTGGGGGAGAAGGTAGATGGCGCGGGCGGCGATCCACTTGTTGGGGTCTTTGGAAAGGACGGCGACGGAATCGTAGGCCGCGGCACCCTGGGCTTTCAAGGCGCGGAAGCCGAGGTAGCGGGTGTTGAGGGCGGGGCTGCGGAGGGCGGTGATTTGGCCGCCGGTTGCCTTGAGGTCAAAGGTGGGGATGGAGGGCTTGAAGCCTTTTGGAGCGATGCGGTAGATGGTGCCGGAGCAGGTTTCATCCAGGTCGGAGTGGCCACCGACGCGGGGGTCGAACCAGTCGGTGATGTAGAGGGCGCCATCAGGTCCGACGGTGATGTCGGAGGGGCGGAAGAGGACGGGCGATTCTTTGTCGACGGTTTTGGTGCGCTTGGCACCGCCGGTGAAGTCGGCACCGTCGAAGTCCTCTTCCTTGTTGGAAGTGAGGAAGTTGCTGCGTTCGAGGGCGAAGGTCGCGCCTTTTGGCTGTGGTTGGTATCCGAAGATGACGTTGCGGGCTGGTTCGCAACTGAGGAGGCTGCCGTTGTATTTTTCGCCGAGGGCGCCGTTTTCGTAGAAGACGATGCCGGTGGGGGCGCCGCCGCCATAGACATCACCGGCGTCCATGGTGCCGGGGTCGTCCTGCCGCCAGTGGTTGCGCCAATGTTCCTGACCGGGTCGCTTCTCGGCCCGGTAGCTGCGCTTGGTGTCGCGGGAAAAGTAGCCGGCGCAGCCGTATTCGAGGATGTAGGAGGTGCGGCAGGCGGGGGGATCGTCGTTGTCGTTCTGGAAGAGGTCGCCCATGGAGGTGACCGTTTGCTCGTAGCTGTTGCGATAGCCGTGGCCGATGATTTCGGCGTTGGTGCCGTCTTCGTCCATGCGGACGGTGAAGCCGGCGGTCCAGATGTGGCCGTCGTCGGAGGGAGTGCCGGAAGTGCCTCTGTGGTCGGCCGTAAAATCTCCGCCGCCGCCTCCATATGTGCCGCCCATGTAAAACTGTTTGCCGGAGCGGTCCTTGAAGACTGCGCCGCAGTTGCCGTTGTTGAAGTAGAGTTTTCCGTCTGGACCGGCGGTGACGCTGTGGAGGGAGTGGTCGTGGTTGATGGCGTTGAAGCCGGTGAGGAGCACTTCGCGCTTGTCGACTTTGGGGTCGAAGACGAGGTCGCGATCGACGTCGGTGTAGACGATGAGGTCGGGAGGTTGGGAGACGTAGACGACGTTGTCGAAGACGGCGACGCCGAGAGGGGCGATGAGGCCCTTTTCCTGGACGAAGGTGTGCGAGCTTTCGGCTTTGCCATCACCGTCTTTGTCCTGGATGACGACGATGCGGTCACCACCGGGACGACGGCCCTTGTGGCGGCGGTAGTTGACTCCCTCCGCAACCCAGATGCGGCCGGCGTGGTCGATGTCGAGGTTGGTGGGGTTATAAAGAAGGGGGGTGGAGGCCCAGACGGTAAGTTCGAGATCGTCGGGGAGGTGGAAGGCGCTGAGGTCGACGCTTTTGGGGCCGAGCGTTGGTTTCCAAGATTCGTCGTTCTTGTCGGCGGCGATGGGTTCGGCTGCGGCTAGGGGAAGTGCGGCGCAAAGCAGGAGAATGGAGGTGAGGGATCGTGATTTCGTCATAGAGAGCGATTAGTTTTGGAGAATGTGGGTCTTATACGTCCGGTCGGGAAGATGTATTTCCACGAAAGCTGTTCGTTCGCGGAAGGAGGGGAGAGAGCCCGGAGCCCGGAGGAGGGAAGGGCCGATGGGCGGTAGTCAGTGGTTGAGCCGTCGCTACGCGACGGGGGACTTGGGGTGCCAGAATCCGGGGGTTGAACCCCCCGTCTAACATGGATGGCCCCGATGGGGCCGGGGAAGCGGGCGGGACGCCCGCGGTCCCAGGGGGGGCGGGGGAAACGGGCGGGGACGCCGGTGGTCCCAGGGGGAGGAGCTTACTTGGAGAGGTCGAGGACGAGGGCTTGGCCTTTGTTGTTTCGGGCGAAGAGGCGGCCGTTGGAGTAGGCGATGGAGGACCAGCAGACTTTATTGAGGAGGCCTTTGATGCGGCCAGTTTCGGTGAATTTGTCTTTGCCGAGTTTGCCGGCGATGAGGTCGCCGTTTTCGAGGAGGGTGACGAAGGTGTCGCCGATGAGGATGGAGCTGCCGCGGGTGCTGGGGAGCTCGACCCGCCAGCGGATGTCGCCGCTGTCCATGTCCATGCGGATGAGCTCAGCGTCGATGTTCTTGTCTCCAAAGACGCCGACGATGTCGCCATCGATGAGGAGGCTGTTTTGGAAGATCATGCGGGTGTCGTTTTCCTTGTGGACCATCTTGGGTTTGGAGCCCGAGACATCGACGACGGCGTAGCCCATGCCGTATCCGGAGGCGATGAAGAGTTTGCCGTCGTGGTATTGCGGGTTGCTGGCGTTGACGTCGTAGGAGGTGCGCCAGGATTGGGAAAAGAGGATCTTGCCTTTCTTTTCGAGGTCGTAGGCGACGAGGGTGCGGCCGTGGAAGGCGAGGGCGGCGGTGGTGCCTTTGAGTTTGGCGATGACGGGGGCGGCGTAGCCGGGGCGGGCGGCGTTGTCGGTGTTCCAGATGGTCTTGCCCGTTTTCTTGTCGAGAGCGTAGAGGGCGCCTTTCTTGCCGGAGGGGAGGGTGAGGAGGAGGTCCTTGTAGACGGTGGGGGACGCGGAAAATCCCCAGCCGGGAGCTTTGCCACCGAAGTCTTTGACGAGGTGTTTCTCCCAGACTACGGAGCCGTCGGAGAGCTTCAGGCAGAAGAGTTGTCCGGTTTTGCTGAGGGTGTAGACGAGGCCATCGTCGATGGTGGGGGTGGCGTTCGGGCCGCCGTCGTAGAGCTTGGGTTGGAGCGATTCCCCGTAGCTGTGCTTCCAGAGTTCGTTGCCGGTTTTGGCGTCGAAGCACCAGAAGGTGTCTTTCTTCCCGTCGTTGCCGCCGACGATGGCGCGGTCATCGACGATGGCCCAGCTGGTGCAGCCTTTGCCGACTTCCTTTTTCCAAAGTGTTTTTGGTTTGTTGGAAGCCCAATCGGTGTTGATGGATCCGGTGGTGATGCCGGAGCCGTCGTTGAGGTAGGCGGGCCAGTCTTGGGCGTTCGCGGAAAACGTGGCGAGAAGGAGTGGGAGGGCGAGTAGAAAGCGCATGGTGGATATATAAGGTCGAATGTCGGAAAGTCGAATGTCGGGGACCTTCGACCTTGGATCTGTGACGGTAGCCTACGGAGCTTGAATGGCGCGGAGGGCTTGGTGGGTGCGGAGGTAGGTGATCTTGCCGTCGAAGAGGGGGGTGGCGCGGTAGTCGGGTAAGGGTGTGCTCCAGAGGTCTTTACCGTCCCAACTGAGGGCGGCGGTGGCGGCGGGATATTTGCCGCTCCCGTCGTTTCTCCACGAGGGGATTTCCGCGGGGAGATGGGTGGCCAGAGCGAGGATGCCGAGGGCCGAACGCTTCGAAAATTTCATGATAGAAGTGTTCTGGGCTTGGCGGGGAGGTGTTTCAAATGAAGTTTGTGGAAGTCGACCGATTTCCTTCGCTCCTGCGAAGGAAATTTGCCGCAATTGTCGGACCCTTGGAGGTTGACCGACCGGGCGGAATACGCAGACTGCCCGCCCATGAGATCCCCTAGATATTTCAGACACGCAGGAGCCGGAACAGCCATGATGATGTGCCTCGGCACGGTTACCGCAGAAGTTGTCACGTTGCCTCCCACTTTGGTGTTGGGGGATCGCCTCGAGGGCACGATTGAAACCGGAGCGGCGGTGTTCGCGCCGGAGGACGTGGAGTTCTACCAGGTCGAGTCGCTGCAGGATCTCGCGGCCCTCGCGCCGAACCTTTACTTTACACACAGCGACACGCGTGGCTACGGCGACAATGTTACTTTCCGCGGTCAGGGGAACACGGTGTTCTTCAGCCCGCCTGCGGTTGGTCACTACGTGGACGATGTGCCTTCCTCAGATGCCTACGCGTATCCCTCTGAGTTTCTCGGTGTGGACAGGGTGCTCTTCCACCGTGGGCCGCAGGGCTCGGGATTCGGTCGGAACGGTGCGGCGGGAATGATCGAAGTGGTGACGGCGCGGCCGACGGAGGTGCAGGAGACGACCTTTGGTGTTGAGTATGGGTCCTACGACTACAAGGGATTCAACTTCGGATCGAGCGGACCGGTGGGTGACAGCGATTTTTCGCACACGCTACAGTTCTACTACAACGAGCGGGATGGCTACGTGAAGAACACCTTCCTTGGAGGTCACCGGGACGACCGCGAGGCGTCGGGGATTCTCGCGAACCT
>JAPKDA010000122.1 GCA_028822695.1 Akkermansiaceae bacterium
CCTCCACCCCCACGATTGTCACGCGGTCCTCCTCCACCGCGATTGTCACGCGGTCCTCCTCCACCACGGTTGTCCCGCTGTCCTCCTCCACCGCGGTTGTCCCGCTGTCCTCCTCCACCGCGGTTGTCTCGCTGTCCTCCACCCCCTCCGAAATTCCGACCTCCGCCACCCTGGCGTTTCGCCCCACGCTCTTCCTTCTTAGCCCATTCCTGGTGCTTCTTCTCGGTCTTCTGCCCACCACTATCACCTCTCGCCCAAGCCGGGCCAAATTCCAGCGACGTCAGATCGACAAGAGGCCCTTCCTCTTTCGACTCGGTCTGTTTCTCTTCGTCACTCATGTCGTCCGGCACGCGTATCACAATTTTTCAACAGCACAAAGCGCACAAAATACCATTTCTCGGCCCACTCAGCCCATCGGATAGAGAATCCCAGCACTGACCTCATCAATTTTCGCCAAAACCTCCGGCGCCAGCTCCACCCCCGCAGCCGCAAGAATCGGATCCAACTGCCCCACCCGCGACGCCCCGACAATCGTCGAGGCCACAAAGTCATGCTGCTTGCTCCACGCCGTGGCCATCGTCACCACGTCCATCCCGGCCTCCTGCGCAATGCCCATGAACTTCTCGGTCGAGGCCAGACTCTTCGCGTTCACAAATCGCTCCGCCATCGCCTTCTGACGTGGCCCGCCGGCCTTCAGATAGTCCGTGAATCGCCCGCCATCCGGATACATCTCCGTATTGTATTTTCCGGTCAACACCCCACCCGCCAGCGGACTGAAGGGCAACAAGCTCACCTGCTCCCGCCGACAACACTCCGCCAACTCATCTTCAAAACGCCGATTGTTCAGCGAGAAGTTGTTCTGAATCGTGTCATACCGCGCCAGGCCATGTCCATCACTCGCCCAAAGACTGCGCATCAACCCGTAGCTGTCTTCATTACTCGTCCCCGTCACCCGCACTTTGCCTTCCGCCACCAACTCATCCAAGGGCTCCAGCGTATCCTCGGGACGCATGCCGTGATCCGGCCAATGGATCTGGTAAAGGTCCACGTAGTCCGTTCCCAACCTCCGCAAACTCCCCTCAATCGCCACGCGGATGTGACGCCGGTCCAACGCCGCCGTTCCATGACGCACCGGCGGCACAAACCAACCATGCGCGGCTCCCGCAATCTTGGTGGCCACAATGACCCCGTCCCGCGGCTTCGTCGCCAGCCATTCCCCAAACCACTCTTCTGTCAATCCCGCCAACTCCTCAGAGGGCGGCACCGGATAAAGCTCCGCCGTGTCAAAAAAATTCACCCCCGCATCGTAGGCCCGATCCAAGATCCGGAAGCTCTCTTTCTTATCCGCCTGAGTCCCGAACGTCATCGTCCCCATACAAATCTCACTCACCACTACTCCGCTTCGCCCGAGCCGTCGTTTATCCATCCCTATCCGCTAACCCGATTTTCCCTCCCCTCCAAACCGAAAATCCAATCCGATTAACCCGACAGGAATCCAACGCTCGGCCAGTAGTCCTTCCCATGCATGTTCACCCCTCCCTTCTCGCTGCCCTCGCCGCCCTTCCCCTCGCCACGGACGCCAACGAGATCGCCAGCGGATCGGTCTTTCACGACCTCAACAACAACCAGACCCGAGACGCGAACGAACCCGGCCTCCCCGGCATTCTGGTCTCCAACCAACTTGAGGTCACCAAAACCGACGCCCAGGGCAATTGGACCCTCCCCGCCTCCGACGACTGCATCTTCTTCGTCGTCAAACCCCGCAACTGGGCTGCTCCCGTCAACGACAAGCAACTCCCCCAGTTCTACTACGTCCACAAACCCGAAGGTTCCCCCGAAAGTCGCTTCCCCGGTGTCGCCCCCACCGGCCCACTCCCGAAATCCATCGACTTCCCCCTCCTCAAGAGCCCCGAGCCCGACACCTTCAAATCGATCTTCTTCGGCGACACCCAGGCCCGCGACAACAAGGAACTCGGCTACATGGCCCAGGACTCCATCCCCGAACTCATCGGCACCGACGCAGCCTTCGGCGTCACCCTCGGTGACATCGTCTTCGACGACCTCTCCATCTACGACAACCACAACTCCATCATCGCCCTCATCGGCCGCCCCTGGTTCAACCTCATCGGCAATCACGACCTCAACCTCGACTCCCCCGACGACAAACACTCCGACGAAACCTTCGAGCGAATCTTCGGCCCCGCCTACTACGCCTTTCAACACGGCCCGGTCCACTTCATCGCCCTCGACAACGTCCTCTACCGCGGATCCAAAAAGAAGGGAGGTCAGGGTGGCTACATCGGCAAACTCGGCGAAGAACAACTCCAGTTCCTCGCCAATCTCCTCCCTCACATCCCCGAGAACGAACTGCTCGTCCTCATGATGCACATCCCCCTCCGCGCCTCCGACGGCGCCGGCAACTCCACCAGCGATCGAGAAAACCTCTTCCGCCTCATCGAACAACGCCCCTACACGATGTCCATCTCCGGACACACCCACTGGCATGCCCACCAGTTTCTCGATGAAGACGACGGCTGGAAAGGGAAGAAGCCCCACCACCACGTCATCAACGTCACCGTCTGCGGCTCCTGGTGGACCGGCGAACCCGACCCCTTCGGCGTCCCCCACGCCACCATGCCGGATGGCGCCCCACGTGGCTATTCCACCATCTCCTTCGACGGCACCCAAGCCGTCGTCGATTTCAAAGCCGCCCGCCGCCCCGCCGACTACCAGCTCCGCATCGAAGCACCCGAAACCATCTCCTCCGCAGAACCATCCCCCACCATCTACGCCAACATCTTCAACGGCTCGGAAAAATCCACCGTCCGCATGCGTCTCGGTGACAAGGGAGAGTGGATTCCCCTCGAGCACACCTTCGAACAGGATCCCGACTACGCCGCCCTGAAGAAGGCCGAACAGGGACGCGAAGACAAACTCCTCGGCCGGCGCCTCGCCGCCCCCCGTGATTCCCACCATCTCTGGAAAGCCCCCCTCCCAGACAAGCTCCCCATCGGCACCCACCGCCTCTGGGTTCAAACCGAGGACATGTACGGCCGCATCTACGACGCTTCCACCATCATCCGTATTGAAGAATAGAATCACTCTCGATTTCCTCTGGCGTTCGAGCCGGAGTGCTGGCCACGACAATCTACTGAAAACGCGATCAGAAGGAGCTCTTCCCTCCCGGCCAGGATGGCCCTTCCCTCTTGATTTTCAGCACTTTTCAGCTTACTAGTCTACTCCCCCCCTAGACCGAATGGCGCGAGTTTAAGCGGCTTGATCGAGTATTTTTGAAGGGGGCTTTTCATTCCGAAAATATTCGAAGTAGGAGTGGCGGGGCTTTCCCGCCACCTTGCCAAAACCGGAACGGCATTCTTCGAGGACTTGTAGCTCTCCCTTAAAGCTGAGACGGCGATGGTTCACCCATGTTTGGATCGGCCACGCAGGAGCGTGGAGAACCCGGTCAGAAACGATGTTGTTTTAGGCATAAACCATCATCGCAGATGGCTGGATTTTTCGCCCTCGTTCATTCAGAAATCTCGATAATCGTCGTGACCAATTCTTCCGATAACACGGCTTAAACTCGCGCCATTCCCCCTAGACCCAGATGCTCCGCCGCCACCTCTCCAAACTCCTCACCCTCCCAACCAGCATCATCGCCTTCGCCCTCGCGACCGGCTCCACCTCCGCAGACTGGCGCACCGACATCGGCTGGGATGATTTCAAGGCCGAACTCGGCGGCGGCTACCCCGACGGCACCAACGTCCTCGTCGTGCAATCCGAGGCGGATGGAAACGGTGCCAAACAGGAGCTCAACCCCTGGGACCGCACCCTCACCCGCCCCATCGATGACATCTACGGAGCCGGGGAGGTTAACATCCTCAACAGCTACCACATCCTCGCCGCCGGAGAACAGAGCACAGGCAGCGCGGCCTCCACCGACATGGTCGAGTGCATCGACATTGCCGCGAAGAACATCGGCGAACGGAATTACCAGCTCGTGGAAACACCGATCGCGCACTAAAACTCAAGGCGCCACCATTCCAGGTGCCCGACGTTCCTAGCCTTTGACCTTCTTCATGTTGTCTCCCAACCGGGCACGCATGTCCCCGGGCCAGAGACTCCATCTTCGCAAGGACCTTGCCGTTCTCTGCGAGGACATTCATCGGTCAAACAGCCGTCCGGACCTCGCCAATAGTCAGACCCCTCTTTTCTGATGGATAGCAGTCAGATCCCGACCTAACATCCCAGCATGGCTCATCGCAGCTCCGAAGTCGTCACCGAACTCGAACAGGAAATCCTCGCCGGCACACTCAGCCCCGGCGAACGCCTTCCCTCCGAAGAAAAACTCTGCGAACGATTCAATGTCAGCCGCACCGTCATTCGTGAAGCAATTCAGCAACTCCGCGGTCGGGGCCTACTCCGCACCCTCAAGGGCTCCGGCAGTTACATCGCCGACCCGAGCCTCGAGACCCTCGGCAGCGCTCTCGAAACTTACTCCGTCCTCACTCCGGACACCTCGTTCCTGGATCTCATCGATCTCCGCATTCTGATCGAATCTGAATGCGCCAAGCTCGCCGCCACCCACGCCGGCGAGAAGGTCATCAACGAAATGAAGGCAACCCTCGATGAGATGGAAAACGCTCGTGGTGATCGGGAAACTTTCAGCCGGACGGACATCGCCTTCCACCTCGCCGTCGCCAAGGGTTCAAAAAACTCTCTCTACGCGACGATTCTTGCCGGACTCGAACGTCGATGCATCGATTACGCCAATGTTAATCGGGGCTCTGAGGACTGGTACTCGGGAGTCATTGACAGACATCGGGCCATCCTCAGCGCGATCGTCGATGGAGACCCCGAAGCGGCCTCCGATGCCATGCACCGCCATCTTGTCCTTTCTCGCCGGCACTACGTCGACAAACAGGACGGAGCCTGAGTTCCGTCCTGTTCTCCCCGCTCAAATCCATCCAGATTTTCCTCATGCGCGGGAAAGGACGACGACAAAGCCAAAACGTGGAAGATCACCGCGGGAAATCGGTGCGCGGTGGGCGGGACTGAGCTTTTTCTTCGGCTTGGCCATGGTACTGAACTTCCTTTGCTTCACGCACAAGTTCCGACAGACACCATTGCACGTACAAAAAAAGCCCCGCTCCTTCTTTCGAAGGAACGGGGCATATAACTGGCAACGACCTACTCTCGCGGGATCTTTCATCCAACTACCATCGGCGCAACAGCGTTTCACGGCCGGGTTCGGAATGGGACCGGGTGGTTCCACTGTGCTGTGGTCACCAGAGTCCTGATGGCTTTGCTTTTCTCAAAGCAGGTCACCAGACCTCTGACGGCTACATACAGGTTGCCGCTCTCTGACATCCATGTGAAGAAAATCTAACCTAACGAATCACTAATATTGTTTATCTGCGTCTTGGAAATCCCGATCTAGAGATAAGGAATCAAGTCTATCGGATGATTAGTACTGGTGAGCTGAATACATTGCTGCACTTACACCGCCAGCCTATCAACGTGGTGGTCTTCCACGATCCTCAGGGAGAACTCATCTTAGGAAGAGCTTGGCGCTTAGATGCTTTCAGCGCTTATCTCGTCCGCACTTAGCTACCCAGCCATGCCCTTGACAGAACAACTGGAACACCAGAGGTGCGTCACTTCCGGTCCTCTCGTACTAGGAAGTGAACCCTTCAATTCTCCTACGCCCACAGAGGATAGAGGACCGAACTGTCTCGCGACGTTCTGAACCCAGCTCGCGTGCCGCTTTAACCGGCGAACAGCCGGACCCTTGGGACCTTCTCCAGCCCCAGGATGCGACGAGCCGACATCGAGGTGCCAAACCGCGCCGTCGATATGAACTCTTGGGCGCGATCAGCCTGTTATCCCTAGGGTACCTTTTATCCGTTGAGCGACGGCAATTCCACATTCAACCGCCGGATCACTAAGGCCTACTTTCGTATCTGCTCGACTTGTAGGTCTCACAGTTAGTCTGGCTTGTGCCTTTACACTCGACACACGGTTACCAACCGTGCTGAGCCAAACTTCGCGCTCCTCCGTTACTCTTTAGGAGGATACCGCCCCAGTAAAACTGACCGGCTGCCATGGTCCCTCGTCCAGCTAATGGCTCGAGGTTAGATTCTCCAATGTCAAAGGGTGGTATCTCACTGATGGCTCCGCGATCCCCTAAAGGACCACTTCAAAGCCTCCCACTTATGCTGAGCATTAAAATCGAAAAACCAATAACAGCGTACAGTTAAGGTGCATAGGGTCTTTCCGTCCTTCTGCGGGTAACCGGCATCTTCACCGGTGTTACAATTTCACTGAGCTCCTGGTCGAGACAGCGGCCAACTCGTTGCACGATTCGTGCAGGTCGGAACTTACCCGACAAGGAATTTCGCTACCTTAGGACCGTTATAGTTACGGCCGACATTCAC
>JAPKDA010000029.1 GCA_028822695.1 Akkermansiaceae bacterium
GGGCGAATGCGGCGAAGCAGTAGGGGCTGCGCCCCTGTTTTTAGTGATCAGGAGTCAGGCTGATGGGCACTGCCGGATGCGGCTTAGGTTTGGGCGGGTGGGAGATCGCGGGGCGGAGGTGAAACTGCCGAAAGCACGAAGTGCTTCCGCTACGGGGGAGCTGAGGGCTCCGGGGCAGGCTGAAGGTCCGCGGTCCCAGGATTAGGCTCCGCCCGGTGGGGTGCGGTGGTCGCCAAAGTATTTTTCAGAGCGGTAGCGGAGCCAGACGCGAAGGGTTTGGGGGATCTGTTCTTTCTCGGCTTCGGTGAGGCGATTGTAGAACTCGAGGGCGCGGTCGCGTTCGCGGCGGCAGGATTTGTTTTGGTGGGCGTCCCAGTGGGAGCGGGCGAGGCGGATGCGGCGGGCGGTTTCCTTGACGAGAGCCTTGCCGGTGAAGTCGGAGTCGTCCTTCTTGTGCTTCTTGGCGGGCATGGGGGAAGTTGTGGGTGGGCGGATGTTGGGAAGGTGCTCTTGGCGCGGAAACGGGGTGGGGAGGCGGGGTGGCGCAAAAGCGGTGTCGACGTTCGACGCTCACTCTGCCACCGCAGTCCAAAAATCGGGTCCTACGCGGTGGGCGCGAAATTTTGGCTTAGCTTGATGCCGGCCCAGACGGCGGCGAGGCCGAGGAGGACGGAGAGGGCGATGTTGGCGACGGCGATGAGGGGGAGGCCGTCGCGGAAGGATTCGAAGGTGTCGCGGCTGAAGGTGGAGAAGGTGGTGAAGCCGCCGAGGAAGCCGGTGACGAGGAGGGGGAAGACCCAGGCGGGGTGTTTCTGGGTGAAGTAGCCGAAGACGCAGCCGATGAGGAGGCAGCCGAGGAGGTTGCAGGTGAGGATGCCGAGGGGGAATTTGTGGAGAGAGGTCTTGAGAGCGAGTTTCTCAATGCCCGTGGAAAGGCCCCAGCGGGAGAGGGCGCCGAGTCCGCCGCCGAGGAAGATGAGCAATGCTTGCATTGAGTTATCGGTTATCCGTTATCAGGGATGAGGAAGAAAGAGCACCCCTGTGGTCAGGACTGTTGGCGTCTTGGGAGGCGGGAGAGAAGTCCGTAGCGTGGGGAGAGGAGGAAGGCGAGGAGGAAGAGGGAGCCGAGGACGAGGACGATGGCGGGTCCGGCGGAGATACCGGTGATCCAGGCGATGATGAGGGCGAGGACGGAGCCGAGGGCGCCGAGGAGTCCGCCGCCCCAGAAGAGGAGGTTGGTGCGGTTGGTGAGGAGGGAGATGGTGGCGGCGGGGGAGACGAGGAGGCCGACGGAGAGGACACAGCCGACGGCTTGGAGTGAGGCGACGAGGGCAAGAATGAGGAGGCCGAAGAAGAGGTAGTTCATGCTGCGGACCGGGACGCCCTGCGCGGCGGCGACGTTGGACTCGAAGAGGGTGAGGAGGAGGGGGCGGAAGAAGATGGTGGAGGAAAGGAGGACGAGGACGGCGATGCCGAAGGACATCCAGAGGTCGTTGTCGCTGACGCTCATGATGTCGCCGAAGAGCCATTCTTCGAGTTCAGCGGGAGTGGAGAGGTAGCGGAGGATGGCGACGCCGAGGGCGAAGGCGGTGGTGTAAAGAATGGCGAGTGCGGTGCCTTGGGAGACGCGGGAGTTTCGGGAGACGACGAGGGAGCCGAGTCCGACGATGAGGGCGGCGGTGAGGGCGCCGATGAAGGCGTTGGCCTGGGTGAGGGCACCGGTGAGGAGGATGGCGAGGGCGATGCCGGGAAGCATCGTGTGGGAGAGGGCGCTGACGGAGAGAGCGGTTCGTTTCAACACGACGAAGCCGCTGAAGTATCCATTGGTGAAACCAATGAGGACGGCAGCGAGAAGGGCGCGTTGGAAGAAGGGGTCGGAGAGCATTGGGGAAGTGATCAGTAGTCGGAAGTCAGTGGGGAGTGAGGAGGGATCAGTGGGGAGGGGGAGATCTATGATTTACGATTGATGAGTTTGGAATTTTGAAGTCAGAGGTCGGAGATTGGAACCGCGAATGGACGCGAATTTGGAGAGGTTGGGGTTGGGGGGCGGAGGTTGGGAAGGTGGGAGGCCTGTGACCGAGACGGTCACGCCACTGTGGGTGAGAAGGCGTTTTGGAGATTGGACTTGGAGAGGACTTCGGGGGTGGGGCCGAAGGCGATGGGGAGGTGGTTGAGGAGGAGGGTTTGGTTGAAGAGGGCGGGGGCGGTGCTGAGGTCGTGATGGGCGGCGATGATGAGGCGGCCTTCCTCGGAGAGTTCGTGGATGAGGGCACTGAGGGATTGGGTGGCGGTCTGGTCGAGGCCGGTGAAGGGCTCGTCGAGGAGGAGGACGTGGGCTTCCTGCGCGATGGCGCGGGCGAGGAAGGCGCGTTGCTGTTGGCCGCCGGAGAGTTCGTGGATCTGGCGATGGTGTAGGTCGCTGATATTGAGGGTCTCGAGGGCTGAATTGACGGCTTTGGTGTCAGCGGGAGAGAAGCGCTTGAGAAGGCCCAAATGTGGGTAGCGGCCCATTTCGACGAGGCCGCGGACGGTGATGGGGAAGTTCCAGTCGACATCCTCGCGCTGGGGGAGGTAGGCGAATTCGCGGGACCATTTGCGGACGGTGGTGCCACGCCAGGAGATGGTGCCGGCGCTGCGGGGGAGGAGGCCGGCGATGGCTTTGAGGAGGGTGGATTTTCCGGCTCCGTTTGGGCCGACGAGGGCGATGCGGTTTCCGCAGGAGGTGGCGAAGTCGATGTTCTCGATGGCGAGGATCTTGCGGTAGTGCACGGTGAGACCTTCCACGAGGAGTTCGTGGTGGTGGTCGTGGTGGGCGCAGCAATCGTGATCGTGCGCTTCTGGGTGGGCGTGTTCCACGGGTGAGATTAGTTGTCCAACCAGTCGAACTCGATGGCGTGTTGTTCGAGGTTGGCGGGGGCGTGGAGGAGGAGTTCGCGGGACTCGAGTTGTTCGGGTTCGAGGCGGAGGCGGAGGAAGTTGGTGTTGCCGGGAGTTTGCCAGGTGACGGAGAGGAGGCCGGTGAAGGCGTTGGCGGTGACGGGAACTTGGAGGGGGTGCTCGGAGTCGAGGGAGGGGGTGTCGAGATGGAGGAGGGTGGTCTTGCCGTCGAGGGAGGTGAGGGTGACCTTGGTCGCGGGGGAGGAGAGTTGGAGGGAGAGGATGGCGAGAGTTTTGGTGCCTGGGGTGGTTACCGGTGGTGGTGTGGGGTCGCTTTCTTTGGTTCCGGCGACGGCGGCAAGGAGGAGGCCCACGACGGCGAGGGATGCGGTCAGGAGGAGGGCGCGGAGGAGTGGGCTGCCGTGCATGGTGGTCTTGGGGGCGGGGAGATGTTAGGGTGGAGGGGCTCTTAATGCAACTAATTTGTGTTAAGGGACTGGGGGATTTGGGCAGGGTTGGGGGGTGGGGAGGGAGGCTTTGTAAGCCTCTGGGGGGGAGCCGGGGTTGTGAAGCGGGTTAGAAATCCACGCTCCTGTTTGGGGGCAGGCTGAGCCTGGGGAGACTTTTACAGGCTGGAAGCCTGTACTACTTTCTGGAGGGCGGAGACTTTGGTGAAGTCTTTGATGCCGGGTTCGGATTCGGAGCCGGAGGCGACGTCGAGGGCGGCGGGGCGGACGGTGGCGAGAGCGTCGGCGGCGTTGTCGGGGGTGATGCCGCCGGCGAGGATGAGGGGGAGGTCGGGGTGGCTGTCGATGAACTGTCGGGCGAGAGTCCAGTCGATGGTTTCTCCAGTGCCGCCGTAGATGCCGGGGGCGTGGGCGTCGAGGAGGAGGCCGGCAGCGCGGTAGTCTTCGGAGTGCTCGAGGGAGGCGGCGCTGTTGACGCCGATGGCTTTGATGAAGGGGATGTTGAGGGCGGCGAAGGCAACGCAGTCTTCGGGAGTTTCGTCGCCGTGGAATTGGATGAGGTCGATGAGGCCATCCTGGAAGAGCTGGGCGGGGAGTTCGGGGCCGGAGTTGACGAAGACGCCGACGCGGAGGATGCGGTCTTGGAGGGAGGGAAGGAAGTCGGCGGCGGACTCGGGCGGGCAGTAGCGTTTGGACTGCGGCCAGAAGTTGACGCCGAGGGCAGGGACGTCAAGGGCAGCGAGCTGCTCGGCATCGTCGGGGATGGTGACGCCGCAGACCTTCAAGGAGGGGGTTGTGGGGTTGAGGAAGTTTTGGAGGAGCGAGGGCACGGGATTATTGGTAATGGAGTTGGTGGGGGTTGGCTACTGGATATTGGGGGGTGGAGGATGAGGCGGGGGTGATTTCTGACGCCGAACTCGCTCAGGCGCTGGGCCTGGCTTCCGAACAAACCAGAGATTAAGCCAAATTAGGGGGCCCATCACGGAGTCGACATCCCGTGGGGCTTAGCGACCGCGGACCTCGGCAACTGTCGTCGAGCAGGACGTGGCGAGGATGATGAGGCCAATTGGCGCGATCGGGGGGCGGATTTTTAGTCGATCCCAATTCTGAAGCCGATGCCATGCCGAACACCACTGGTTAGAAGCCCACGCTCCCTTTTGAGAAGCGGGGGGAAAACCGGCTCTTCATATTGGGGGGGATGGTGTAGAGGGTGGGAGTGGACGTGATTCGGATCCGGGGAGCCCGGCAGCATAACTTGCAAAATATCGATGTGGATATTCCGCGGGGGAAGCTAGTCGTGGTGACGGGGCTGAGTGGGAGCGGGAAGTCGAGCTTGGCGTTTCATACGCTCTACGCGGAGGGGCAGCGGCGGTATGTGGAGAGTTTGAGTGCTTATGCCCGGCAGTTCTTGGATCAGTTGGACAAGCCGGAGGTGGATGCGATCGAGGGGTTGAGTCCGGCGATTGCGATCGAGCAGCGGGGTGGTGGGGCGAATCCGCGGTCGATCATTGCGACGGTGACGGAGATCCATGATTACTTGCGGATTTTGTATGCGGCGGTGGGTGTGCCGCATGATCCGGTGACGGGGGAGGCGCTGGAGCGGATGACGGCGAAGGATATTGTGGAGAGCTTGGGGGCGCGGGAGGAAGGGGCGAAGGTGATTTTGTTGGCGCCGTTGGAGGTGGAGGCGGCGGTGGATGTGTCGGGGTTTTTGCGGGACTTGCAGCGGCAGGGGTTTGTGCGGTTGCGGGTGAATGGGGAGATGTTGGAGGTGGAGGAAGCGGAGAAGGATTGGCCGGAGAGGGTGGAGAGTTTGGAGATCGTGGTGGATCGCTTGGTGGTGCGGGACGATGCGCGAAGTCGGATGGCGGACTCGGTGGAGACGGCGCTACAGATTTGCGGAGCGGAGGCGCGGGCATTGGTGCAGGTGCCGGGTGGGAAGACGTGGGAGGATGTGTCGTTTTTGACGAGCTATCGGAATCCGGAGACGGGGTTTGAGCTGCCGGCGTTGTCGCCGAAGCATTTTTCGTTCAACAGTCACGTGGGGGCTTGTGAGTGTTGTCATGGTTTGGGGACGCAGATGTTTTGTGATCCGGACTTGGTGGTGCCGGATCAGACGCTGTCGCTGAACGAGAGTGCGGTGAAGCCGTGGAGTGGTGGCGGGGCGAAGAAGAAGAGTTGGAATCAGAAGCAGACTGCTTCGTTGGCGGAGCATTTTGGGGTGTCGGGAGATGTGCCGTTCAAGAAGTTGCCGAAGCGGTTTAAGGAGGCGTTGTTTTATGGGATGGGCGGAACGAAGATTGAGATGGTTTGGGAGAAGGACGGGGGGGAGTCGGTTTGGATGCGGGA
The DNA here is from genome assembly GCA_028822695.1 of Akkermansiaceae bacterium. Taxonomy (GTDB): domain Bacteria; phylum Verrucomicrobiota; class Verrucomicrobiia; order Verrucomicrobiales; family Akkermansiaceae; genus JAPKDA01. The sequence continues at coordinate 5,694 of JAPKDA010000029.1, forward strand.
GTATGAGGGAGTTTGCCGGGTGGTGGAGCGGCATTCGCGGGAGAGCCCGAGTGATTCGGTGAAGCGGGCGATGAGTCGCTTCATGACGTCGCAGGTTTGTCCGGACTGTGAGGGGCTGAGGTTGAAGAAGGAATTTTTGGCGGTGAAGTTGGCGCGGAAGTCGGGGGAGGGGCTTGGGATTCATGAGTTGTGCGGGTTGCCGATTGCGGAGGCGGTGGGCTTGATGGAGGAGTTGGAATTACCGGAGGATCGGGCGGAGGCATGTGGTCCGGTGGTGGGTGAGGTGAAGAAGCGGTTGACCTTTCTGGCGGAGGTGGGGTTGGGCTATCTGACCCTGGACCGTTCGAGTGCGAGTTTGTCGGGAGGGGAGTTTCAGCGGATTCGGCTGGCGACGCAGCTAGGGGCGGGCTTGGCGGGGGTGCTGTATGTGTTGGATGAACCGAGCATCGGGCTGCATCCGCAGGACACGGTGCGGTTGATCGGGGCGCTGAAGAGGTTGCGGGACCTGGGGAACACGATCGTAGTGGTGGAGCATGATGAGGAGTTGGTGCGGGCTGCGGATTGGGTGATCGAGATGGGGCCGGGGGCCGGGCCGCATGGAGGTGAGTTGGTGGCGGAGGGGACGGTGAAGGAAGTGTCGAAGGCGGACACGCCGACGGGGCGTTGGTTGCGGGGAGAGACGGGGGATGGGGCGACGGGTGGGGTGTTCGGGATGGGGCAGGGGATGCTCGTGGTGCGGGGGGCGCGAGAGCACAATTTGCAGGATGTGACGGTGGAGTTTCCGTTGGGGAAATTGGTGTGTGTGACGGGACCGAGCGGGAGTGGTAAGTCGACGCTGGTGGATGATATTCTGCGGCGAGCTTTGGCGCGGAGTTTGACGAGGGGGAAGGCGGTGCCGGGAGCGCACGACGGGATTGAGGGGGTCGAGTATTTGTCGCGGATGGTGGTGGTGGATCAGAGTGCGCTGGGGAAGAGTCCGCGGTCGAATCCGGCAACCTACACGGGAGCGTTTGATCTGATCAGGGCGCTGTTTGCACAGCTGCCACTCTCGAAGCAACGGGGGTACACGGTGGGGCGGTTTAGTTTCAATGTGAAGGGGGGGCGTTGTGAGAAGTGTCAGGGTGGTGGGGCGATCCGGATCGACATGCATTTTTTGAATGATGCGTATGTGAAGTGCGATGCTTGTGATGGTCGGCGGTACAATCGGGAGACGCTGGATATTGCGTTCAAGGGGCGGAGTATCGCGGATGTGTTGGAGATGACGGCGGAGGAGGCGGCGGCGGTGTTTGGTCCAGTGCCGAAGCTGAGTGCGGTGTTGACGGCATTGTGTGATGTGGGGTTGGGGTATGTGCGGTTGGGACAGGCGGCGAATACCTTGTCGGGTGGTGAGGCGCAGCGGGTGAAGTTGGCGACGGAGCTTTCGAAGAGTTCGGCGGGTGGGGTGCTCTATCTTTTGGATGAGCCGACGACGGGATTGCATCATCAGGATGTGCAGGTGTTGATGGGGGTGCTGACGAGGTTGCGGGATGCGGGGCATTCGCTGGTGGTGGTGGAGCACAATCTGGACGTGATTCGGCAGTCGGACTGGGTGATTGATTTGGGACCTGGAGGGGGGACGGATGGGGGGCAGGTGGTGGCTTGTGGGACGCCAGGGGATTTGGCGAAGAATGAGAGGTCGGTGACGGGGAGGTGGCTGGGGAAGATGAGGTGAGTTGGGGAGGTTGAGATTAAGGAGGGGTTTGCGGCTTTGCCGGGTGGGTTTGATCATGACCGAGACGGGTCACGCCACAGGGGGGGGAGATAGGTCTTTGAAGATGGGGGGAAAGTAGGATAGGGTCCGCGCGACCCGGCATGAGTCGCACCAACTCCATGGCAGCATCTGCAACACCTACGCCCTGGCGAGCTTGGCTCGAGGAGCATGGGGGTAAGCTGTTGCTGTTTGCCCGTCAGCAGACGCGGCGGGCGGGGGACGCGGAAGATGTTCTGCAGGAGGCGCTGGTGAAGCTGGCCAAGAAGGTGGAATTGGGGGTGTTTGTGGGTGGTCAAGAGGCGTGGATGCCATTTTTGTATACTCAGATCCGCCGGGAGGCGATTGATCTGGGACGTCGGAACGACCGGCGGAAGAAGCGGGAGGATGCGGTGGTGGGGGATGAGTTGATTGCTGAGACCGGCACGGATCGCTGGTTTGAGGGGTCTGGATACGAGGAGGAGCGCAAGGCCATGATGGAGGAAGCCTTGAAGGAGCTGCCAAAGAAGTTTTCGGAGGTGATCGTGATGAAGATCTGGGCTGGCCGGACTTTCGCTGAAATCGGCGAAATTTTGGACATTTCGATGAACACGGCCGCTTCCCGGTATCGCTATGGAGTTGAAGCCTTACGTAAGCAGCTGGCTGCGGCTCGGATCCGAGGAGACCTCTGAAGACAACGCTTACGACCCCATATTACGGCATCATGGATGGAGAACTAGAACAGCTTGAAGAAGATTTGGAGCGTCTCGCACCTGCGGGAATGCCTGAAGGATTGATCTCACGGATGGAGGCCGCAATGGCCGGATGGCAGGATGCGGCGTCTGACGAAGAGGAGAAGGTAGTTCCGTTTCCGAAGGTGGAGGAGGAGCGCCAAGGAGGATCCTCTCGAGGCTTTTGGTCGGCGGCCGCAGCTGTTGCGCTTTTTGGAGCGGTGGTGGCTTTGGTGTTGCCCGACAACAAGTCCAAGAATGAGGTGGCTGCTCCGGCAGTGGAGTCAAATTACGCAGCGGTGTCTTTTGCTCCGACCAACATGGATCGTAACATCGTCCAAGCCTCGGACCGGGGGCTGGTGTTTACGAGCGACGATCGACCGCATCGTTTGGTGCGGGTCCAGTATGTGGACCGACTGGAGTATCGCAATGCGGTCGGAGCCGAGTTGCATGTTGAAAAGCCGATCGTGAATTTTGTGTTGATTCCGGTTGAGACAGATTAGTTGAACAAGAATTTCCGAGTCCGGCGCTTTGCCGGATAAACATACCCCACACCAGCCAATGAAAGTTCCCGTGATTAGTTCCCTACTGTTGATTCTTGGAATCGCCTCGCCGCTTTCGGCGATCGAACGCCCCAAGGCCCTCGATGACAGAGTTCAGGAAGAGGCGCCGGCTGATCGTGCGGTGCAAGCGCAGCTTGAAGGAGAGTTGAAGCAGGTCGCGCCGAGTGCGTGGCTTGGTGTGTTTGGTCAGGAAGCTGACGAGGCGCTTGTGGCGCAGTTGGCAATTGAGGGTGGCGTGGTGCTGCGTTTTGTGATGGCGGGAAGCCCGGCGGCTGATGCGGGACTGAAAGTACATGATGTGATTTCCAAGGTGGATGGAGAGACCGTGCGTTCGCAGGTGGATCTCCGTGAGGCCGTGCTCGAGAACGATCCGGGTGCCGAGTTGACGATGGATGTGGTGAGTGGTGGTGTGAAGAAAGAGGTCGCAGTGAAGCTTGGCGAGCGGCCGGCAGAAGTGCCGCATGTGCCGCATGTGCCGGGTGGTAATCCGCTGGAAAAGTTTCCCGAGTTGCGTCGTCAGATGCGTGAGTTCAATGCCGGTGGTGCCTTTGAAAAGCAGATGGAAGGGCAGCTCAAGATGATGGAGGAACAGCTGAAGAAGTTGGAGCTGCAGCCCGGATTTGGTGGGCTTGAAGACTTGCTCGACAATTTACCGAAGGACGGGCGGATGATCGATATTCAACAGACCGGCAGCGTGAAGTTGATGGACGATCAAGGGAGTGTGACCAGGAAGATGCGTGATGGCGGGACCGAAGTGGAAGTGCACGACAAGGAAGGCAAGTTGCTCTACGCCGGTCCTTGGGACACCCCGCAGGATAAGGCGGCGGTGGGACCTGAGCTGCGTGAGCGGATTGATAAGCTGAGTTTCAACAACAAGAGGGGTGGCTTGAAGCTGGAGTTCCGTCATGGTGGCCCTCTCGCAGTGGAGGATGCTCCGGAGCCTCCCAAAGAAAAGGTTGAGGATGTTGAGTAAGAATTTTGTGTGCGATTGACTGTCGAAGAAGAGCCCGGAACCCGGAGAAGGGAGTGGCTTGCGGCTGCGCCGGAGGGGTTTAGTGGCGACCGGGACAGTCACCCGACTGTCGCGGCGGGACGCAGCGGGAACGGCCTGCGGCAGGATGCCGCAGCCACGAGGGCGACGGAAGGGACTGGAAAGAGTGGGGCGGACTGAAGGCTGCGGTCCCAGCACGGAGGTTGGAGGGAGCGGGGAGAAGGGGCGGGAGTGCCGCGTGAATGCGGTGTCGACGTTCGTGCCTCACTTTCCTGCCGCAGTCCAAAAGGGGAGGAGAAGGCGACGTCCCTTTAAGGGCGAAGGAATGGAGACGAACCCGGAGGGCGGGCGGGTGGTTTGACGCTATACGGTGGCTAGGATTGATTTGAGGTAAGGGTCGCCGTTGAAGTCGGGGGGCATGGGGAAGGTTTGTAGATCTGCGGAGTGGGGTAGGGCGGCGCGGACGGTTTGGAGGAAGTTTCGCGGAGAGATGCCGCGGTGGTTGGTGGTGCAGAGGAGCCAACCACCGGGGTGGAGACAGGAAGCGGCGAGTTCGGCGAGGTGGCCGTAGTCGGTTTCGGCACGGAAGACTTTTCCCTTGTCGTCGCGGGAGAAGCTTGGAGGGTCGAGGATGATTCCGTTGAAGCGGCGTCCCTGTTTCGCGAAGCGACGGAGCCAGTGGAAGGTGTCGCCTTTGATGAAGTAATGTTGCTCGGGATCGATGGAGTTGAGTCGCATGTTGTCGCGGGCCCAGTCGAGGTAAGGCTGTGACAGGTCGAGGGTGGTGGTGGTGGCTCCACCTGCGGCGGCGGCGACGGAGAATGCGCCGGTGTAGGCGAAGGTGTTGAGGACGGTGTGACCGGATTGGCAGAGTTTGCGAATGCGGAGTCGGTTGTCGCGTTGATCGAGGAAAATTCCCTGGGAGTAGCCGGACTGGAAGCTGATTTGGTAACGCAGTCCGTTCTCGCGGATCACGAACGGTTCGTCTTGCGGGGGGCCGGAGAGGTGGGTGGGGGACTCCTTTTCGTGCTGGTCGAGCTTCTTCCAGTAGACGGATTTTTCGGACTGCTGCAGCCAGGTGCGAAGGGCCCCGGGGAGGTGGTCGGAGGCGGTGGAAAGGAGCCAGTGGTCGGAGAAGGTTTCCAGATACGTGCCGGGGAGCCCGTCTCCCTCGCCGTCGATGATGCGCAAGGCACTGGTATCGCCAATTTTCAGGGGTTTCCGGGTCCGGAGGGCGGCATTAAAAAGGTGGGGCATGGGAGTATTGCAATGCGGGTGGCGACTTCTATCATCCGCCGCAGCATGAGCGAATGGAAAAGCCAATTGGTGGAGGCGGTAGCGGCCGAAGAGGTTCTGGAGTCGTCTCAAGAGAATATTGAGCGCTTGTTGAAGGGGAGTGTGGGTGATTTTGCGGAGACTGTGGTGGCGGAGTTGGTGGCGGGCAAGGAGTGGACGGAGATCAACGATCGATTCTACAAGACGATGGCCTTTGGGACGGGGGGATTGCGTGGTCGGACGATTGGCAAGGTGGTGACGGAGGCGGAGCAGGGGGCAGGTGGACCACTGGGTCGGCCGGAGCATCCTTGTGTGGGAACGGCGTCGATGAACTATTACAATCTTGGTCGAGCGGTGCAGGGGTTCATCACCTACGTGAAGAGGGATATTGTGGCGAATGGTGAGGACCGGAAGCCGGTCTTTGTGTTTGCGCACGACACGCGTCACTTCGCGACTGAGTTTGCGGAGTATTGCTGCAAGGTGTTGGTGGATCTGGGATGTGATGCGTATTTGTTCGACGGGCCGCGGTCCACGCCGGAGTTGTCGTTTGCGATCCGTGAGTTGAATGCCGATGCCGGGGTGGTCTTGACGGCGAGTCACAATCCGCCGCACGACAATGGATTCAAGGCCTACTTCTCGGATGGGGCTCAGATTGTGGAGCCGCATGCAGGATCGATCATTGAAGAAGTGAATGCGTTGGAGGGTGAATCCTACGAGGCGCTGCCTACGGAAGAGCAGGGATCGTTGACGAAGTTGGGGGCGACGATGGATCGGAAGTATATGGATCGGATGAAGTCGCTACTTCTGCAGCCGGAATTGTTGGAGGATCGTTCGGCGAAAGTGGTCTATACGAATTTGCATGGGACCGGTGGTTTTCTGGTGGTGCCGTTGTTGAAGGAATTGGGATTTGAGGTGCTCACGGTGCCGGAGCAGGATGTGCAGGATGGACGTTTCCCGACGGTGGCGTCGCCGAATCCGGAGAATGCCGCGGCCTTGCAGATGGCGGTGGATCTTGCCGAGAAGGAGCAGGCTTCGGCGGTGATCGGCACGGATCCGGACTGTGACCGGATGGGTGTGGTAGTTCGGAACGGGAAGGGTGAGATGCAGTTATTGACCGGAAACCAGATCGGGACGCTGCTGGGCTGGTATCGGATCAAGACGATGTTTGATCAGGGAATCATCACGGAGTCGAATCGGACCCGTGCAGTGCAGGTGAAGACCTTTGTGACCACGGATTTCCAGGATGCGATTTGTGAAAAGATGGGGATCTCGGTATTGAACACGCTTACCGGATTCAAGTTCATGGGTGAGAAGCTCAAGAAGTGGGAGGATGCGATTCCGAAGGACAAGAAAGGAGATTATCGTTCCCTGAGCGAGGAAGAGAGTCGGGTTCTGCGTCTGGAGTATTCGAGGTTCTTCGTGTTCGGGAGTGAGGAGAGTTACGGTTATCTCGGTGGTGATTTTGTGCGCGACAAGGATGGTAATGGTGCGGCGGTGATGTTTGCGGAGTTGGCGGCCTACGCGATGAGCGAGGGTAAGACCATTCCTGATCTGCTGGATGATTTGTTTGTGGAATACGGCGTTTATGCCGAGCACGGAGAGAGCCTGGTGATGGAGGGGGCGGATGGCGCGGCGAAGATTGCAGCGCTGGCGGAATCGTATTCTGTGAATCCGCCGAGCGAGGTGGATGGGATTCCGGTGGCGAAGGCGCAGGACTTTCTGAAGCAGGACATTTACGACGAGGAAGGCGATTTGCTTCCGAAGCAGGGGATGATCAATGTGACGCTCGCGGATGGTCGGCGCTTTGCCGTGCGGGCTTCAGGGACGGAGCCGAAGATTAAGTATTATCTCTTTGGAAGTGGGAAGCCGGGTTTTGCTGATCTTGAGGAAGAGAAGGCGCGGGTGAAGGGGGCCTTGGCGACGATGTGGACTTGGTTGGAGAAGGATGCGCGGGAGCGGATGGGGTGAATATAAGTTTCGTGCAGCGAAGATTGATCCTACAGTTACTTTGCCGATGAAATCGTTTGTTTGCCTGTGCGGAGTATTGGCCATCTTGTTGGTGGGCTGTGCCTATGAAGATGTGGGGGTCCCTTTGGAGTCATCGTATGTCCATGGTCCGGCGGTGGTTTCGGTGTTTCCGCCTGAGTTGGAGCAGCGGATCAAGCTGGTGGAGTTGGATGGAGTGAAGCTGGGTGGTGGTGGGGGCGGGGTGTCGGCGGCGTGGGTGGAGCCGGGGAAACATCGGTTCAAGGTTCGTGTCGCCAAGAGTGGTTGGGGGAGCACGGCGCAGTATGACTATGTGTCACTGAAGGCTTCGATCGGGCGAGGGGGGACTTACCATCTTGAAATTTCGCGGTTGACCAGGCTCTTGCAAATCAGGGATGTCGGGACGGACCGAGTGGTGGGGGTGAGTCGTTATCGGATTCTTTGGTAGCGGGCTGGGTGGCAGGCTGGGAGCCCGCCTACCTTTTTCCGGACGGAGGCCGGCACTACATTATCCGCGCCACGTCGCGGTGCGGCCGCGGGTGTCGATGTGGATGAAGGTGGGGTAGAGGCCGATGCCACCGCGGAAGAATCCTTCGTTGCGAAGTTGGACGGCGACGTTGTAGGCGTCGCGGATGGGGCAGAAGTAGACGATGTCGAGCGCCTGGTTTCGGGTGTGATAGGAATTGCGGACGGCGCCGGGGATTTCGCGGTTGTAGCGGGGGCTGCGGTAGGCGGAGCTGAAGCGGAGGAGAGGCATGTTGAGGCGTTCGCGGATTTCGTCGGCGACGCGGAGGGTGGGGGCGAGTTTTTCCCAGAGGCTTTCGGGAGGGAGGATGTTCTCGACGCCGTTGGAGATGTTGCGATGAGGGTCGAGGACTTCGTCGGCAGAGATGTGCCGGAGGTCGAGGGAGGCGAGGAAGTCGGAGTATTCCTGTTCGTGTTCGAGGGGACGCGGGGCGGGCGCGAGTTCGAGGAAGCCTTCGGAGGATTCGGATTGCAGGGGGAGGTCGTCGGAAGGGCAGGGGGCTGGATGAGCCTGGAGGGGCTCGTCGAGGAGGGGGGGGCTGGCGGAATTGTCGGCGCCAATCGGCGTCTCCGAATGGGAGCCGAAGGTGAAGAGGCGACGGCCGGCGAGGGCGGATCCGAGCGCTCCGAAAGCGGCCACAGAGCCAGCTTTGAGGAGTTGTCGCCGCCGCAGGGTTGAGCGGTAGAGATTCATGGAAAGGACAGCAGGGGAACTATTTAAGATTTCTTAACTAATTACGAGAGGATTTTGCCGCTGGGGCGGCGTTATTGGTGATTTGTAGGTGGGAGAGGGGAGGAAAGTAGGGCGCTGAGGCACCGGAGGGGGTTGAACATGACCGGGGACCCACCTTTCGCAGGACGTTGCCGCGGGCAGGTTGGTCAAGTTACGGCCTGAACAGTGGCCCTGGGTTTCGTGGGGGCCTGTGACCGGGACGGTCATGCCACGGTTAGGGTTGACTGGATGGGGGCTGACGGAATTACTGGGGGCGCATGGGATGGGTGGTGAAACTGTTGTGGGTGATTGGCTTGGCCGGTTCGTCGGGAGCTTTGTTGGCGATGGGATTTCCTCCGTTCGGGTGGAGTGGGGCGGTGTGGGTTGGGTTGGTGCCGTTGATGGTGTTGTTGTGGGCGAAGGGTGGTGAGAAGCGCCGGGGATGGTTTGGGTTTCGTACGGGTTGGGTGGCGGGATTGGTGTTTTGGGCGATCAATTTGAAATGGATTGGGGTGGTGAGTGGGGTGGGGGTTTGGGCGATGGCTGGTTATCTGGCGGTTTACTTTGGGTTGTGGGGCGCGTTCGCGGCGACGGCGGGAAATCCGTGGCGGGGGAAGTCTACTGAGGCGAAGCCGGGTGCCTTTGAGGAAGCGATGCGTTCATTGGGATATGCGGCGGTGTTGGGATTCATGTGGGTGGCGATGGAATGGATTCGAGGATGGTTGTTGACGGGGTTTGGGTGGAACGGATTGGGAGTGGCGTTTCATGAGACTCCGGTGATTGCGCAGGGCGCGGAGTTGGTGGGCGTGACAGGCTTGTCGTTCTTGCCGGTGTTTTTGTCGGCGGTGTTGTTGCAGGTCGTGCAACGGATGATTGGCGAAGTGAGGTCGGGGAAGTTGCGGCCGCACTGGGATTTTGGTGGGGCGGCTTTGATCCTGGTGATGGTGGTGGGCTTTGGGATTTGGAAGCTGCAGCGGCTTCCGGATGGGGAGGTCGTGCCGTTGAACGTGCTGATGGTGCAGGTGAACATCCCGCAGAATGCGAAGGAACGGGAGTGGACGGTGGAGCAGGTGTATGCGGGGTATCGGGACGAGACGCTGAAGGCTTTTACGGATTTGGAGGAGCGGAATACGGAGAATGCCAGGAAGGCGATCGAGAGCGGGGAGGAGTTGGTATTGGATGCACCGGATTGGGTAATTTGGCCGGAGACGGCGCTGGATGATGTCCTGCTGGTGACGGAGGACGGGACGCAGGGATTTGGGATTTGGACGGATCAGCTGTTTCAACAGATCGATGCTGCGGGGTCCTTCACACATCTGATGGGGATGGTGGAGTTGGATGGGGTGAGGCAGGGTGATGTGATTGCGAGGAAAGAGGAGACCCGCTCCTTCAATGGGCTGGTGGCGAGGCCCCCAGGAGGGGGGGTGATGCAGCGGTATCACAAGCATCACCTGGTGATGTTTGGAGAGACGATTCCCTACGTGGAGCAGTTGGTATTGTTGAAGTGGTTGTTTGAGAAGTCGTCGGGGGTGGAATACTCCGGTTCGTTTGATGTGGGGGAGGGGCCAGATCCATTGCGGATTCGTCATGCGGCGGCGGAGAGTGGGGAGATTGCGGTGATTCCGAGTATTTGTTTTGAGGACACCGTGCCGCGCTTGTTGCGGAAGGTGGTGTTGGAGGGCGGGCAGTTGATTGTGAACGTGACGAACGATGGTTGGTTTCGGGAGAGTGAGGCGGCGGCGCAACATTTTGCGAATGCGCGGTTCCGGTGTATCGAGTTGCGGCGGCCGATGGTGAGGAGTGCCAATACCGGGGTGACAGCGGTGGTGGGTGTGGATGGGCGCTTGGTGGATCTGGTGAGCGGGGAGCAGCGGATTTTGTTGGACGGTGATGGGAGTCATTTCACACGAGGGAGCCTCTACGCGACCGTCTATGTCCCGGTGCGGGGGAAAATCACGCTTTATGCCCAGTTTGGGGATTGGTTTGCGGTGATGGGGTTGGTGATCGGAATGGGCTGGGTGGTGACGAGGTGCTTGCGGCGGGCCTAAGCCTCTGGCAGGTTCCGTCATCATGCCGATGGGAGATGTCAAAGCAGTCCTCCAATATGTGCCGCTCTTTCGCGGTCGCTTGTTCGTGGTCGTGTTTGACGAAGGGCTGCTGCCGGAACCGGCGGTGGCGGAGACTTTGTTGGATTTACAGGCCTTGCAGCAGATCGGGGTGCGTCTGGTGATCGGGGTGTTGGGAGGAGACGTGGGGGATTTGGCGGATTGGGCAACGGAGATGGAGTTGAAGTTTGACCATGTTGCAGCGGCTCCCGGGGAGGCGGGATGCCTGGAGAGTTGCGGTGAGATTTTGGATCGTGGGCAGGCGGCGCTGGTGGACTGTCGTGGGAAGAAGTCGTTTGATCCGGATCTGGTGAGCGTCGCGCACGAGTTGGGGGCGGCGAAGTTGATTTCGTTGGTGAACGAGCCCGGGGTGTTGTTTGAGGAAGTTCCGTTGCATGCGGTGGCGGTGAGGGAGGCGGCGCGACTGGCAGGGGCGGATGCAGTGGTCGGGGCCGATTTGTTGGCTGGTGCGGCGGAAGCTTGCGAGGCGGGGATTCCCCGGGTGCATGTGTTGGACGGACGTCAGCAGGGTGTTTTGGCGGATGAGCTTTTCTCGAACGAGGGTGTGGGGACGATGGTGCACGCGGATGCCTATCGGGAGATCCGAGCGCTTCGTGAGGAGGACATTCCGGAGCTATTGGCGATGGTGGGGCGCTCCGTAAGGGCGGCGCACCTGGTGCCACGCAATTATGCAAGTGTCGTGGAAAAGGCGGATGACTTCTTGATGCTTTGTCTGGACGACAATGTGGTGGGCTGCGTGGCGGTTCATGGCTATGGCGAGGCCGGGGAGTTGGCCTGTCTCTATGTGAAGCAGTCTCATGAGGGTCTGGGCTACGGGCAGGATTTGGTCCGAGCGGCGGAGCAGAAGGCACGGGAAGGGGGGCTGAAGGAGGTGTTTGCGCTGACGACGAGGGCTTCGAAGTTTTTCGACAAGCTGGGGTATCGGGAGACCGGGCTGGATGCTTTGCCGGAGGAGCGTCGGGAGAAGCTGGAGACGAGTGGGCGGGGTTCGGTGGTGTTGAGGAAGGGGCTTTGAGAGTTCAGCGAACGGAGGGGAGATTTTAACCGGTGATTTCGCTGATTGCTCTGATTGGGAGAGGGGTTGGAAGGCGGTGGGAAGTGCGGCTATCGCCGGGGGTTTAGATGGCGATCGAGACAGTCACCTTACGGTTCAAGAGGCGGGCGCGGCCCATGGTTAACGTCACTTTTTTGCCGAAGGGGGTTGACAAAGACGGAAGTTTCAGTAATTACTGAAAGTGATGAAGGGAGAAGCTGACAAGTTGCGAGAGATTCGCGAAGGCTTTGTGGCCCAGTGGGGGGTCATGGGGACGCAGTGGGGGATCAATCGGACCATGGCTCAGATCCATGCGTTGCTGATGACCGGGGCGGACGCGATGAGCACGGATGAGGTGATGGAAGAGTTGGCGATCAGCCGCGGGAATGCGCACACGAATTTGAAGGACCTCGTGAACTGGGGCTTGGTGCGGATCGTGACGAAGAAGGGGGAGCGGAAGGAGTATTTCGAAGCGGAGAAGGATGTGTGGGAGATCTTCCGTCGGATCGTGGAGCAGCGGAAGCGTCGGGAGTTGGATCCGGCGTTGCAGACGGTGGAGGGCTGCGCGGAGGAAACGAAGGGGATGAAGACGAAGGAGGGGAAGGCCTTTCATCAGCAGATGGTGCAGCTGGAGGAGTTCGTGCGATTTGCGTCGAAGATGAGTGATCGAGTGGGTTCGCTGCCGCACGGGAAGGCGATGCAATTGGCGATGAAGCTGTTCGGGTAGAGGGTAAAAAAAATTCAGCTAAAGTTTCACTAAAAACTGAAAAAACAGAAAGGTTAGAAAGAATGACGACGATGAACTTACCGCTGCAAGTGAAGGGGATTGAAGTGTTCTATGATGGGCGCTGTGGAATGTGTTGTACGTTTGCGGAATGGATCGGCGGGCAGGAGCGGGCTTTTGCGGTGAAGTTTGTGCCTTATCAGGCTGAGGAGGCGGAGGAAGTGCTTCCGGGGATTGGGGCTTTGGATCCGGCTCGGGAGATGGTCCTCCGGGTTGATGGGGAGAACATTTATCGGGGGGCGGAAGCCTGGGTCTACTGCCTCTACAGCTGCGTGAGCTATCGGAAGCTGGCTCGTCGTTTGGCAGGGCCGCGGATGTTGCCGGTGGCCAAGAAAGTCTGTGTCGCGTTGGCGGCGAACCGGCACGGGCTGTCGAAGATCTTCTTTCGCCGGAAGGATCGGGAGGTGCGGAAACACCTGCATGCCATTCCTGATCCGGAGCCCTACGAGGAAGGCACCTGGGTGGTGTGAACAACAACAATAGAAAGAACAGAACAGTGAATGAAACAGTGATTACCTACGCCCTCTATCTCCTCACGGCAGTGCCGATGACGATGTGGGTGGCGCGGACCTTGCACAAGAACGGTCGAGTGTTTCTGGTGGAATGTTTCCACGAGAACGAAGAATTGGCGGACAGTGTGAACCACCTGTTGGTGGTCGGGTTTTACCTGATCAACATCGGATTCGTGGCGCTCTATCTGAAAGTGGTGGAGGAAGTGGTGGCGGTGCGTGGAATTTTTGAAGCCGTGAGCGCCAAGATTGGGGTGGTGATGTTGGTGTTGGGTGCGATGCACTTTTTCAACATTTACGTCTTCATGCGGATTCGCAGGAAAGGAGTTCGTGGGCTGGATGTGCCTCCGCTGCCACCTACCTACAAGGCTAATCCTGAAGCCCTCTAGCACTGATGAATGCCCTGACCGTATTCTATGATCCGAAGTGCGGAATGTGCCGGAGCTTCCGGCAGTGGATGCTCGGGCAGTGGAGTTACTGCCGGTTGGAGTTTGTGCCTTACAACTCCGGAGTGGCACGGCGGTTGTTGCCGGAGATCGTGAATATGGATGCGGGGCGGGAGATCGTTGTGATGAATGACGAGGGGGATATCTGGCAGGGCCCGGAGGCTTGGGTGGTTTGCCTCTGGGTCCTGAAGAAGTGGCGGGGTTGGGCTACGCGGATGGCTTCTCCTGCCTTGCTCCCGCTTGCGGCAAAGGCGTGTCATCTCATTTCGGACAACCGACTGACCTTGTCGAAGCTGCTGGCTTTGAAGGCTGATGAGGAAGTGGCGGCGGGTTGTGATGAGCCGTTGCCTTGTGAGAGTGGTGCCTGTGCGGTGCCTGAACTCCGAACCCAATAGATCGATGAAACGACGAATTGTGATTACTGGAGCGAATGGGTTTCTGGGGCGGTATTTGGCTAGTTACTTGTTTGCGCGGGGGATGAGGTGGAATGGGATGGGGCGACGTTGGGAAATTGGGTTGCTGCACTGGACGATGGAGCACGAGGAGTTCATGGCGGCGATGCGGGAGCAGGCAGGGATGCCGATTGGATTGCCCGCGGCTCGATGGATGCTGGAAGTGGGGGGCGCGGATCCTGAGAACCGAGACCGAGCTGGAGTTGAAGAGCCGCTGGGGGGGCTCCGCGGCGGCTGGTGGAGCATGGATTCAGGTTCCGCTGGCCGGGTTTGGCAGGTGCCTTAGAGGATTTGGCGCCCCGCCGAGTGACAGAGTTGTCACAAATACCGAAAAAATCGACATCTCCGGAATGAATTCTTTGTCGAGTCCCTAGCTTTGGCCTAGGATGCCCAGCAGGAGCCGCCGACTGGAATCGGTGGTTTTCGATGAAAGCCCATGGCGCAGTTTGGAAAACAAGAGCAAGGCATCAGGATCCTGATTATATTGGGGTCCGTGGTGATCCTGATTGCCGGCTTGAAGGCCGCAGCGAGCTTCTTTGTGCCGATCCTCCTAGCCTTCTTCATTGCGACGGTCAGTTTTCCGATCACGACCTGGTTGCGGGAGCACAGGGTGCCCCGTTTTTTGGCGGTTTTGATTACCGTGTTGGTCGATTTCCTCTTTTTGGCGGTGATCGTGGTGAGTGCGGTTGGCTTGATGGGGGATTTGCAGACGAAGTGGGAGACGAAGTATCAGCAGTTGACGGTGGAGCGGGTCGATAACGCTGAAGAGTGGGCGGCGGGCCGGTTGATTAGTTGGCTTGAATTTGAAGAGGGAATGACCGAGGGGGACAAGATGGCGGAGGCCCGATCCAAGGTTCGGACCTACGTGACCGACGACCTGAAGGTTTCGTTGTCCGGGATCAACATGGCGGACATCCTCAACATCAGTACCAACGTGGTTGGTCGAGTGGCGTCATTTTTGGGAACGGCGTTTGTGGTGATGATTTTGACCGTCTTCATGTTGACCGAGTCGCGAATGTTCGGGCGTCGGTTGAATGCGATTTGTGAAGCGCGGGGACCCAACATTCAACGGATGTTGACGGCGACGCAGGGGATTCAGAGGTATTTGGGAATCAAGACGGGGGTGAGTTTGGGGACCGGCTTTCTGGCGGGGTTCCTGTGTTGGGCCGCGGGGTTGGATTTTTTCCTGCTGTGGGGCATTGTGGCGTTCGCGCTGAACTATATTCCGGTGGTCGGTTCGATCATTGCGGGAATTCCTCCCATGATCTTGGCGTTCCTGGCGGTTGGTTGGCCGAGTGCGGTGGCGGTGGGGATCGGCTACATTGCGATCAACATATTCCTCGGCAACTTTGTGGAGCCGATGTTGATGGGGCGCCGCTTTGGCTTGTCGACTTTGGTGATTATTGGATCAGTCTTTTTCTGGGGGTGGGTCTGGGGTCCGGTTGGGATGTTGTTGGCGGTGCCGTTGATGATGTTGTTGAAGGTAGTGCTCGATAACAGCTACGAGTTCCGTTGGTTGTCGGTGGCGATCAGCAAGGAGGATCGCAAGAGCCACAATGATGAGGCTTTGATCAAAGAGGCCGTGGAGATCGCGGAGGGTATGGAGTTGCCGGAGGGGGCGGCGACCGAGGGGGGCAATTCTTCTTCCTAAGGGAGGGTTAACGTTTCCGGAAGGCTCGGCAGGACGATGGTGCGGTTTCAGAAAGTGGCTTTGGCGGCCTTGGTGTCTCTCTTTCTGCTCATCTTCGTGGGAGCGGTGGTGCGGGTGACGGGATCAGGGATGGGGTGTCCGGATTGGCCGACGTGTTGGGGTGAGTTGATTCCTCCTTCTTCGGTGGAGCAGGTGGACTTTGAGAATCTCGATATCGAAAAGTTTCGAGAGAAGGCGGCGAAGGAAGGAAGAGATCCGGCGACGATTACCATTGAGTCTCTGAGGGAGGAGTTCAATCCGGTGCATACTTGGGTCGAGTTTTTGAATCGATTGACCTCAATGCCTCTGGGTTTCCTGACCTTGGCGACCTTCATTGGCGGTTTTTATCAGCGGCGCAAGGGGCGGAAGATCGTGTTTTGGGCTGCGGTGGCGAGTTTTGCAGATGTGCTGATCAATGCCGTGATGGGTGCCCGGCTTGTTCATAGCGATCTGAATCCGGTCATCATCACGACTCATCTCGCGCTGGCGATGTTGCTGGTTTTCCTTCTGGTGTTCGTTGCGTGGCGGGGAACAGAGAGGCCGTGGCGGTTGAGGTTCGAAGGTTCGGCTGTGATGTTGAGGTGGATCGTGGCGACCCTTCTCGTGATCACTCTTTTGGAAGGGGTCTTGGGAACGCAGATACGGGAGGTGACTGACGTTTTGATGAGGTCGCACTACGGTGAAGCGCGGAGTGAATGGACTGGGGAGCTCGAGGAGCAGAGTGTCTATCTGGTGCACCGGAGTTTGTCGTGGGTCATTTTAATTGGGACGGTGGCGTTTCTCTTTGTGGGGAGCCGGATTCTGAAAGATGGATTGGGATGGTTGGAGAAAGGGATTGGTGGGATTGTTGGAGCGATGATGATCATGGGCTTGGTGTTGGCGCAAGTGGGGATCAGTCCGGTGGTGCAGGTGTTGCATGTGGGGTTCTCTGCGATTCTGGTGGGGGCCTTGTGTTTATGGTTACTCGCTTCGTCGAGGGAGCCTGTTTAGATGCGTCCGCGAATGGGAATTTTGCCATCAGAGTCGCCGGGGCGTGAGACCTTTCGGCTGGATACCATCAGGGCCATGCCGGCTGGGTGCATGGAGACCCTGAGTATTACCTTTGCGGTGATGATTGCGGAACGGTTCTTTGGGGCTCCGGATTGGGCGAAGGCTTGGTTGGTGGCGGCTCCTCCCCTGGGTTTGTTTCTGAGTCTGTTTCTGGTGCAGATGGTGAGGAAGTCCGGTTGGTCGGTGAACGTGACGGTTGCCGCGATCTGGGGCGTTTCGGCGCTCTGTCTCGTGTTAGCCTCCCTCGGAGCGGACTCGATGGAGATGTATCTTTTTGCGGTGGGAGTTGGGTTGATGGGGACGACGTTGGCGGTGCCCTTGCTGGCGCAGGTCTATCGACGGCACTATCCTGGAGTGAACAGGGGACGGCTGTTTGCGATGAGCGGGGTGGTTCGCAAGTTGGCGGCGATTTCGGTGGCGATTTCCTTCGGTTGGGTGCTTCGGCAGGAGTTGTCTTCCTTTCGTTGGTTGCTGCTGGTGTATGCGGCGGCGTATCTTTGGATGGCAGCGTGTGTGTATTGGATGGAGCGAGTGTATTTGGAGCGCACCGAGCGGGTGAAGTTTTTCTCGGCATTTAGTCACGTGAAAAGGGACCGCGCGTTTCGAAACCTGCTGATCTCGTGGATGATTTTAGGCTTTGGCAACCTGCTTTGCTTCTCGCTGTTTGTAGAGTATGTCTCGAATCCGGAGTATGGTTATGACTTGGATGAGCTCACCATTGCGACGATTACGGGAGTGATTCCCGAAGTGATGTTCCTGTTCTTCGTGGTTGGCTGGGGGGTGATATTTGATCGGATGAATTTCTTCTTGGTCCGTGCAGTGATCAACGTGCTGTTTGCGATGGGAATTCTGTTCTACTTTGTGGGGGATGGGGTGTGGGCCTTATGTGTGGGGATTGCCTTTCACGGGATTGCCCGGGCCGGAGGGAACGTGGCTTGGAGTTTGTGGGTGACGAAGTTTGCGAAGGGGGCGCATGTGGCGGAATACATGAGCGTGCACACGTTCTTGACCGGTTCCCGGGGTATTGTGGCGCCGTTTGTGGCATTTCCGTTGGTGAGTAGCCAGGGGCCGGAGACGGTGGGCGTAATTGGGGCGGGGCTGATCATCATTGCGACCTTCATGATTTTGCCCTCGGTGCGCTGGAAGGCTGAGACGAGGGCGAAGGAGACGGTGGATCCTGATCCAAGGGTGCTTTGAACGTTGAGCGCTGAATGCTGAAGACTCAAAAGGGCGTGGATTCCGGCTTGCCCGGAACAGAAGTTTAGGCATACTCCCGCCCGTTCCAGCGAGAAAGGCCAGCTTAGCTTCAATTGGTAGAGCACCTCACTTGTAATGAGGATGTTAACGGTTCGAGTCCGTTAGCTGGCTCCATTTCTCCCCTGTTTTGTAGGGTTCGTTGCTAGGAATTTACTTTTGGGGTGGGATCTTGGGGGCGCCGTTGACGGGATCGGAGAGGGGTGAAAGGGGGTTTTTCGATGACTTCTCAACGGTAGGTGGTGCCCTCAGTTGGGGTGAAGCCGAGGCTGGAAGTGTCGTCAAGGGGGGCGTTCCAGCCCGTTCCGCCTCAAGAGCAAATTTCTAGCAGCAAAATCAAAATCACTGAAGAATCATCCGCGCGCCGGCCGTATGACTCCACATGCCTACCATCAGATTCTTAGCGATTGCGTGCTTCCTGCCGCTCTTTCTCGCGGCCGCAGCCTTGGGTGAAAAGCCCGAAGCGACGGCAGACGGGGCCGGGGAAGTGGCCAGCAAGAAGCCGACCCTCGCCTACTACTATTACGACGGATGACCGATGTGCGACAAGATTACGGTCATCGTGAATGGCCTCAAAAAGACACATGGGACCAAGCTCAACATCGTCACCGCCAAAGTCGGCACGGGAGACAGCGCGGAGGAACTCAAGAAGGCCAAGCTCAAGGGCCACGGAATCATCGCCAAGGACCAGACCGGAAAGCTCGTGGTGGCTGTCGAAGGCCACAGCTACGGTCAGAAAAAGGTCGACGAAGTCGTCGCCATGCTCTTGCCGGAGGCCGAATGAAGAACCTCGGCTTTCTTTAGCTAGTTGTTTCAGATGGACAGGCCACCTGAACTCATCAGGGCGTCCGGAGCCTTGGTGACCTTGTCGTCCTCGATCCAACAGTAGGGAGGAAAAGAGGGAATCGGAGAGGGGTACCAGGGGGTTGATCCACTTCCTTCGCTCGCTCACGACTAATGGGCAGAATAGAGGAACAGGACACCAGAGCGTTCATGCTTTTCACCCGAAAATTTCTAGTTGCAGTCAGCCCGTCTCCCCAAAACCGACAAATAATAGGCTGCAACGCACAAGATTAGCCCGGCCAGGGAATCGATGACCCGCCAGGCATCCTTCTCAAAATGCACCTTGAAGATCGGATTGAACAGAACGGCCAGCAATCCGAGCCCCCATACCCAGCCCAACTTTTTCACGACGTGAAACTCAATGGCAGTGGCGACAGCAACCCCACAAACGACCCAGCGAAGTAGCAGGTAAAAACCATACGGCAAATTAGCGACGGCAATGAAGCAAAAAGCTGCTGAGGCCCAGATTACCCAGATGGGGATTATTCGAGTTCGTGTAGACATGGAATTGTATTTGCTAGGTGCTGCTAGGAATTTTCTTTTGGGGTGGGGAGCTTGGGGGCGGCGAGGTGGGATTCGGAGAGGGGAAAGAGGGTGGCGTCCTTGGCCACGCCGTCGCCGTTATCGTAGCAGAATCCCAAGTTAAACTGGGCTAGGGCATCGCCCTGCTCCGCACCCTTGCGATACGTGAGGATATCTGCTGCCGATACGGTCTCTTTGGCTTCCAAAACTCCCCCGCTCAGGCCAAACAGCGCGACTCCGAAAAATAGAGCAAGTATCGTTTTCATACCCACCCACCCTGAGCAACAGGGGCGAGGATTGCTACACGGAATTGCACGAATAGGCGCAGGGATTGCTCTGCGGGGGCCGTTGAGGGGGTCAGAGAGGGGTGAAAGGCTCTACTGCTGAACAACCACCAACCGGAGAAACCGCTGGGGCAAATCCATGGCGACGCTAGCGGTGCGC
>JAPKDA010000123.1 GCA_028822695.1 Akkermansiaceae bacterium
TCATAGGTGACGAGTTGAGACAGGTCCACCTTTCACTGAGGAGGAGACCCAGAGGAGGAAGGAGCGTTCGCGGGGGCGGGTGGTGGAGAGGCCGGAGACAGTCTTGCCGTTTTTCAGAAGGAAGGGGCCGGACTGGAGGAGGTGAGCGGGGCTTGGAGAGGAGAGTTGTTGCCAGGTGGAGCGAGGGAGGATTGCGGGAAGCCGGGAGGCTGTGTCGTGGACATAAATTCCGGCGCCGAGGGAGGAATTACTGAGTCCGCCGTATTTCCGGCCTTGTTCGTAGACGAGGCCGAGGGGTTTTCCTTCCGGGGTGAAAAATCCACCGTTGATGGCGGCGATTGCGCTCTTTGATTTCGCGGCCGATTTGGAATTTCGTGCACCGCTGCCTGGGCCGTTTTCGTTGTCGATCACCTGGAGGTTGTGGGTGCGGCTGTCGAAGGCGAGGACGGTCAGTTTGAGATTACCAGCCGTTGGTTGATGAACGGCAGGAGAGACCGGGGGGTGGGCGGAATGGTCGCTGCCAACATTGTGGATCGGTGCCTCGTCTCCGTTGATGAGTTCGGTCTCCAGCTGCGGGGTTCCGGGAGTAATCTCTGCGACCGGAAAGATGAAGTCGCCGGGAGCCGGGACGCGATTACTGCAGGATGACAGGACTGCCAAGCAGAGTAGGAGAGTGAGACGAATCACGGAGGGATGACGCCGAAGGGGGTCAGGGTCTTTACTCTTCGATGATCACGGCCCGAGGGGGCGGTGCATCGAAGGTGATCGGGCTGATGTCGTTTCCGGCGGGAGCGGCTCGGCCGATGGAGGAGAGGTTGCGGTCCTCGAGATTGTCGGCCGCGGCCAAGGTGCCTGGAGTGCCTTGGTGGGGAGCAATGGCTTTGGACGGTGCGGGACGAGAGTGGACGATGCTGGGAGCCTCCACATAGTGGGGAGATTTGGTGGTGGATTCCCCCTCCGTGGGCTGGGTCTTGGCGATCTCCTCACTGATGTGGCGGAAGCCGAGGGCGCCGGCGGTGAGGAGGATGGCGGTGATGGCGAAGACGACGAGCGATTGCAGTGCGTTGGAGGATTCGGAGCGGACGGGGGCAGCGGGTGCGGCCGCTTTCTTGGCGCGGGCGGGTCTCTTGGGAGCAGTCTTTACGGGAACGATTTCCTCGCCGATTTCCTCGGCGTGATCCTTGAGGTACTCGTAGCTGTCGAGATTGGAAAGTGAGTTGCCGACTTCGAAGGCTTCGAGCCAATCGTCGGCATCGACTTCGAGGTGTTCGCTGTATTGGGCGAGGAAGCTTTTGGCGTAGGCGGGGCTTGGAAATTTCCGGTAATCGTTGGACTCCAACTTCTCGATGGTTTGGGCCGGAATCCGGGTGCGGTGGGCAACGTCGCGCAATGTCCAGCCGCGAGATTCCCGCTCCTTGCGTAGCTCTGCACCAATGTCGGACCAATCACTCATAACAGCACAAAGAGAGGTATCCTTTTCTCTGATTTATGCAAGGAGAACGTATAGCGATCCATGGTAGATATTCGTCTAAAAAAATGAAACGACTAAGGGGTGCTAATTTCGATTTTTTGGAGGGTCCTGGTGTCTGGCGAGCTGAGATGTTCGTTAATGTTTAAGGGGAGTGAATAGCACTGTGATGTTGAGTAAGTGTACTTGTTTGGGAAGGAATTACTCAGGAGTTGGTTGAGGTTTTTTTTCGGGCAAAGAGCTGAACATGTCCGGCGGCCCCGTCGGGGCCGGGAGCCCGAGGTCGGACTGGGGCTCGAGGAGGAGCGGGGTGTGGTGGGGAGAGGCGGCGGCTGAGCAACCGAAACAAGGCAGTTGTTCAGCTACGGGAGGGGAGCACAGGTGTCCCGTCTGGGTGGGTTTGAGGGGGCTAGCGTTGATGACACGGGAAAGATGCCCGTGCTCCCTTCGTGGTTACGCTGCGGGGAGGGGCGGATTTGGTCGATGGGAGGTGGGATGAATGGGATTGGGTGGACCGTTGCTGTTGGATTTGACGGTTTGACCAGATGGAAGGGAGCGGCATAGGGTGCGCCATGTCCGAACCTCTCCGTGTTCTTTTCGTGTGTACTGGCAATACCTGCCGGAGCCCGATGGCGGAGGCGATGTTTCGCTCGGCGGCAGAGGAGAAGCTTGCGGTGGAGGTGAGTTCAGCGGGTGTGGCGGCGGGTCCGGGGGGCTCGGCAAGCCGGGAAACGATGGAGGTGCTGGAGGATCGGGGGATTGAGTTGAACGGATTTCGCAGTGCGATGGTCGATGAGGAGATGCTCAAAGCTGCGGCGCACGTATTTTGTATGACCCGGAGTCATCGGGAGATGCTGGAGATGATGTATCCGGAATTCCGGGACAATTTTCATCTCGTGCGGGACTTTGACGAGGGGGGGACGGGGCAGGACGTGCCGGACCCGATTGGGCAGGGGCGGGGGGCGTACGAGGATGTGGCGCGGTGTTTCGACCGGGCGCTGGCGGGGATTCTCGAGTATGTTTCGGCGGAGAAGGGGGAGTGATTTGTTAAATCCCCCGGGCAAACGATCTAGGTCTGCTTCTTCTTTTGCTTGTTGGGCTTGGCCTGCTGGGCGTCTTCGGGCACCTCATAGTGTTCCCGCAGTCGCTTGAGTTCGATATCGAGGGACTTGCGAATCTTGGCGTATTCCGGGTTTTTGAACTCACTCTTGAGTTCGTAGGGGTCCGTTTTTAGGTCGAAGAGTTCCCAGGTGTCGATTTCGCCGCCGCCGTGGTTCGGTCCGTAGTAGTGGATGAGCTTGTGTCGGCCGTTGGTGACTCCGTAGTGCCGGTTCACGGAGTGGGCTCCGGGGAATTCGTAGTAGTGGTAGTAGAAGCTCTTGCGCCAGTCTGCAGGGGTCTCGCCTTTGAACAGGGGGACGAGGGAGGCGCCTTGGATGTCCTCGGGGACAGGGACGCCAGCCACATCCAGGAAGGTGGAGGCGAAGTCGAGATTGGAGGCGATGTCTGTTCGGTTGACGGAGCCGGGTTTGATGGTGCCGGGCCAGCGGACGAGGAGGGGTGTTTTGAGGGACTCCTCGTACATCCAGCGTTTGTCGAACCAGCCGTGTTCGCCGAGATACCAACCTTGATCGGAGGAGTAGATGACGATGGTGTTGTCGGCGAGGCCGGCTTCATCGAGATAATCGAGGACTTCACCGATGCCGTCGTCGACGGACTTCACGCAGCGGAGGTAGTCTTTGACGTAGCGCTGGTATTTCCACTTCACGAGTTCCTTGCCTTCGAGCTTTGCTGCCTTGAACGCTTCATTCTTGGGGCCATAGGCGGTGTTCCAGGCTTTGAGTTGTTCGGAGGTGAGGCCTCTGGGCTGGTTCAGCTTGAGATCGTTGGCGCTGAGGTGCTTGGCGACGGTCATGGCCTGGTTAGCGGCGGGGGATTCCCGGCCTTCGTAGTCGTCCCAGAGGGTTTTGGGTTCCGGGATCGTTTTGTCGTCGAGCCAGTTGAGGTATTTCGGTCCGGGCTGCCAATTGCGATGGGGGGCCTTGTGCTGGTACATCAGCATGAAGGGCTTCTTGGGGTCGCGACCGTCTTTAAGCCAGGCGAGGGTCTTGTCGGTGATGATGTCGGTGGTGTAGCCGACGTGTTTGTTAGTGACGACCTCCCCGGCGTCGTTGTTCGTCTTCATGGGAGGGTTGTAGTAGGGGCCCTGGCCGACGAGGACGTCGAAGTAGTTGTAGCCCTGGGGGGTGGACTTCAGGTGCCATTTCCCAATGACCGCGGTCTGGTAGCCTGATTTCTGTAGGAGTTTGGGAAAGGTTTGCTGATCTCCGTTGAAGGTGTTGCCGTTTCTGATGAAGCCGTTGAGGTGGGAGTGCTTCCCGGTCTGAATGACAGCCCGGCTGGGTCCGCAGATGCCGTTGGTGACGTAGCAGCGGTCAAAGAGCATGCCCTCGTTGGCGATGCGGTCCATGTTGGGAGTGGTGATGCGGGAGGGGTCGTATGCGCTGAGGGCCTGCTGGCAGTGGTCGTCGGTAAAGATGAAGAGGATATTCGGCCGCTCGGCGGCGGTGGCCCAGCTGAGGGGGGTGAGGGCGAGGAGGGAGAGTGCTAGTTTGTTCACGGGACTGTCTGTTGTGTTGAGGGAGAGAACGATGATCTGCGGAGGGTTCTTTCCGACATTTGGGCCTGTTTTGACGATGTTGGGGGTTGAGGGAGATATTTGGACCGCTGATTACACTGATTTCTGTGATTTTTCTGTTTGGTTTGGGGAAGTGGTGCGGCCGGGTTGCAAACCCGGGCTCCATATTGGGAGGGGGGCTTTGTAAGCCTTTGGGGAGAGCTGGGGTGGCGGACGGGTTAGAAACCCGCGCTCCTTTGGTTTTCGCGGTTGCGTTTCGGGGCTGGTGGGGGCACGGAGGGGGCATCGTTTCGGTCATCGAATGAGTAAGAATACACTGCGAATTGCGATAGGGGCGGACCACGGTGGCGTGGACGTCAAAAGTGCGGTCAGCGAGGTGCTGAAAGCTGCCGGTCATGAGGTGACCGACTTTGGAACCAACAGCACCGAATCGGTGGACTATGCCGACTACGCCAATGAGGTGGCGGCTGGTGTGGGCGAGGGGAGTTTCGACTTCGGTGTACTGGTCTGCAAAAGCGGGATCGGGATGAGCATTGCTGCGAATCGCGTGAAGGGCGTTCGGGCCGCGAAGGTGAACGACCTGGCGGAAGCCGCGGTGACGCGTCAGCACAACGATGCGAACGTGCTTTGTCTCGGAGCGATGGCGGTGAGCCCGGAAGATGCGGGAACGATTGCGACGGACTTTGTGTCGACGGAATTTGAAGGTGGCCGTCATGAGCGGCGGGTTTGTAAGGCGTCGGGAAGTCGTCTTGCGCAAACCGATGAGGAGGTCGCGGCGGCGGTTGAAGGGGAAGAGAAGCGGCAGCGTTCGCATGTCGAGTTGATCGCTTCCGAGAACTTCACGAGTCCTGCGGTGATGGAAGCGCAGGGATCGGTGCTGACGAACAAGTATGCGGAAGGATACCCCGGTCGTCGTTGGTACGGTGGCTGTGAGGAAGTGGACAAGGTGGAGACGCTCGCCATTGAGCGGGCCAAGGAGTTGTTTGGAGCGGATCACGTGAATGTGCAGCCGCACTCCGGATCACAGGCGAACACGGCAGTGTATTTCGCGGTGTTGCAGCCGGGGGATAAGATTTTGACGATGGATCTCTCGCACGGAGGTCACCTCACGCATGGGCATCCCGCGAATTTCTCGGGACGTTTGTATGATGTGACACACTACGGGGTGAGCGAGAAGGACGAGCGGATCGATTACGATGCCTTAGCCGAGCAGGCCAAGGTGGTGCAGCCGAAGCTGATTACTTGTGGGGCGAGTGCTTATTCCCGGGAGATTGATTTCCCCCGGATGTCGGAAATCGCGAAGTCGGTGGGTGCTTATCTCTTTGTGGACATGGCGCACATTGCGGGATTGGTGGCTGCTGGAGTTCATCCGAGCCCGGTGCCGTATGCGGATTTTGTGACGACGACGACGCACAAATCGCTGCGTGGTCCTCGTGGAGGGATCATCCTCTGCAAGCAGGAGTATGCGAAGAAGATCGACGGTCGGGTGTTCCCCGGTGTGCAGGGCGGTCCTTTGATGCACGTGATCGCGGCGAAGGCGGCTTGTTTCAAGGAGGCCTTGAGGCCGGAGTTCAAAGACTATCAGGTGCAGGTCGTGAAGAATTCCCAGGCGCTGGCGGCACGACTCGAGGAGCACGGCTACCGGATTGTGTCCGGTGGATCTGACAACCATGTCTTCATGGTCGATTTACGTCCGGCTGGGCTGGAGGGTTCGGTGGTTTCCGACACGCTCGACGAAGTCGGGATCACGGTGAACAAGAATTCCATTCCTTTCGATGAAGCCGGGCCGATGAAGCCGAGCGGAATCCGGGTGGGAACGCCGGCGGTGACGACCCGCGGGATGATGGAAGATGATGTGCGCCAGGTGGCGGACTTGATGCACGAGGCCTTGCAGGTGATTGGAGACGCGGATGCGTTGAAGGCGATCCAGGCGAAGGTCTTTGCATTTAATCGGGCGTTTCCGATGCCAAGGTAGGGTTTTGGAGTGCGGGGGCAGAGTGAGGCACGAATGGCGACACCGCTTTGGGCGGTTGCTGGATGTTGGGGCGGTGGCTGAGGTGGAAGGGTGGGGCGGACTAAAGTCCGCTGTCCCAGGGGGAGAAGAAAAAGAGAGAAATAGCTCTTGCTAATGAGAATCAGTATCAATAAGAGG
>JAPKDA010000124.1 GCA_028822695.1 Akkermansiaceae bacterium
CTCCCGGTCCCAGCGGGACCACTCATGTTAAGCCGGGCGGCTTCAGCCCCCGGATGATAGCCACGGAAAAGTGGCCCGTCGCGTAGTGACGGTTCAAGACGGTAGTTCGCGTTGACCACCGTGAATCCCGCAGGGGCCGTCGCGTCGCGACCGAGACTCATGTTTACCCGGTTTCCGGGGGCTAAAGCACCCCGCCGATCATGGCGGGTCCCTCTGGAACCGAGAAACAGCTCTCCCGATCTGTGAAGTCAGCAAAATCAGCGGTCAATTTCCCTCCCGGCCATCCCACTCCCCACTCCCCACTCCTCGTCGTCACTCCGTAAGCACCGCACATTCTGTCCGACACCCTGCAACCCACATAACTTCAATCTTCTCCCCCTTCGATAATAATTTAAACGCCATTTTTAGCAACTCGTGCTTGGCGGGATCTGGAACTGTGCCCTAGGATACCAAATGCCCGGTAGGATCTTATCCCTCCCTCCGGTCAACAACAAAAGGAGAACTAAACAATGCAAACAGCAAACGCGAATCCCAATATTACCGTCACCGTCCGTCACGAAACCGTCACCGATTCTCTCCGTAACTACGCCAAGAAAAAAATCGAAGGCCTTCATCTCGACTACCCAAAAATCATCGAGGCAAAGGCGATTCTCAATGTCCAAGGAAAACGGCACGCCGCCGAAATCATCCTCTTTTGCGCCAACCACATCACCATCGACGCCTCCTCCGAATCCGAGGACATGTACAAGAGCATCGATGAGACGATCGACAAGATCGCGCGCCGCATGCGGAAACATAAAACGCGCCTCCTGAAGAAACACCGCCCACGTCCCGAGGACACCATCAAGCACCTCGACGAAAAGGTCTTCTCCGCCGACTTCCTCGACAACCTCTCCGACCCCGTCGAAGGCGAGGTAGGCGAAGATCCAGAACCAGTCATCGTCCATCGCGAAAACTACCGCCTCCGTTCCCTCTATAAGGAGGAGGCCATCATGGAACTCGAACTCTCCGACCGCCCATTCGTATTCTACAAGAACGCCCGACGGGGTGTCTTGCAGATCGTCTACCGCCGGCAAGACGGCGAATACTCGGTGGTCGAACTTGACCCGGACAAGATCTAACAATCCCCGGAAGTCAAAAATTATGCCGGCAGGAGGACCTCCTGCCGGCTCTTTTTGTCCCCCTGTCGCCCAGCCCGCTTGTTTCGTTGCCTTTCCACACCCCCCAGTCCATCCTGCAGCCCTCCACAATGACTCGCGCAGAAGCCCTCGCCAAATCCCTCGCCGCCCTCATCCGCGGTGATGTCGAGACGGCCGCATCCATCGCCAGCTCTTTTCACGGCGGCGCCGGGTCACTCTACGAAAACGAATCAATCGCCATCGTCCGATTCATCCTCGAACACGACTACACCCCGGACCCTGCCATCAAACCCGAAGTCCTCGCCCGGCTCCGCATCGTCGCCGCTGCGATGGAGTTCTGGGACGAAGTCGATATCAAGGACATCGCCGACGTCAGTGGTTCGTGGAAATACAAACACAGCCCCGAACTCGTTACCCAACTTCTCTATAAATCCGGCCTCGAACAACACCGCCTCCAACGCCTCCGCGACATGGGCAGTCAGGAGATCGAGATCCGCGCCAACCACACCAAGGACCTCTGCCCGGCCTGCAAATCCGACCTCGGCCTCTCCTTCCCCATCCACGCCGCCCCCTTTCTCCCCCACCCCAGATGCAGCTGCGAATACTCCTGCAGTTGCAGATACATCGCCCACCAATCCCCCCCCCTCTCCGATCCCTGACCCCCGACTTCTGGTCCTCCTCCTCCGGGTTCCAGATTCCAGATTCCGACCTCCGCCTTTCCTTTTCTCAATTCCACCTGTATCGTCACCCCATGACACCAAAAGTCATCAAGGTCTCCTCCATCACGGTAGGCGAATTCTTCGAACGCCATCAGGAGTCCCTCCAACTCAAACTGGTCGGCCCGGAAGTTGGATTCGATAAACTCATCCGCGAACCCGCCCCGAACCGCCCCGGACTCGCCCTCGCCGGCTTCTTCTCCTACTTCGCCAAGAAACGCATCCAAGTCCTCGGCTACTCCGAACTCTCCTACTTCAAAAAATTGGAGTCGCCCGACGACGTCAAACGCTTCGACCAACTCTGCAAGCATAACATCCCCTGCCTCGTCATCGCACGGGGACAGACGCTGCCCGATCAGCTCTCCGAACTCGCCGCGAAACACGAAATCGCCATCTTCACCAGCCCCATGGTCACCATGAAATTCCTCAACCGGGCCACCATCCTCCTCGAAGAGGAATTCGCAGAGTCCACTTCCCTCCACGGCTGCATGGTCGACTACCGCGGCGTCGGTGTCCTCATCATGGGCAAAAGCGGCTCCGGTAAAAGTGAGACCGCCATTGGCCTCCTCGAACGCGGCGCAGCCCTCGTCGCCGACGACCTCGTCCGCATCCGCAACGTCGGGGGAGAGCTCATCACCTCCGCTCCCGACCTCGCCCGGGGATACATCGAAATGCGCGGCATCGGCATCATCAACGCCGCAAACCTCTTCGGCCTCTCCGCCATTCGCCCCGAAAAACGCCTCGATCTTGTCATCACCCTCAAAGGCGAAACCGACCTCAACAAGGTCGACCGCCTCGGCATCCGACGCAAAGGCTACCCCATTCTCGGAACCTCCATCCCTCACGTCGAAATCCCCGTGGCCGCCGGCCGGGACACGGCCCGATTGGTCTCCGTAGCCGCTCTGGACCTACAGTTAAGGCGTTTGGGCTACGATATGGCCGACGAATTCAACCAAAAGCTCCTCGCCAGGATGGCCGTCTCCAATCCAACCATTTAGGCCTCCCCCCGCTTTTTCCTTTTCCATTCCTCTTCCCCTCCAGTAAAGTCGCACCGCCTTGTCTGAGACACCGATCATTAGCCGCGAATTGACCATTGGGAACAAGCTGGGCATCCATGCCCGGCCCGCCGCCCAATTCGTCAAGCTCGCCAGCCGCTACTCCTCCGAAATCCGTGTCGAAAAGGACGGGGAACAGGTTGATGGCAAAAGCATCATGGGCCTCATGATGCTCGCCGCCGGTCACGGCTCCATCCTCCTCCTCCGCGCCGACGGCACCGACGCGGAAGACGCCCTCAGCGCTCTTGAAGATCTAGTGAAGCGAAATTTCGAGGAAGATTGACCATTGGCCTTTCCGCCGCTTCGTCGCGAGGAGTCATTGACCGTTCTTCCCGATCCCCTCAGACTCAGCGCACAAGATGCCGAGGGAACGGAAGGAAATCGTCTACCAGGGGACCCCAGTCTCCCGTGGTATCGCCTTCGCCCCGCTCCACATCGTCGCTCGAGGATTCGCCGCCCCGGAGATTTACACGATCCCCCCGTCCCTGATCCCCCGCGAACAGGATCGCTTCGCCGCCGCCCTTGAGCGTACCAAGGAACAACTGCGAAACCTCCGCTCCCAGATCGAAAAAATCTCGGGCGAAGAGGAAGGCCGCATCTTCGAAGCCCACCTCATGGTCATCGAGGATCGCACCGTCCTCGACCGCGTCGATGAAGCCATCGCCGAACGCCACCAGAACGCCGAATACAGCTTCTACGCGGTCATCCAAACCTTCCTCGAGGCCATGCGCCGGGTCCCCGATCCCTACCTTCGGGAAAGAACCGTCGATATCGAAGATGTCTGCAAACGGGTCCTCCGCAACTTCTCCGCGGAACCGGAAGAACCCAATGCCGAACAGCCCGACCACCAACACATCATGGTGGCCTACGACATCAACCCTTCCGACACCGCCGCCATGGACCGAAACCATGTCCTCGGCTTCGCCACGGAGGTCGGCAGCACCAACTCCCACACCGCCATTCTCGCCAGATCCCTCGGCATTCCCGCCATCGTCGGCCTGCAGAATGCCATCTTCAACCTCCACGCCCTCGCTCCCGCCATCATCGATGGATACACGGGCAAACTCATCGTCGACCCGAGCGAGGAAACCCGCAAACGCTACAAGGAACTCCAACAGGAAAAGACCCGCCTCAGAGAAGCGCTCCACGAACTCCGCGACACGGAGACAATCACCACCGACGGACGAAAGATCACCCTCTCCGCGAACATCGAATTCGAACACGAACTCCCCCTCGTCTCCGCGAGTGGCGCAGAGGGGATCGGCCTCTTCCGCACCGAGTTTTTCCTTCTCGAAAACGAAGAATGCCCGGGCGAGGAGGAACAATACCACCTCTACAGCCGTATCGCCCAGAGCGTCAAACCACATCAGGTCATCATCCGCACTCTCGACGCCGGTGGTGATAAAGTTCCCGGAGAACCGCTCAGCGAACCCGAACCAAACCCCTTCCTTGGCTGGCGCGGCATCCGCTTTTCCCTCTCCCGTCGCGACCTCTTCAAAGAGCAACTCCGCGCCATCCTCCGCGCCGGCGCGAAAGGCCAAGTCAGCATCATGTTCCCCCTCGTTTCCGGACTCCGCGAAGTCCGGGAAGCCAAGGCTCTCCTCCAGGAATGCATCGAGGAACTCACCGAACGCGGCGTGGAATTCAACCCGGACATCGATGTCGGCGCCATGATCGAAGTCCCCTCCGCGGCCGTCATGGCCGAGGAAATCGCCGCCGAAGTCGACTTTCTGTCCATCGGCACCAACGACCTCATCCAATACACCGTCGCAGTCGACCGCATCAACCCACGCGTCTCCGACCTCTACAAACCCGGCCACCCCGCCGTGGTCCGGCTCATCCAGTCCACCGTCGCCGGCGCCGACAAAGCCGGCATCTGGACCGGCGTCTGTGGCGAACTCGCTGGTGACCTCCTCTACCTCCCCCTCCTCATCGGCCTCGGAATTGATGAACTCTCCGTCGGCACCCAACAGGTCCCCCTCATCAACCAAGCCGTCCGCCACCTCAACTACGCCGAGTGCCAACTCCTCGCCCAAGCCTGCCTCCAGGTCGGCGAATCACGCGAAGTCGACGCCCTCTGCCGACAACTCGCCGAAGATTCCTACCCCGACCTCCTCGGCCAGATCAGCTCACAGTAGCAAACCGTGGCGTGACCATCCCGGTCACAGGACCCTCCCTACCGCACCTTCTTCACCTTCCCGCCCTTTTCGACGATGGTGAAACTCCCCCCGGTGCGCTTCGCAAGATCCTCCATCGGATCATGCGCCTTGGGCTGCATCAATGCCACGGTGTTAATGATGATCCCTTTGCTCTTCGCCTTCGCCCCAATCTTACGAGCGGTGTCCCCGGAATCCTTCCCCGCCGATCCATCTGTCATGAAATAAATCACCTGCGGCTGAGGATCCATACTCAACGCCATCTCCAAGGCCGGCTCCCAAATTGTTCCCCAAACCAGCTTCGTGTCCTGAACGGTCTTCTGCGATTTGTCCAACTCCGCATCTGAAGCGGTCTTCCATTCCGGAACCTGCTTATTTCCCTTGGTGTCCCAGTCGTGAGCACTGCCCCCGCACTTCCAATCAAAGCTGTGACCCTTCGGCCCCTTCACCGTCGCCTCCTTGTTGCCCTTCTGCATATTCACCTGAAAGCCACCCACCCAGGCCGGACCCGCGAAGAAGATCATCTGATACTGTGCCCCGTTCGGCAGTTTCTTCAAAGAATTACCCAGCTCCTTGCGCATCAACTGCTCCCGCCCGCCCTTCATCGACGCCGAATAATCAATCACGTAGGCAATCCGCTCCGCATTCGACTTCTGTCCAAAAAAGGACGTCCCGCCGCCGCCGCCGCCACCTCCACCACTTCCCCAACCCTCACCAAAGTCATCTCCACTTCCAAAATCAACAGAGGGATCCGGAACATTCACCTCGGGCACGGGAATCGACGTCGTGCTCGGCGAGGTCGACGCGATCACCTTCGCCATCGAGGAACTTGGCGCGGACGGCTTCCGCTGGATCTTCGGCGACATCTCCTTCTGTGTGAGCTTATCATCCTCAGGACTGTTCGAGCTGTAAGTCACGATCGTCGGCGACTGAAGAAAGAAGCTCGGCAGGAAGATCAAGGCCATGATCAACCCAATCATCACGATCACCAGAACCGCGATAATCAGACTCGAAATCGTCGCGTTCCGGCGCTGACGGGTCAATGCCACGTTGGCTTCCTCAGAGGTATAGTTGCTGACAATGCTCATTGCCCTAGTTCTGTAAACGTCATCGCAGGGATTTGATTGGGTTTCGTTGCCAGTATTATCAGGAATTAT
>JAPKDA010000125.1 GCA_028822695.1 Akkermansiaceae bacterium
CAATCTAACTCTTCGGAGCCGGACAAGTTGCGGTGATGTCGGCGGTGAAGGTGAGATCGATGGTCGCTTCTCCGATGTCGAAATGATCTCGGAGGACGGCGGCGGGAATTTTAAGGATGAGCTGTTGATTTTTGCGCGAGCAGCTTCCTGAGAGTTGCACGGCATCGGTGACCGGGATGTCGAGGCTGATTTTTCGTTCGCCGACGGTTTGTTTGGGATCGACTGTAAAGATAAGGGCGAAGGACTGGGGGGCTGTGGTTGGCGCCAGGGGCGGGGACGCTTCGGCTGGGGGTGGTTGGTTTGTTGCCGTTGGAGAAGGGAGCTCCCGGGTGTTTCGGCTACAGGAGGTCGCCAAGAATGCGCCGGAGGCAGCAAGAAAGCAGGCGATGGAAGGAAGTATTCGCATCTTCAGGCATCCATCACTGCGAAGCGGAGTTCGCCGGAGGAAACGACTTCGCCATTCACAAGGCAGCGACAATTGGCTTGGCCGATGCTTCTGCGCATTTTGACCACTTCGGCTTCGATGAAGAGCGTGTCTCCGGGGAAGACTGGCTTGCGGAACTTTACTTTGTCGGCGGACATGAAGTAGCCGATTTTTCCTTGGTTGTCGGGGAGTCGCATGACGAGAACGGAGGCCGCCTGGGCCATTGCTTCGAGTTGCAGGACACCGGGCATGACGGGGTGTCCGGGGAAGTGTCCCTGGAAGAAGGGTTCGTTGAACGTGACGTTCTTGATCGCGGTGCATTTCGAATCCTCGGTGAGGTCGATGACGCGGTCGATGAGGAGGAAGGGGTAGCGGTGGGGGAGGATTTTCAAGATGTCCTTGATGTCGAGGACGGCCTCTCCTTCCGGGAGTTGGATTTTGGGAACGAGGGAGGCCATGCGGGAATACTCCTTCTTGATCATGGCGGCCATCTTTGCGTTGGGCCCGTGACCTGGGGCGACGGCGATGACGTGGCCGGTGATGCGTTTTCCGCTGAGGAGGAGATCGCCAATGAGGTCGAGTGCCTTGTGTCTGGCAAACTCGTTGGCGTAGCGCATGGGTTCCTTGGAGAGGACCTCTTCGCCGCGGATGACGACCGCGTTTTCGAGAGAGCCGCCTTTGATGAGTCCTTTGTCGAGGAGGGGTTTGATGTCCTCGTAGAATGTGAAGGTTCGGGCGGGAGCGATTTCCTTTTCGTAGGTCTCTGCATTGACCTCACTGGAGAAATACTGCGTGAAGCGTCCGTCTGGTCCGAGGTTGGTGACGGAGACGCGGAAAGTGCGGGAGGGGACGATGGTGATGTGGGAGCCCTTGCCGTTGTCGAAGTGGATCGGTTCACGGATTTCCCAGGTTTTACGGGGTTGGTCCTGCGCTTCGAGGCCAGCTTGTTTGATGAGTTCGACGTATGGTTTGGCGGAGCCGTCTCCGATGGGAGGCTCGTTGGCATCCATCTCGATGAGGGCATTGTCGACGCCCATGCCGGTGAGGGCGGAGATGACGTGTTCGACGGTGTGGACGCGGACGGAGCCGACGGAGAGGGTGGTGGCTCGCTCGACTGTTTCGACCCGGTCGACGTCGGCGTCGATGAAGGGTTTGTCGGGAAGGTCGATACGGCGGAATTTGAATCCGTGGCCGCTGGGGGCGGGACGGATGGTGAGGGTGACCTTTTCGCCGGTGTGGAGGGAGGTCCCCTCCAAAGAGGCGGGGGAGGCGAGGGTGTGTTCCATGTCGCTCGGCATGCGAGGACTGTGAACTTTGAGCGAGGCGGGGTAAATACTTAATACGCCTGCACTATTCTTCGGTTTGACTGTTGTGTCGGCTGGACAGCACTGTGGACGACAGTGAGCAGGGTGATCGAAGCGCGAATCGACTTTTCCATGGTGGAGGAGACGGACGACTGGTTGGTGGTGGACAAGCCGGCGCCGCTGATTGTGCATCCCACCAACACCAAGCAGGAGCCGACCTTGCTGGATGAGCTGCGAATGTCCTTGGAGCGGAGGGGGGAGGAAAGTGGTGGGCTTTCCATCATCAACCGGCTCGATCGGGAGACCAGTGGGCTCGTCTTGGTGGCTCGGACGCCCCATGCGGCGCGGACTTTCGGGAAGGCGATGATGCGGCGGCAGATTGGGAAGGCCTATCGGGCGATTGTTTCAGGTTGGCCGGACTGGGAGGAGAGGCGGGTGGAGGGGCCGTTGCTGCGACGGGGAGAGAAAGAGGACGTGGCGATTTGGGTGAAGCAAATGGTACATCCGGATGGGAAGCCATCGGTGACTACGTTGCGGGTGGAGCGACGCTTCGAGAGGGAGGAGGGGAAGTTTGCTCTGGTGGAGGTGCGGACGGAGACGGGACGGATGCATCAGATCCGGGTGCACTGTGCGCATGTGGGGCATCCGATTGTGGGGGACAAGATCTATGGCTCGGATGAGACCTGCTATTTGGAGTTCATGGAGAGCGGGTGGTCGGAGCGGATGGAGAAGATTCTTTATCTGCGGCGGCAGGCTTTGCATGCCTGCTCGATGGATGTGGAGTGGGAGGGGGAGCGGAGGGTTTGGGAGGCTCCATTGCCTGCGGACATCGAGGGGTTTCTGAAGGGTGGGGCTTGAGTCGGAGGAGAAGCCAGTGAAGGATGCCCGCGATGGATGAAACCTTGAAGCGGATCGTAAGCGCTCTTGACGCGGAGCTACGGACCAATGAGGTGCCGGACTATCCTGGTGCGCTCAATGGATTGCAGCTGAACTCGAGCGGTCGCGTGTCGCGTGTCGCGGCTGCGGTTGATGCGAGTCTGCCGGTGGTGAGGAAGGCGGTCGAGGCGGGTGCTGATTTACTGATCGTGCACCATGGGATGTTTTGGAATGGGGCGAAACCAGTGACCGGGGCGCTTTACGAGAAGCTGAAGATTGCGATGGATGCCGGTCTGGCGATCTACAGCGCTCACATTCCGCTCGATGTGCATCCGACCTTGGGGAACAACGCTCTTTTGGTGAGGGCAGTGGGGCTTGAGGATCCCACGCCATTTTTTCCGTGGGAGGGGATTGAACTGGGATTGAGTGGCGAGTGGGTTGGGGATCTGGCCTCGCTGGTGGTGGCCGTCGAAGGCGCGGTTGGGTCGAAAGTGCATGTGAGGGGGGACTTGTCCAAGTCGGCTGGCAGGGTGGGGGTCATCACGGGAGGGGCAGGGTCGGAGGTCGAGGCGATCGCCGAAGCGGGGATTGATACTTTTGTGACGGGTGAGGGACCACACTGGAGTTACACTGCGGCGGAGGAGTTGGGAATCAACGTTGTGTACGGGGGGCACTATGCGACAGAAACTTTTGGAGTGCGTGCTCTTGCGGGGTATCTGGAGGAGACGTTTGGATTGCCGTGGAGTTTTCTGGATCATCCGACCGGATTGTGAAGACGGGGAGGGAGATGTTGGTCGCGTCCATTTTCACGGGATCTCCAGTATTTTGTGCGCGAGGCCCGAGTGGATGTGAGTTTTTGGGGTTGAGCAGAGGAGTCATTGTGGAATCCTAGGCCTACGCGGTGGCGGGGGATGAGGTGTGCCATGCCGCCGTTCGTCGGAGTGTTTGGCGTTTTGTTGGGGATCACCTAGGCGGGGCTGCTTACGTTTTCCTGAACTACGGGGGGCACTGGTTGCTCAATGTTGAGGTGAAGGGGGACTCAGGGGCCCGGTTTATGCTATTTTGTGCCTTGGAGCCATGTTCAGGCATGGGAGATTGATGCGCAAACGGCGCGTTAAAGCCTGGTTGAGCCGGTTCAGGGAAGTCAGCGGCTGCTTTTGGGATCGATGAGGGGCGCTTTCTTGGCCTGTCAGACCGAGGGATCAATCGGGGGGAGCCAGAAGGGAGGTATTGAGGGATCCGCGCATCGGTATTTCTAAGGAAACAGGGCGTTTGAGGCGTTTTAGCGCTCGGTTTTGAGAGCCTTGTAGGGTGGAATTGGGTGCGGGAGGCTGCATTCGGGGGTTTATTTTCAAGGTGGAACCGTCAGCGGCCAGCATCGAT
Organism: Akkermansiaceae bacterium; assembly: GCA_028822695.1. Lineage (GTDB taxonomy): Bacteria > Verrucomicrobiota > Verrucomicrobiia > Verrucomicrobiales > Akkermansiaceae > JAPKDA01. Next base: position 3,988 of record JAPKDA010000125.1, read on the forward strand.
GGGGTGGGGAAGGGTGTGTTTCGGGATTCCAAAGTTACCCACAACTGTGAGGCCCCCAAAACGCCGGTTTTCCCTGAAAGATAAAGGGATAAAGGGCTTCTAAGTGCCCCTTCTCCAAAAAAAATCATTGTCAATATTTCCTTGCCAATATTGGAAGATGACGGTAAAAATCCGATGCAGCTGCGGGTATAGCTTAACGGTAAAGCCCCAGCCTTCCAAGCTGGTTATGTCGGTTCGATTCCGTCTACCCGCTGATTCTCTAAATTGGAACAACCACCAACACACACGACGAAGATGAAAAGAACACTTAACTATTTGGCGATTTCTGCCTTGTTCGCGGCCAGCCCGGTAGCGATGGCGAAAGAGTCCAGCTGCTTTGATCGCTCGGTCGCAATCGTAGAGATGGTCACTTCCGCGCCTGACAATGTGTTGGAGATTGTTGCCCGCGAAGTTGCGGCAACTCCCGGTTGTTCCTGTGAGATCGTAAAAGCTGCAATTGTTGCCACCGAAGCGGACCGCAAGCTTGTGGCGCAGATCGTTGCGACCAGCATTGAGGCCGCCCCGGATAAGATGCGGATCATCGCGCAGTGTGCGGTGGCCGTTGCTCCCGACGCGCTTCCAAATGTGATGAAGATTTTGGCAACGCTCAACCCCAATAAAGGTGACAGCTACAGCGACAAGGGTGTGATCGAAAAAGGAGGCCTTGATAAAGGTAAAGAAGTCGTCGTGGCTCCTGCGCTGCGAAGCCCTTTGGATGGTCCCTATGTTGCTCCCGGTGAGCCCTCGTATATTGTTTCCGAGGGGACGCAGTCCGGCTTGAGTCCGTTCGGCATTGGCGAGGGGCCCTCAGCTGGCCACTCCTCGTCCTCCTCCTCTGGGTTCAATCCACATTGCTTCAATCCGCATTTCTTCACTCCGAACGACATTACAAATCCTGGAAACTTCAATTAGTAACGAATTCAATTCCCGCGATTCTAAAATGAAACTATCCAAATTGATTTCCGTCTCTTTTCTTGCTTTTGCGGGAGTTGCCAGCGGTCAGAGCCTTTACGGTATCTTGCACGATGATGATCCGGGCGATGCGGTCCCTGTTCATTGGACAGCAGCCTTTAACGTGGGTTATGATGACAACCCTTCTCCGTCGTTGTCCGAAATTCCTGGATTCGACTCTGAAGGGACGACTTACCTGTCTGCCTCGATTCAGGGGGACTTTGCTTCTAAGACCGCCCGGACTACGATCGATGCTTGGGCACGCCTTGGGATCATCTACTATGTGGATGAAATCCAGCAGCGTTTGCTTTCTGGCGTGCCTGTGGGAACTTCCGACGACACCTTTTACACGACCACGGCCGGTTTGAATATTACTCACCACGTGAGTGAGCGGCTTCGTCTGCTGAGTCGCACCAATATCTCTTGGGAACAAGAGCCCGACTACGATACCGGTATCGCGACCGACCGCCGCCAAGGCCAGTATGTCCGCTACAACACCGACAACAGTGTTGGCTTTAGCTGGAATGAGCGTGTTGGAACTGTGACTGGATATCGCTTCAGCGGAACCACTTGGGATGACATCATAAATCAGGACACCTCTCAGCACTTGTTCTACAATCAGTTCCGTTATCGGACTTCCGAGAACACCGTGTTGACGAGCAGTGTGCGTTACGGATTCACTGACAACGATGGAGGCGATTCGGATTCTCTCTATCTGTTAGTTGGTATTGAGCACGAGTTTAGCCCTACTACCGTTGCTGTTCTTCGGGTTGGTGGTCAGCACTACTCTCCTGACGGAGGAAGCGACCAGTGGTCTCCCTTCGTTGAGGGAACCATCAAGACTCAGGTGAATGCGCAGTTCGGTGTGCGCGCCTTTGTTCATTACGGCGTTGAGGATCGCAACCGGAACATCTCGATTCACGACGCTGATGCATTTCCAGATGCATCGGGTAATGGCCCAACGGCGTCATTTGCTCCAGCTGGTTACAACGAGCGTAATATTCTTCGGATCGGAACCAAAGCTTCCTATGTGGTCTCTGAGAAGTTGACCTTGTTTGGAGGAACCAACTTGGTGTTCGAGAACTACGAGAATGGTGCCTATACCTTGGCTGGATTCAACTCAGGTGGCCCATGGGCCTCAGGCGATCCTGCTCCTGACTTCGACCAATCGATCGCCAACGTCAATATTGGTGC
>JAPKDA010000126.1 GCA_028822695.1 Akkermansiaceae bacterium
GGGGTTGAGCGTGGGGTTGAGGAGGCCTGAGAACTTGGCTTTGGAGAGGTACCGACAAGGGCATCAGGAACTACTTTTGGCCCGATTTTTGTGCTGACGGGGGGCTCTCAGTGACTATAAATCTACCCATCACATTGATGATTCCAACCCGCCTACGGTTGGGAACGGGGGGCTCTGCCGTCCAGTTTCTCACCCTGACCTTCGTAGTAGCCTCGTTTTTGGCTACGATCGCAGCATATGCGGAGCCATCCATTCTGCAAAGGGAGCGGGACCGCCGGGCATCCGAAGCGTTGGACGCCCAACAGGAATTGGTGCGCGGTGACAAGGCTTACAAGGCTGGAGACTACGAGGAGGCGGTCGAAGCCTATGCGACGGCTCGAGGATTTCTGGGAGCTGCTGCGCCAACCAACGCGTTGTGGAAGGCTGCCGGCGAACGATACGCACAAGCATCCGTGGAGCGGGCTCGGCAGTTGGCGAAAACGGGCAGGCAGGACGAAGCTCACGCACTACTCGATTCCGTTCTCTCCCCTGATGTGTTTCCCGGACATGCGGGAGCCACACAGATGAAGGGGCAGATTGACGATCCGATCCGGTATAACCCGGGGCTCACGCCCAAGCATGTGGAGAATGTCGACAAGGTTCGCCGTCTTCTTTACGAGGCAGAGAGCTTCAAAGACTTGGGCCGCTACGGCCAGTCGCAGGCATTTTACGAGGGCGTGTTGAACATCGATCCTTACAACACCGCGGCACGGCGCGGGATGGAAGAGTTGCACCGCTTGAAGGCCGGGCACTACGACTCGGCCAAGGATCAAGTGCGGGCCGAGATGCTGGCAGAAGTTGGTGCTGCGTGGGAGGTGAAGCCAATTCTGCTGGATGACCGCGCTTTCCTGGAGGGAGAATTCGGGATCTCGGCTGTGGGCCGGGCTACGGATGAGAAGCTGCGCTCGATCGTGATGCCCTTTGTGGAACTTGATCAGGTGACACTTGCCGAAGCGGTGGAGTTTCTCCGGCAAATGTCGATTACCCATGACGTGGGCGAGCTCGATGAAGAGCGAAAGGGGATCAGTTTTGTAGTGGATATGGGAACCGGTGAGTCGGAGGTGGCCAAGAGCATCATGAGCATGCGTTTTGATCTCAAGCTGAAGGGTGTTCCTCTCGGCAAGGTTTTGGATTACATCAACGCTGCGACCGGAACGAAGTCACGGATTGATGAGCATGCTGTGATTATTCGTCCGAAAGGGGCGATCAGCAATGACATGGTGACGCGGACCTTCCGGGTTCCGGCCGATTTGCTGAGTCGTGAGGCCTTGGGCGGAGGAAATGGCGCTGATGCGGACGATCCATTCGCCGACGCGGCACCGGCGAACAAGGGGCTGTTACCAAAACGGCTTTCGCCAGAAGAGTTTTTGAAACAGCACGGGGTGTCGTTTCCGGAAGGGGCTAGTGCAAGTTTGCATCGTGGCTTTCTGCGAGTCACCAACACCGGCATTAATCTGGACTACGTCGAGCAGATTGTGTCCGGCATTTTCGAGGAAGAGCCGGTGGCAGTGGTGATCGAGACACGAATCATCAGTGTTTCGCAGAATTATCTCGAAGAGATTGGTTACGATTGGATTACGACCGGGGGTCGTGTCGGGGGAGACATTTATTATGACGGCGGGACTCCGGGGAATGGAACGAGCGTTAATGATTTTGGGGTGCCGGGTTCCAATGCAATGACCAGTGGCTTGCGCAGTGGGGGGCTCACAGGTGCCAATAATACCATTGACACCTTGCTGAAAACCGGGACTACGCAGCAAACCGCCGGGAATGTAAGGGCTCCGGGAATTATCAAACTGGTCGGTGTGTTTGACGATACGACCATCGGTGTGATGTTGCGTGGCTTGTCTCAGAAGGACGCGACCGATGCGGTCACCAAGAAGACGGTTGTGACCCGTTCTGGGCAGAAGGCGTTTATTGAGTCGGTTCGGGAGATGATCGTTCCAACCGAATACGAGGCAGCCGAACCCGCAAACACTGGTGCTGCGAACTCCCCCGTGACGAGTGCAACGCCAGTGGCCTTCAGGACGGTGAAGGTCGGTTGTCAGCTAGAAGTGGAGCCTCTGGTTGGTCCGAACCGAAAGATTGTTGAGTTGGCGATCAAGCCGACCCTCAGACGATTTGAAGGATTCATCAACTATGGCAGTCCGATTAATGCGCCGGCGGTGAATGCCCTTGGCGCGGGGGAGGCCTTATTGGTCGGCCTGAACGCCATCGAGATGCCGATATTTAGTGTAATCAGCTCTAACTCCAACCTCACTATTGGGGATGGTCAGACCGTGGTGATGGGAGGGATGTTGGAGGACAAGAGTTTCAAGTATGAGGATAAGGTTCCAATTTTCGGTGATCTTCCTTGGTTTGGTCGTTTTTTTCGGTCGGAGTCTGAGACGCATGATGAAAATGCCATGGTCATTATGGTGACTGTGAATCTCCTGGATCCATCGGGTCGGCCCTACCGGGATCGTTAAAGTTCCGTCCCTGCTCTCCGCGCATGTCGAAACAGCCTATCAAGCCCCAACGCTACTCTGTTGACGAGATGATGAACCGTCTCCGGGACGGAGAGCGTGAGAAGGAAGAAAAGTCTGCCAGCGAATTGGTGGTGCGTGCGGACGGAACGCAGGTCATACGGGTCCGCAAGCGTAAGCGCCGCTCCCAGCAGGAGCAGGCATCGAGTCTGGATAAGGGTCGCAATCCATTGATTTATTTGCTGGGCCTCGCTGCGCTGCTTGTCGTCATCCTGGGGGTAGCCATCGTCGTTCTTTTGGCTCGCTACAACAGTTCTGGATTCCAGACAGCCATGGAGGAGACGTTGACCGAGGCGAACGGTGGCAGTGCTGAGTTCGAGGGCTTGTCAGTCACTCCATTGAGGGTGCGATCAGACAGTCTGACGATCCAGTGGGGTGAGGGCCGCGCTCTGAACTCGCTCTCCCTGAGCAATCTCAGTGCGAGGCTCTCTTTTGGAAATTTTCTCGGGGGCTCCTGGGGCGGAGTTCCCGTCACCGCTCAATCCGGTGAGTTGATCCTCGGGGGGACATCGACGATGGGAGGTGGGCCGAGAAGCGACCTGGAAGCCAATTTGTTCGAGGCGTATCGCTGTAAATTTCTCGACATCCATGTGGGTGCTCTGGGGCGCGGAATTCAGTTTAAGAATGCCGAATTGGCGATGAGGAACGGGCCGGAAGGTGAGACGCAGCTTTATCTACGGGGTGGGGATACGGTCATTCCTGGTTGGAGTGTGATGAAGACCGATCGGGGAATGGCAGAGTTCGTTGATGGCGGACTCAAACTGGTTTCCCTTCGATTGCAGCCGGAATCGGAGGAGGGAGAGATCAGTTTTACGAGTGAGTCGATTTGGAGGGATGGAGAGGACATTGATTTGGGGATGAAGGTTGACGGGATTCCTCTTTCGACCTTTGTGGGGACCGATATTGGTAAATTGATCGATGCTGAGATTTCCTGTGAGAACGCTGCTCTCAGCCTTGATGGGGGGACCCTGGAGGATGTGGCGCTTCGGATGGAGTTTTCCGGAGCCGGGGCGGGCATCCAAAACTTCCCGTTTCTCGAAATCCTGAAGACCCGGTTGACAGATTCGGAGTTCGCGAAGCCATTATTCAAGAGTGTTCAAGGGCTCCTCGTGCAGGATCGGAACGGCGTTTGGATTCAGGAGCTGGAATTGATGGAGAAATCACAAATGGCTGTACGGGGTCAGATGGCTGTGAATAAGAGTGGAGCTCTGAGTGGTCGGCTGGAAGTGGGAGTTGTTGCAGGGAAAATTATTACCCCCACGAAACGAAAGCGACTGAGAGTATTTTCTGATCCGGTGAATGGATTTTGCTGGGTGACGATCAATCTGAGCGGAACGGTGGAGGAGCCAATGGACGATTTTCTTGAGTTATTGAGGGAGGCGGCCCAAGAGGAGTCTCCCCGGAATCGCGAGAAAATTTTAGAAGATCGTTTGGAAGATCTCACTCGCTGAGGAGATGGTGCGGTGGGGCGGATTGGAGCTTGCCGCTGCCAACTGATTCATTGAGACTCCGTCTGCATGTTGACAGTGCAATCCTATGAGTAGTGCGGATCCGTTTAGTTCTCGATTTGAGGTCTTTGGGCGCGAGGCTCGACAGGTTGTTCCTGAAATCAATGAAAAGGCGTTTAAGCGCCTAATTGGCCACCTTTCACCGGAGCCGGGGGCCGATGGTCGGGTCGTGCTTCTCAGTGCGCCGAGGGCCGGATTCGGGAAGACCTTATTGATCCAGCGCGTTGCGGAAACGCTCACCGAGGAGCATCACTTCGTGAAAGTCACCCTGAAGGGTGGCCGGACAATCGACGCGGCTCGTGTTTTGAAGTTTGTTTTGGAGTCGTTGAGTCAGGTGCTGCCTGCTGCGGAGGGGTTGACGATGCTCGACATCGCGGCGCGACGGATCATTGCCCGTGGATTGGAACTATGGGTTCGCTCTGGTGAGGTGCCTTGCCAGGATCGCGACGGCGCACTCCTTGCCCTGCAGGAATCTCCGGTGGAGACCTTCGACTTTCATCATGAGAGTGCCGTGACCGCCCACTGGACGGAGGCCAATTTTGAAATCATGGGACCTCGTCTGGCTGCTGAGGTTGCACAGGTCAGTGGTGCAAGTTTGAGGGAGGCGGCCTACTGGGTGGAGTTGTTCTTTAGGTTTGCGACGACGTCACCAGAGAATGTTGAGCGTTCGCGGTTACTTTTTGAAACGGTTTTCCAACCGGACGGCTTGAAGCCTTTGGAATCGGGAGCGGGGGAGCGCTTGCATGGACTTTTGTCGTTGTTGGGAATTGCGACTACCATCGTGTTGGTCGTTGACGATACGGAAGGCCTGTCGACACATCCACCCGATGCTTTGGAGTTGGCCACATTCTTCACCAACCTCGCCCAAACTTGCCCGGGGACTCTTGTCTTGCTGAGCGTGAACACCGATGTGTGGGACACCGCTTTTGCGCCGCGTCTGCCAGGTGGCTTGTCTGACCGGTTGACCGAACATCGGGTTTTACTGAAGCCATTGAGTCGAGAGGGAGCGGAAAATATCATTCGTTCCCGCGGAGGATCATGGGCATCGGACGTGTTGGAGCGGATGGAGTGGGGAGAGGGTGACCTCTACGCGAGACGGGTGCTCAAGGCCGCGTCGGAGGCGTGGGATGCAGTGGTTGAAGAATCAGAGGAGGAAGCTGCTGCTGTGGCTTCGCAGGAGTTGGTAAAGGTGCCTGAGGAGCTAGCGCCAGTGCTCAAACCAGCGGTGAAATCAGAAGAGGGGCCGGTATCTTTTTCGACTGGGGCGACGACGTTCCTAGCGAAGGAGGATGTGGATCCGGCTGCGGTGACGGAATTGGAGAACGCGTTGCCAGAGGTACGGGACGAGGCTCCTGAGGTCAACCCCATCGAAGAGGATTTCAAGGTGCTGGATGCATTCGAGCCGTCTGCCTACGCGACACCAACGACGCCGCTGGATGCAACGCCGGATCGACCGGATGACGAGCAGGAGAGAGGAGATGAGCCGTCGTCGGTGTCTGATGATCCCCCTACCGGATTTACTCCGGTCGAGCCTGGATCCCTTTCCGCGGAGGTGGCAGAGGATCCTTTGGCCGAGCAAAAGCCGGAGATTGTCGAGAAACCCGCCAGTCCGTTTGTGGCGGCACCGCCTGTTTCTACGCCGTTCAATCCGGAGCAGACTGAGGCTTCGAAGGAGGTCGCTTCGGAGTCGACGGGGGATGAGCCAGCAAGTCCGAACAAGGAAGACACACCGGTCAAATCACCGTTTTCCCGGGTGTGGGAGAGCGCCGAGGCCGAGGTGGCCAAGGAGGACGATGCCGAGACATCAGGAGACGCCAAGGATGTCTGGGCCGATGAGTCACCGACTCCTCCCAGCAGTCCATTTGCTGCAGTGACGCCGACAGTGCCTCCTTCTCCGTTCGCTCCGGTGGATCCGGGTTCTGCCGACGACCTGAAGGGAGAAGATGTCGCAGAGCCCCTTGCCGTTGAGGAGACACAAGAGAAAGAGAAGAACTCAAAGACTTCACCCTTTGCTCCCGCGAGTTCGGAAGAGAAGGCCGGCAAGGATGTCTCGTCGGAGGACGTGGAGTCATCTCCGT
>JAPKDA010000127.1 GCA_028822695.1 Akkermansiaceae bacterium
AATTGATCTGGAGAGGGCGAAGAAGGACGCCGTGATGCCAGCGGTGTTTGGTGCTGGTGATGGGGCGAGGATCCGGAGCTGGATGGGGGAGACGGTGACGCTGGAGGCGAAGCTGTTTCGAGCGCGGGACAGCAAGTCGGGAAAGACGCGCTATTTGGAATTTTCGGAAGAGATCGGTGCGGATGTGATCGCGGTCCGTTGTTGGCCGAGCGATGAGTTCGCGTTGGAGGGGTTGAAGGCGTTGGTGGGGAAGAAGGTGCGCTTCAACGGGAGGGCGGAGCAAGAGAGGGGGACCGGTCGGGTCGTGGTGCACCTGGAGACGCGGAGTCAGATTGAGGAGGTGGAGTAGGGGCCGGAGGCCCGGTGATCAGTGATCGGTTGTCAGTGATTGAGTTCCTGGCGGTTGGAAGCCGCCGCCACTTTATTGGGCCAGCTTCACCAAGATGGCTTTTTGGGCGTGGAGGCGGTTTTCGGCTTGTTGGAAGATGGTGTCGGCGTGTTTTTCGAGGACGGACTCGGTGATTTCCTTTTCGCGGTAGGCGGGCAGGCAGTGGAGGGCGATGTGGTCGGTGGCGGCGTGTGCGAGGAGGGCGTCGTTGAGTTGGTAGGGAGCGAAGTGGGCTTCCTTTTCGGATTGGTCCTCCTGGCCCATGGAGATCCAGACGTCGGTGTTGATGACGTGGGCGCCTTTCGCTGCGGCAACGGCATCGGAGGTGAAGGTGACGTTGGGGGCATCGAGTGACTGGAGGAACTCGGCAGGCGGGGCGTAGGCTTCGGGGGAGGCGATCACGAATTTGAAGCCGAGGTATTTGGCGGCCCAGCACCATGAGCGGGTCATGTTGGAAAAACCGTCGCCGATGAAGGCGATCTTCTTGCTGTCCCAGCCGCCGATTTTTTCACGGATGGTGAGGAGGTCGGCGAAGATTTGGCAGGGGTGCTCGTCGTCGGTGAGGGCGTTGATGGTGGGGATGCCGGAGTATGCGGCGAAGTCGGACACATCTTTTTGGGCGAAGGTGCGGATGATGGCGCCGTGGACCATGCGGCCGAGGACACGGGCGGTGTCTTTGATTGGTTCGCCGCGGCCGAGTTGGATGTCGGCGGAGGAAAGGAACATGGAACTGCCGCCGAGTTCGCGGATGCCAACTTCGAAGGAGACGCGGGTTCGAGTTGAGGACTTGGTGAAGATGAGGGCCCAGCATTGGCCGGTGAGAGGCTTTGGTCCGCTGGGGCCGCGGGTGGCTTTGAGAACTTCGGCGCTGTCGAGGAGGGCGTTGATGGACGCGGCGTCGAGCTCTTGGATGGAGAGGAGGGATTTCATGAATGCGGAATAATGAATGGGGAGTGAGGAGGGGAAGGGGGAGGCTGCCTCAGGAGAGGGCTGGGAGGCAAGGATTACTCGTAGGTATCGAGGGTGGATTTGAGGATTTTGAGGGCGGCGGCGGTTTCTGCTTCGGAGACGTTGAGGGCGGGGAGGAAGCGGATGGTTTCGGGGCCGGCGGGGGGGGCGAGGAGGCCGTTTTTCAGGAGGAGGGAGCAGAGGTGGATGGAGGTGGGCTTGTCCTTGGGTGGGGTGAGGACGTTGATGTTGAGTCCGATGCCGAGGAGGAGTCCGGAGCCGCGGACTTCGGTGATGCCGGGGTGGTTCCAGGAGGAAATTTCGTCGCGGATCTGCTTCTCACGGGCGAGGGCGTTGGCGGGGAGGTCGGCGTCGAGGATTTCGCTGATGACGGCGAGGGAGGCGGCGCAAGCGAGGGGGTTGCCGCCGTAGGTAGAGCCGTGCGAGCCGGGCCCGAGGACGGTGAAGAGGGGAGTTTGCTGATCGCCGATGAAGCGGTCGTTGACCCAGAAGGCGCCGATGGGGAATCCCCCGCCCATGCCTTTGGCCCAGGAGATGGCGTCGGGTTCGAGATCGGGGAGGATGCTGCGCCAGCCCATCATCTTGCCGGTTCGACCGAAGCCGCATTGGACTTCGTCGAGCATGAGGAGGAGGTTGTGTTCCTTGCAAAGGCGTTGCGCGGCGAGGAGGAAGTCAGCTTCGGCGGCGTTGACTCCGCCTTCGCCCTGAAAGGGTTCGAGGAGGATGGCGGCGGTTTGTGGAGTGATGGCTTCCTGGAGGGCGAGGGCGTCGTTGAAGGGGACGTGCTTGAAGCCCGGGAGGAGCGGAGCAAAGCCTTCTTGGATTTTGGTTTGTCCGGTGGCGGAGAGGGCGCCGAGGGTGCGGCCGTGGAAGGATTTGTGGAAGGTGATGACTTCGAAGCGTGGTTGTCCATTCTTGTCGGGGTGGGCGCCACCGAAGCGACGGGCGAGTTTGATGAGTCCGTCAGTGGCTTCCGCGCCGGAGTTGCCGAAGAAGATTTTGCCGGGGAGGCCGACGCATTTTTCGATGATGAGTTCGGCGAGTTCGGCTTGCTGGGGGATTTGGTAGAGGTTGGAGCAATGGAGGAGCGTGGCGGCTTGCCCGGAAATCGCGGCGGTGAGCTTTGGGTGGTTGTGTCCGAGTGAGGTGACGGCGATGCCGCCACAGAAGTCGAGGTATTGGACCTCGTCTTCGTCCCAAAGCCAGGAGCCTTGGCCGCGGACGGGAGCGATGGGGAAGCGGCCGTAGGTGGGGAGGACGTAGCGGGAGAATTTTTCGGAGGTGGTCATGGCAATGTGGAGAACGTCGAACGCAGAACGCCGAACATCGAATTTTGAATGGGGAGAGAGGCGGGGGACAGAATTAACAGAATGGACAGAATTTTTGGGAGTTTAGGAATTTGGAGTGGCTAGCTTGCCGGTTGGGGGTGTTTTGTCAAAGCAGGGGTGAGTTTGGGGGCGCGGAGGATTTGGATGGTGGCGGCGATAGTGAGGGCGGCGCCGGTGAGTTCGAGGGCGGAGAAGCGTTCTCCGAAGAGAAAGAAGCCTCCCAGGGCGGTGGTCAGAGGGAGAGCCATTTGTAGAGATGCGCCTTTGGATACGGTGAGGTGGCGATAGGAGAAGGTCATGGTGAGTTGGCCGAAGGCGACCACGGCTCCGGCGCCGAGGAGGATGAACCAACTGGATGGAGGGAGGTTGCCGACCGATGGGCCGGATACAGGGAGACTGACGAAGAGGCCAAAGATACACTGCGAGGCATAGATGCTGGAGCTGTGTTCGGTGCTGTGGAGGCGGCGGATGATGACCACGACGATGGCGGCCAAGACGGCGCCAGCAACGCCGAGGAGATTGTAAAAGAGGGTGGCGGATGAGTGGCCGCTGCCGAGGAAGATGCACAGCCCGGCAAAGCCTGTCACGATCCAGGCGAAGGTGAGGGGGCGGAGTGGTTCGCGGAGCCAGAGGGTGGCGATGATGGCGGCGAACATCGGGTAGGTGAGGTTGATGACGACGGCGCGGCCTGCGCCGAGGTGGACCACGGTGATGTAGAAGAGGACGATGGCGATGGAGCCGAGGATGCCGCGGAGGGTGAGGAGGGGGTTGGTGAAGACGTGGTGCAGGGAGAGGTTACCGCCTCGGCTGAAGCAGAGGATGACGACGATGAAACCGGCGATGCTGCGGAAGAGGGAGGCCATCCAGCCATCGATTCCGGGCATGTGAAGGGCGAGTCCACGGATAACGAGGACGTTCACGGCAAAGAGGAGGACGGACGTCATCATGAGGACGACGCCACGGGTCTCGTTGGTGGATGTTTGGCTGTGCATGGTTCCGGTGGAAGGCCGGGGCTACACGGGAAACGTCAGAGAAAGCGCGAGGGAAGAGCTTCCAGGGGCGGTTCGCGCGGCGCCTCCGGGATGAATGTCAGTTCATCAATCCAGAGAGACGCGCTGCGACCGGATGATCGCGACGTTCCGCCATGGTTTGATGAGCTGTGTGCCGTTGGGCATAGAGGGGGTGATGCCGGAGAGAGGGGGGGGTTGTCAAGATTGCCGAATGGGAAAAGTGCGGAGGAGGAAGGAATGATTGCAACTTTGTTTTGCCGGGCGGAGGCCGGCACCACGTTTTACTTGGTGCGAAGCTTGTGGTGGACTTGGGCGGTTTTGCCCATGTAGTGGTCCATCTTGTAGTCGACGGCGGCGAGCTTGATGTGGGTGGCTGACTTTTGCTTTTCGCCGAGGGCTTCGTAGTAGAGGCCGAGGTAGAGGTGGGCGTAGCAGAGTTGGTTGCGGAGGCGGTCGCCGGCGGCGTTCTTTTTGGCGGCGGCGAGGACGTCTACAGCGGTGCCTTTACCGGCGAAGAGGTTGTGGACTTCCTTCATGGGGACTCGGGAGTCGCCGGCGATGGGGATGAGTTTCTTGCGGGCCTTTTCGACGGAGCTGTCTTTGGCGCGGACGACGCAGAGGAAGTGCCAGGCGGCGTTTTCGACGTCGTTGCGGTTGACCTTTTGGTGGGATTCGAACTGGGCGACACCTTTTTCGTATTCGCCGGCGTAGTAGAGGGCGAGTCCACGTTGCCAGTGGTAGGGGGCGCGGAATGGGACGAGGGCGATTTCGCGGTCCCAGTCGGCGATGGCTTCGGGAATGCGGGCGGCGTAGAAGTGTTCGACGCCGCGTTCGTGGAGGGCGGCGGGGTTAGTCTTGATGTCCTCGGCGTTTGTGGGGAGGGCGAAGAGGAGGGTGGTGAGGAGTAGGCGTGGAAGGGTCATGGGAGAGAGGTTGTCCGTGTCCTGTTATCGGGTTGTTGACTCTGCGATGATCGGTTCCAACAAGAGTTCGAGTTCCAAGCTGCCATCGAGGTTGGTTTTTGCCATGGAGCTCTCGCAGCGGGTGAGGGAGAACTGGTCGAGGTAGTCGGGGCGGAAGTTGGAGGAGAGATTGAGAAGGAGTTTTTGCTCATCCACGGTGGTGGGTCGGGAGCCGAGTCCCCGGGCACCGAGGAAGATCAGGCCGCCGCCGAGGATGATGAAGAGGGTCTTCATGGGGAAGGGTGTTGTCGGTTGTGGCTTGGTGCCCTGAGGGACTTGCGCCTGGCGGCGGAGGGTTTAGAGGCGACCGAGACTGTCGCCTTACTGTTGGGGAGGCCTGTGAGCGGGACCCATCCTTCGCGAAGCGCTACGGGGGGCGGGCTGGTCAGGCCAGGGTTTCGATGATTTGGGTGCCGCTGCCTTCTTGGGTGAAGATTTCGAGGAGGAGGGAGTGGGGGGTGCGGCCGTCGATGAAGTGGACTTTTTGGACGCCGGCGTCGAGGGCGTCGAGGGCGGAGCGGACTTTGGGGAGCATCCCGCCGGAGATCGTGCCATCGGCGATGTAGCCGTCGGCATCGGCGCGGGTGAGGGTGGGGATGAGGGTGTCTTGATCCTTGGGGTCGCGGAGGAGGCCGGGGACGTCGGAGATGTAGACGAGCTTGGCGGGTATTAGGGTGCAGGCGAGAGCGGCGGCGGCGAGGTCGGCGTTGATGTTGAGGGCCTTGCCGGTGTCGACTTCGGAGCCGAGGGGGGTAATGACGGGGACGATGTCGGAGGTGACGGCGTAGAGGATGTCATCGGTGAGGCAGGAGAGCACTTCCCCGACGCGGCCAATGTCGGCAGCTTGGCCGTTGTCGTCGATGCCTTGGATGCGTTTGGCTTGGAAGACGCCGGTGCCGGGGATGCCGGTGGCTCGGCCGCCGTGGTCGTTGATGAGTTTGACGAGGTGGGGGTTGATGGTGCCGTGGAGGGTTTGCTCGACGATCTTGATCGCTTCGGGGGAGGTGATGCGGAAGCCGCCGACGAACTTTGCTTTGAGTCCGGCGTCGGACATGGCGGCGGAGATGGCTTTGCCCCCTCCGTGGACGATGATGGGGTTGATGCCGGCGACCTCGAGGAAGGTGATGTCGCGCATGACGGAGCTGACGAGCTCGGGGTCCTCCATGGCGGAGCCGCCCATCTTGATGAGAAACGTTTTTCCGCGAAAGCGCTGCAGGTAGGGCAGGGCTTCGATGAGGGTGGCGGTTTTGGAGGTGATGATGCTGCGCATCGGTTATCAGTTATTGGTTATCAGTGATTGGGGGAAGAAGAGAGACAGAATGAACAGAACTGGGGAGGGAGGGGAACTGCGAATTGGGATTGGGCGAAGAGGATGTCGGAGGTGGGAGAGGCTGGAAGGGTGGGGCGGACTAAAGAT
>JAPKDA010000128.1 GCA_028822695.1 Akkermansiaceae bacterium
ATCACCGCCTGATAATATCTCAAAAGTCTTCCAGCCATTATTGTCGCCAGTCGATTTAGTCACGAAGACACCGTTTCCCCCATCAATCGCCCACCCTCTCTCCGTCAATAACCCACTCATCGACACCGCGGCAATCACCCCCTCCTCGACAACCGCAACATCGGCATGGTCGACAAAGCCGACAGGTTCATGAAAGCCGATCCCGGAAAATCCCACTTCTTCGCCGTCGGCGCCGCCCACTACACCGGCAACCTCGCTGTCCAGGACCTCCTCACCAAAAAAGGCTACAAAATTACCCCATTCTTCGAGTAACCCAGCTATTCCACACTTGCCCCCCCTCTCCAATCCCCCTACCTCTCCCCCCACTTCCCCTCCTGATCACGGATCACCAATAACCAATCACTTTCCCCAACCATGTCCCTCGCAAAAATCACCTCCGTCAAAGGCACCGCCGTCCACGTTCCCGGCGATGACATCGATACCGACCGCATCATCCCGGCCCGCTACCTGAAGTGCGTCACCTTCGACGACCTTGCCGGCACCCATTTCTACGACGTCCGCTTCGATCCCGACGGCACCCCCACCGGCCACCCCCTCGACGATCCGCGCTTCGCCGGCTCCGCCATCATGCTCAGCGGTTCCAACTTCGGCTGCGGCTCTTCCCGGGAGCACGCCCCTCAGGCCATCTACCGTTCCGGATTCCGCGCCGTCATCGCCGAGTCCTTTGCAGAAATTTTCTTCGGCAACTCCACCACCCTCGGGATGCCCTGCGTCGCCGCCTCACGCGAAGACATCAACGCCCTCGGCGCCGCCATCGAGGCAGCCCCCGACACCGAACTTACCATCGACCTCGAATCCCTCACCGTCACCTACGGCGACCAAAGCTTCCCCATCACCATGGCCGACTCGGCCCGCCACTCCCTCACCGCCGGCGAATGGGACCCCATCGCCGAACTCCTCGACAACAAGTCTTCCATCGAGTCCGTCGCTGACGCCCTCCCCTACGTCTAACCGTAGCGTGACCGTAGCGGTCATGTCTAACTCCCCCGCCGCTAGCCGCACTTCCCGCCCTCTTCTCCCCTTCCCCGATCAGAGCACCTACTCCTTCCCCGCCTTCTTCAGTTTCGCCTTCAACTCCCGCACCTCGTCGGCCTTCCTGAAGAGCAATTCTTCCAACCCGGCCTTCGCCTTCTTCAGCGTCGCCATCTCAACCTTGATCTTCCCCGCCGCGGCATTCGCCGCCTTCACCTGCTCCATCACCTTCCGACGCGACTCCTCCGATCGCTTCAGCGCCTGATGCGGCTTCTCGGCGTCCTTCTTCATCGCCGCAATCTTCGCCTCCGCGTTATCATAGAGCGCTGATTTCTCCGCATGGGACTTCCTCATCGCAGTCAACTCAGCCTGTCGCTCCTCCTGCGCTTTTTCCTCCTTTTTGAGCTGCTTCACGGTCATCACCAGCTTTTTCTCAAGCGAACAAAGCATCTTCTCCCTCTCTTTTTCCTCCTCGATCCAGCCTCGCTCATCAGCCTCAAAGCCCATCTTCATCTTCGCCGCCCGCCCGGAAACCTCCGCCAATTCCTTCCTCATCGAATCCTGATCATTCAGCGCCGCATCCTTCTCGATCTTCATCTTCGCCATGTGCTGCAACTGCTCCTTGGCCTCCTTCAACTCCGCCATCACAGCCTGCAGCTTCTTCTCCAATCCGGCCTGCATCGCCGAGCTCTTCTCCTCAGCCTTCTTCTTTTCACTCAAGGTCATCTCGACCTCCGCTCCCATCCGCGTCTGCTCACCCCTCAATTGAGTAACCTGCCTCTTCAACTCGGCCCGCTCAACAGGATCTTGAATCTCACTTCGCGCTTTCCCGAGATCACCCTTCAAGGCCGTAAACTCCTTCAACGCCCCCTGTAACTCACCACGAAACTTCTGCAATTCCTCGTGCGCCATTGCACCCGTCTTTACCTTCTCCTCCAGCTTCTCTGACTTCCGCTTCCAATCCTTCTCACCCTTGCGCGCCTCCTCCAAAGAAGCCCTCAACTTCGCCGCTTCCTCCATCGCCATCCGCTGCGCCACCCGACTCTTCTTCGCTTCTTCCCGAGCCACATCACGCTGACGCGCCATCTCCTCCACCACCTTCATTGTCTCCTCCAAACTTTCCGCCAGTCCCCCGAGTTTCTTGCGCAACCCATCCAACTGGTCCCCAGGTCCGGGCCGCGGCCCTTTCTCCGGAAGCGCTTCGACGACCTCTGTCGCCACAGGAACCAAAATCGATGGAAGAACAGCCTCTTCCGTGAGAGCAAAACAAGACGCGGAGACACACCACGCCACAGCAGGGACAAACAGCATTTTCATACAAACAGGGTGAACCGCTTAACAGTAAGGGCCCTTATCAATACCCCGCCCCAACGAATCCCGAAAGCCTATTATTTAAGAAGCCTTAATTACCCCTCCGACCTCCGGGTCCTAACCTCTCCCAAAGTGATCCCAGCCCCCATCCAAACTCCCCGCCTCCCCCTCACACAACTCCCCGATCCGCGTGACCTCCAAATCCGGAAATCGCTCCGCCCACTCCTTCTCCCAATCCCCGCCGTCCTCCACCGCAAACAACAACTCGTAATCTTCCCCGTCTCCCAACGCCTCCTCCACTCCCACCCCATCCGTGCACGGCACCGCCTCCCGCTCCAACCGAAACCCGCAACCACTCGCCTTCGCCATCCGCGGCAAATCCTTCGCCAGCCCATCCGAAAGATCCATCATCGCCCGCAACGCACAGTGCTCCACCAACCACTGCGCCTCCTCCATCCGCGGCAAAAACTCCAAATGCTTGCCACGAATCGATCCGCCCAATCGACCAGTCACGTAAAGTCCATCCCCCGGCTTCCCATCCCCCCGCCTCACCCAACCGTCCCGCTTCACGCGCCCCGATCCCGCCACCGAAATCAACAAGGGCACCCCCTCCGGCAACGAACTCGTTTCACCACCTACGATCGATCCACCAAATCGCACCGCACACTCATTCATCCCCCGATAAAGTCCCTCCAACCACTCCACCTCCCGGTCCCCCGGCACCGCCATCGTCACCAACAAATGCCCAAGCTCCGCACCCATCGCCGCAAAATCACTCACCACCCGCGCCACCGCCTTCCATCCCACCTTCTCTCCCGGCGTCCCCGGCAGATAGTGCACCCCTTCCACCAAACAATCCGTCTTCAACACCGTCACCCAGCCATCCCCCGGCCCCTCCACTACCGCACAGTCATCCCCCGGCCCCTCCAACACCCCCGGCCCCGACGCCAGCAACACCGTTAAACGATCCACCAAGGCATCCTCACCCAACTGTCGAGGAGTCATCATCTTTAAAACACAAACCAAGCCTGCTTTCCCGCCATCTCCTCAAACCACTCCGGATAGAGGGTCATCAGTTTCATCAAGATCACCGAAACCGTGTTGTAAGCCGCATGAATGGCAATCGGGAGCCAAAGCGACCCCGACAGTTCATACGCCGCCGCCAAAATCACCCCCAAGAAAAAGAGGGTTGGCAAGGCCGCCAGGTTTCCGTGGATCGCCGCAAAAAGGAGCCCGTTGAAAATGATCGAGATCGGAATGTTCGTGAACCGCTTCACCACCGGATAAATATATCCACGAAACACAATCTCCTCTGACAACGGCGCACCCACGCAAGCCACAATCGCCAAGACCACAAAGAGAAGCGGATCCTTGTTCTCTTTCATCATCTTCACCACATCCTGCTGCGCTTCATCAGCAGTTTCAAAACCCTGCAGCTGCGCAACCCACTCCGCGAAACCCATCGTCATCAACAAGGCCGTAAAACTGTAGACGATCATGATGATCGGGATCGCCAAAATCGGAGCAAGATACCACCTCTTCCATCTCATCCCCATGAACTCCACTAAATTTACCCGCCAACAAAGAATCACCGCCACTAGGCCAATAATGAACCCCTGGAACACCAACTGCGTCGACGCCAGAAGCGCCGTCAATTCCATCTCTTCAGTATCCGCGCCCACACTGGCGAACCACATCATCGCATAGATCCCGAAGAACAAACCGACCCCCAGGGCATCAAACAACTGCAAGCCCGCGACCGGCACCTTGCCCTTCGGCAACGGCGGCACCTTGCCCGACCCCACATGAAGGAACGCATACCGCGGCACCATCACGAAGAAAAACGCGATTGCACACAACGACAAGGTCCCGCCAATCACCCAATATTGCACGTCTTCCATTCGTCTTGCGGCGGACCATAGACGAGCACCCCCCACTTGACCAGCGATCCGGTGACCCTTGCGACTCCCTCATCCTCAGCGTAAACTCACTGGCAAAGTCCATCTCTCCACCGGGACCTGCCACGTAAATATCAGCCGATTTCGAATAAATCACCTGCCATCACTCCGTAACTACATCATCATGAATCTCCGCGCCTTCCTTACCCTCTGCGTTCTCTTGGCCATTCCGGCCAGCGCGAGGACCTTCACCAATACTGCGGGCAAGACCATCGAAGCGGAGACCCTCACCGCATCGGCGAAGACCATCACCCTCAAATTCGGTGAGATGACCGACGACAAGTTCATCAAGATCCTCACCGAGGGAGCACGGATGTCGGGAGGTGGCGACGTCATCAGGGTCGAGTGATCAGCGGTTTCGCATGAAATCCGCCACCTGCGCAAAAAAGGTCATCAAGGCCTGCGCCGCCTCACCCGGCACCTCAGCCTCGCGCACCGCCTCACCCATCAACTCGACCCAGCGGTCCCGCTCGACCTCCCCGATCGCGAAAGGCATGTGTCTCGCCCTCAACCGAGGGTGCCCCCGCTCCTCCACATAATCCATCACCCCCCCGAATCTAAAGAGGAGGAAGCCCCTCAACCGCGCTTCGGACCCCTCCCAATCCCCCTCCGGATACATCGGCCCGAGCACCCCGTCCTCCTTCACACGCTTGTAAAATGCCCCTGAAATGCGGCCAAACCCCTCCGCACCTATTGCTTCCCAGACTTCTGTATCGTCCATCTGCCGACAACCAGCCACTCCCGGCTTCCCTTTTCAAGAATTCAACTCCATCTTTTCCACCGAAATCAGGGGCTGTGCCGCTCCTGCTGACGAAGCCCGATGTCTGCCGACCATCAATTTGCCCCCCCTGAGCTCGAGGAGCTCGCCAAACTCCTCCCGGCCTACCACATCACCGCCTTCATCGCCAAGGGTGGCATGGGTGCCGTCTACCGGGCCAGCCAGCGCTCCCTCGACCGCGAAGTCGCCATCAAAATCCTCCCCATGGAGTTCGGGGAAGAGGCCGAGTTCCGGAAACAGTTCGAGGCTGAGGCCAAGGCCATGGCCAAACTCAACCACCCCAACCTCGTCGGCGTCTACGACTTTGGTGAGGTGGAAGGAATGCTCTACATCGTCATGGAGTACATTCCGGGCAACTCGCTCTACTACTCCATCAACAAAAAGGCCATCGAACAGAAGGAAGCCGCCCGCCTCGTCCTCGGAATCTGTGAAGGCCTCGCCCACGCACACGAAGCCGGCATCCTCCACCGCGACATCAAACCCGCCAACATTCTCCTCGACCTCAAAGCTCGACCGAAGATCGGCGACTTCGGCCTGGCCAGTCAAGTGGAAGGCCGTGACGGCGAGGAACTCGCCTTCGGCACCCCCGACTACGCCGCCCCGGAACTCATGCAGGCGGGCTCCAACTTCAGTAAACGATCCGATGTCTTCGCGACTGGCGTCATCCTCTACGAAGCCCTCACCGGCAAAATCCCCGACCCCAAATACGTCCCCGCTTCGCAAATGGCGAAAGTCGATCCACGCTTCGACCGCATCATCCGCCGCGCCACCCATCCCACCCCCTCCCTCCGCTTTGCCGATGCCGCAGAGATGGGCAAGGAACTCCAAAAGCTCGTCGACATCCTGAACAAGACAAGTTCGTCCTCCCTCGTCACCACAGGGAACGGCGGCAGCGCACCGAATAAATTGGCTCCGGCTGCCAACCCCGACGGTACATCCGTGCCCCACTCTCCGGCTCCGGCTCCGGCTCCGGCCCCGGCC
>JAPKDA010000129.1 GCA_028822695.1 Akkermansiaceae bacterium
CGGTAACGAACAGCAGGAGTTGAGAGAGATCATCATGGCGATGGCCGCCGTAAGAAAAGCAATTGATTTCATCAGTATATAGGGTGGTAGAAGTGCGGAAACGTGATGCAACCAGAAACTCGGGGGGCTTGTCCAGCCCTGATCAGGCGATTGTGAGAACCTTCTCAACCACCCGTTTCGCATTCGGAAGTTGATCATCTTCAACGTGAGGAGAGTAGATGGCTGGGGCATCCAGGGAGCAGACCCGCTTCACAGGGGCATCCAGAGAATCAAAGGCATGCTCCTGAATCAGGGTCGCCACCATGCCGGAAACACCACCAAACGCCTTGGACTCATCTACCAAGACCGCCCGGTTGGTCTTCATCACAGACTTCAGGATCGTCTCTTGGTCCAAGGGGCGGATTGAGCGCAGATCGACAACTTCAGCCGAAATGCCGTGCTCATTCTGAAGGACTTCTGCCGCTTCCAAGGCATGCAGCACAGAGCGTCCGTGAGCAATCAGCGAGACGTCAGACCCCTCCCGCTTCACATCAGCCAAGCCCAGAGGCACCAAATGATCGCCATCCGCGGCCTCAGGAACGGGACCAAGGTTGCCGTAAAGGACGGTGTTCTCCATGACGTAGACCGGGTCATTGTCCCGAATTGCGGTCTTCATGAGACCCTTGGCGTCAGCTGGAGTTGACGGAGCGCAGACTTTCAGGCCCGGAAATGCCGCGAAAAGAGCCTCCGGAACGTGAGAATGGGTCGCTCCGACGTTGGTCCCGCCATTGGCAGGTCCGCGTACTACGATGGGGCAATTGATCAGCCCTCCCGACATGTAGCGGACATTGGCGGCATTATTGACCAATTGGTCAAAGGCCACGCTGTGAAAGGACCAGAACATCAGCTCCATCACCGGGCGAAGACCCAGCATGGAGGCTCCGAGTCCCATTCCGATAAATCCCGCTTCGGAAATCGGAGTGTCCACGATCCGCTTGTCGCCCCATTTCTCCCAGAGACCTTCGGTGACCTTGTAGGCTCCGTTGTACTGGGCAACCTCCTCGCCCATCAGAACGACATTTTCGTCCCGGGTGAGTTCCTCGTCGAATGCTTCACGCAGTGCGTGGCGGTAGGAAAGTTCTCGCATGATGGTTGGCGGTGTCTGCTAAATACTAGAATCTTCGTAGACAGATTCAGTCGTTGAAGAAGTGGCGACCGATCTTGCTGGACTCGGTATTGTTGTCGGACTCCCAGTAGACGTCCTCCATGATGGATTCGACGGTGGGAGGGGGTGAGGCCTCCGCGAAAGCAACGGCATCGGTGGCCTCCTTCTTGGCTGCGTCCTCGATCTCCTTGGCCGACTCTTCAGTCATAACCCCCTCATCAAGAAGGCGTTGCTTCCAAAGCCTCAGCGGATCATGGTCAGTTTTGTAGCGCTTGATCTCCTCCGGAGTGCGGTATTTCTGCGCATTCGCATCGGCCACTGAATGTCCGTAGTAGCGATAGGTATCAACTTCCAGCAAGGTGGGCTGCCGCTCCTTGCGGGCCCGCTCCATGGCGATGTGAGTCTTCGCCCGGACTTCGTAAACATCCTCACCATTCACCAAGTCCCAGGCCATATCGTAGGCCTCGGCCCGTTGGGCCAGACAATCCTTGTAGGCACTCGAGCGACGCTGGGAGGTTCCCATTGAGTAACCGTTGTTCTCGATGACGAATACCACGGGGACCTCAAAGAGGGCGGCGAGGTTCAGGGACTCATGAAAGGCTCCCTGATTGATCGCTCCATCCCCGAGAAAAGTCAGCGCACACCCCGGCAAATCCTTGTATTTCAGTCCGTAACCCAAGCCCAAGCCGAGGGGGGTCTGACCGGCGACGATCCCGTGACCGCCCCAGTAGTTCTTGTCAGGCGCGAAAAAGTGCATCGAACCACCCTTTCCTTTCGAGCAGCCATCGGCCTTTCCAAAGAGCTCCGCCATGCACTCGTTCATCCCCATGCCCACCGCCAAAGCGTGGCCGTGGTTTCGGTAAGCGGTGATCAAATGGTCATGTTCCCCACACAGGGAGGCCGTCCCCACTGCCACGGACTCCTGCCCGTTGTAGAGATGGAGAAAGCCCCCCATCTTATTGGGCTTCTGATATTGGGCGAGAGCGGTGTGCTCAAAACGCCGAATCCGGAACATATCCCGGTAGATCCCGATCTTGTCCTCCGGGGTCAGGGAGCTGTTGATCGGCGAACTGGCGAAATCCAGAGAGGCAAAATTTGTGTCGGCGTTTCCAGACATGGCGGATAGCGGCGCTGCTGCGGGGCGGGAATAGCCGCGAGGGGCTGTTCGGGCAAGGTTGTTTCTTAGCGCTCTATCGGGGCCGGAAGCGGCTCTGGGGCTGTCTCAACGCCCATTCGTCGCTGACCCAACACAAACAGCCCTGTAAATAGCACGTTTGCCATGAGCGGATTCCGAAGGAAAACCCAGGTCGGCTGGCCATGGTGCGGGGCCCCGGTCCATTGAGCCTGCACGAAGCCTAAAAATGTCTTCGGGTAGTCGGGAAGGATCAGCCAACTCAGGCAGTTCATCGCAAAAAAGCCAATGATGGCACAGAGGGCCGCGCCGCCCAGCATGGGAAGAAGCGCTCGTTTCTGGCGAAAACCCCATCCAATCCAGACCGCCAAAACCAGCCCAAGTAGCGCCACAAACACCGAGGGGCTCCATCCAAAACCCTGCATCCCATTGGTCAACGGAAGGGTCAACAGCCAGGCCACGGCCGGCACCCAAAGCATCCGCCAACCGAAGAAAGCCGCCGCACAAAAGAAGACTGCGGCAAGAGGTTGAAAATTTGGAAACGCCTCTGGCGACACCGCGCCCAGAAGGCGAAAGATTACCAAGAGAACAATCAAGAGGACGAGAGGAGCTCGCTGTTGCATCGCGGGATCCTATGGCTTCTTCGCCCAAACCATAGAAAAAAACGCCGATTCGTTCAGCCCTTCGGAAGAGGCCCGCCCCACAAGAACCCGGGCCCATTTTATCCTATCTTGCTGACAATGAGAGCTTTGTAGGTTTTTTTTGTCATCTTCACCCCTCAATTCCGCTGCCCTCCCCTGCCCGGGACAGGCGCTCCCCCGCCCCTGACCAACGCTCCCGATCCATCCATCCATCCATATAAATACTAGATCTATAGTAGCTATAGATTGTGGACATCGACCCATCTGGGTCGAGCCCGGGGGCCCCAAGGCCAGAGCACAAGACCACGCACCGCCCCTTGGGGTCATTTGTTCCACGTGGAACGAATTGGGGGCCCAAGACCCCCGTGTGGCCTCCGCACCCCAAAAGGCGGGGCGAAGGCAGACTTGTCATCAGGACGGGCCCTGCTACCGTCTGCGGCCCTCCAAGACCCATGTTTTGTTACCCAAAGAAGTATGACGTCATTGTCATCGGCGCCGGCCACGCCGGCATCGAAGCCGCCTTGGCAGCTAGCCGTCTGGGCGCCCAAGTCGCCATGCTCACTCAGAACCTGGATACGATCGGGCAGATGAGTTGCAATCCAGCGATCGGTGGACTCGGAAAGGGACATATGGTCCGCGAGATCGATGCCTTGGGCGGCTTCATGGGATTGAACACCGACGCCACGGCCATCCAATGGCGTCTCCTCAATTCGGGCCGCGGACCGAGCGTCCAGGCCCCCCGCGCCCAATGTGACAAGAAGGCCTATCAGTTTCGTGCCAAGGCAGAGATTGAGGCCGACAAGAACATCGATTTACATCAGGGCAGCGCTAACGAAATCTTGGTGAAGGCCGATCGGGTCCGTGGAGTGGTGACCTCACTCCAAATGGAGATTTCTGGATCCAGCGTCATCGTCAGTGCGGGGACCTTCATGAAGGCGCTCATGCATGTCGGGCTACAAAACCAAAAAGGGGGGCGCATGGGCGACGGCATTTCCACCGTCAGTGACTCCCTCGCCGAGCTTGGCTTCGAAATCGACCGCTTCAAGACAGGCACCCCCTGCCGCCTCAACGGACGGTCGATCGACTTCTCCAAGTGCGAACGCCAGGAAGGAGACACCCCCCCAATTCTCTTCAGCTTCGAAGCGCAAAACATTCTCGCCGGCCCTGATGATCAATTTACCTTGAATTCTTGGGGAGATCAAGCGTTCCACGTGGAACAAGTTCCATGTTGGCACACCTGGACCAACGAGAACACCCACCAGATCATCCGAAACAACCTCGATCAGTCACCCATGTATTCGGGGAAGATCGAGGGCGTTGGCCCACGATACTGTCCGTCGATCGAGGACAAGGTGGTCCGCTTTGCGGAGAAGTCGCGACACCAGATTTTCCTCGAACCAGAGGGTCGACACACCTTGGAATACTACATCAATGGCGTCTCCACTTCCCTCCCCTACGGAGTCCAACTCTCCTTTATCAGGAGTATCGAGGGTCTCGAGAATGCAGAGATCATTCGACCAGGTTACGCCGTCGAGTATGACTACTGTCCACCCACCCAGCTCTCCCCCACCCTCGAAACAAAACTGGTGGAGGGCCTCTACTTTGCCGGCCAAATCAATGGCACCTCCGGATACGAGGAAGCTGCTGGACAGGGGCTCCTCGCCGGCGCCAACGCAGCACTCAAAGTGCAAGGCCGGCCACCTCTCGTCCTCGGGCGGGACGAAGCTTACTTAGGCGTCATGATCGACGATCTGGTGACCAAGGGGTGCACAGAACCGTACCGCATGTTCACGAGCCGTGCCGAGTTCCGGCTCCTCTTGCGACATGACAACGCGGACCAACGCCTCACTCCAAAGGCTGCAGATATTGGTCTAGTCGAAGGAGACCGAGTCGAGCATTGCCGAGAGAAACTGGCGGCCATGGAGGAGGCGGCCAAGGTCGTGCCCAAGACCAATCACGAGGGAATCAAGTTGGATCATTGGTTCCGCCGCGAAGAGAATTCATGGACGAATCTTCCTGAGTCCATCCGAGGAAAATTTCAGGATCAATACTGGCCACTCATCGAAACCGACTTCCGCCACGCTGGTCATTTGCAGCGCCAACGCCAGCAGGTGGAGCGCTTGTCCAAGCGGGACAGCTGGGTCATTCCGAGTGACGCAGAGTTCTCCTCAATCAACGGATTGAAGCGAGAGGCCCAACAACGGCTGTCAGAAATTCGTCCACAAACTCTCGGCCAGGCCGGTCGAATTAGTGGGCTCACCCCGGCCGATGTCGCGCTTCTCGCCATCTGGCTTGAGAAGCAACGGAGACAAGCAGCCACCGAAGAATAGGTTTCCATGAGTGCGGACTTCATCGATCTCGTTCAGTGGGTCCTCGTTCCACTTGTCGTCATTTTCTCGCTTTGGGTGATCAAGGATTGCCTTCAGGAGCGATCACAAAGCATTGGAATTCGGGTTGTCTTCGTCCTTCTGATTGCCCTCTTTCCTGTTCTCGGCGGAGTCCTTTGGTTTCGATTCAAGGAGAAGCAAGCCGTCTCGGAAAGCCGTCTCATGGCAAGAGTGAAGAGGCGCCGCGGTGGTTTCTGAACAAAGCGATCCAGGATCGATCGGCATCGAGTCCTCACGAACTTCTCACGATGCGGCCTGTGCCGCTCCTGCGCACTTGGAGGCGTAACAGCGTGAACATTCTTCCAGGGGCCCCATCGGAGCTCATCGATGTCAGCCCGGCGGCCTTGGTCCTGATCATTTTCCCCATCGTGGTGGGATCCACAACCATTGGCTGGAGGTTGAGGAGTGCAGGGACGATACCCCCGCGCCAGTGGGTTTGATCCCTCCAGGATGACGAAGGGAAGGTCCCCCTCCCCTCTCAAGTCCAATCGAATCTGAGACGCATCGATCTTTCGAACCGAGTCTCTCCCCCTGTCCGCTCAACCCAAAATTGTTCCACGTGGAATAATAGGCTGCCCCCATCCCCTATCTTGAAACCAGAAAGTTCAGGGCCCCCTCCCATTCCCCTCAACTCACAGACTCCTCTCTTCCTTCTCGATCATTCAGAAACGCTCCCGCTGCT
>JAPKDA010000130.1 GCA_028822695.1 Akkermansiaceae bacterium
CGGATGATCCGGAGAACGAATACACCGGTGCAGAATGGATTCTTGCGGGAGACTGGTTGCCCTATCAACGGGACACCTTTGTGACGCCGGCCTTTGCCGGCTATGTGTCGGGCCACAGTGGCTTCAGTCGGGCTGCGGCGGAAGTGCTGACCGCGATGACCGGGAGTCCCTATTTCCCTGGTGGACTGGGGAGTCACACGGTTCTGGCCAACTCGCTGCAATTTGAGAAAGGGCCAAGCACGGATGTGACCTTGCAGTGGTGTTCGTATTACGACGCGGCGGATCAGGCCGGAATCTCGCGCTTGTATGGCGGCATTCACGTGGCTCCCGACGATGGTCCGGGCCGCATCATGGGTTCCGAGATCGGCAAGGCCGCCTGGGAGCTGGCGAAGAAGTACTACGATGGAAGTATTGCGACACACTCCGCGGAGCAAGTGGCCATTGTGCGGAAGGGCAACGGCGACATGGAGCTGACCTGGTGGCAGAACCGCGGGATGTTCTATGGAGTGAGCGAGACGCTCGATCTGGAAACAGGCGAGACTCTGATGAACTATCAGCGGGCCGAGACGGATCAAGGGTTGCTGCTCATCCCGGCCGGCACCTTGCCGGCAGGGAAGAACTTCTATCAGGTCCTGCCTTCCGTGACCGGGGAGTAGGGCCGCATTCCTTTCGCTGCGGGAGGTAGCCCGAGTGCACTACTTCGCGGTGCAACGACTCGATGAGGCGGCTGCGGATGGATTCTTGGAGGAAATCGGTTTGGGCTGGAGGAAGGGTTAACAATTTTCGTCACGGGCTATGCGGAGGGCGGCGGAGAGGATTTGGTCTTGGACCATGAATCGTAACGGTTGCTCTGCGGCCTTTGAAAAGGAATTCGCGTAAACTTGTCAGATCTCGTCTGAATCGCGCGTAGCGCAGGCCACACTTATGAGGAGATGGATTTTACAAGCACTGGGAGTCGCGCTGATCAGCGGCACGGCGGCGGCACAGGACGGGAAGGTTCTCTATGAGACCTATTGCGGGGCCTGTCATGCGCCGGATGGCAAGGGCATGAACAATGGTCAGTTTCCGCCCCTGGCGGGGAGTGAGTTGACCTTTACCAAGCCAGTGGACCCCAAGACGGCGGGGAACAAGGATTCCTACAAGATGGCGGCGTGGACCTATATTTATCAGAAGGACTATGGCAGTCCGGAAGTGGATCAGGCGGTGCCGGTGATCAAGGATGTCGTGGTTGGTGGCGACGGGATGTCGGTGCGTTTGGTGATCGAGGGCCTCGTGAAGGGGCACGTGCATCACTTGAATTCAGCGGGTTTGCGGTCGAAGGGTGGTGAGGAGCTGTGGCACGCGGATGGGTATTATACGTTGAATGAGATTCCGGAGTGAGGGGGGCTCTCCGAGGTGGACAACGATGTCACGGAGAGTGGCGTCGTGGCCATCAAGTCGCTCAGGGCCGTGGTTTTCATCGTGGCGGTCGGTTTTGGTATTAGGAGAGGGGAAGGTGGGAGAGACGGCGAAATCGCCGAAAGAACGCAGTTCATCCGCTACGCGGGGAGAAGGCCCGTGACCGAGACCCATCCTTCGCGAAGCGCTAGGGAGGGCAGGCAGGTCACGCCACGGGGGGCCTTGCCGGATGAGCCCGGGGCCTGTAGGTCTAGCGCATGGAGATTGATTTCAATACGCTGCGGCCGGGGGAACGGTATAAGGTGTTGGCGTCTTTGGTGACGCCGCGGCCGATTGCTTGGGTGACGACGGTGGATGGGACGGGGCGGGTGAATGCGGCGCCGTTTTCGTTTTTCAATGTGTTTGGATCGAATCCGCCGATCGTGGCGTTTGCACCTGGGAACAAGAGTGATGCGGCACGGGGGGTGCCGGCGGTGCCGAAGGATACGGCGCGGAACATCCGGGAGACGAAGGAGTTTGTGGTGAATCTGGTGGATGAGACCGTCGGCGAGGCGATGGTGCAGACGGCGGCTGAATTGGAGCATGGGGTTTCGGAGATTGAGGCGGCGGGGTTGCATACGGCACCGTCGACTTTGGTGGGGGCACCGCGAATTTTGGAGTCGCCGGTGGCGTTTGAGTGCCGGGAGTGGTCGACGTTGGAGGTGGGGAGCAATCGCTTGGTGATCGGGACGGTGCATCATGTGCATGTGCGGGATGGGATTTTGGATCCGGAGACGCTGCGGCTGAATCCTGGTCAGTTTGCGCCGTTGGGGCGGATGGCGTCGCCGGATTGGTATTGCAAGACGGGGGATCAGTTTGAGATGCCGAGACCGGAATGATGGAGACTCAGCCCTTGTGATTAATCGGGAAGAGAATTGCCGCAAAAAGGCACAAAAATTACAAAAGGGGAGAAGAGAACCAGAGTTGGTTGGATGGATTAATTAGATGAAGGATTTTTTGCCAGAGAACCGACCGATCTTGCTGCTTGCGCCGATGCAGGCGGTGACGGATTTGCCGTTTATGCGGGTGATGCAGCGGTTTGGGGGGCCGGATGTGTATGTGACGGAGTATTTTCGGGTCTATGAGAACTCGATCCTGGATAAGTATATCCTGCGCTCGATCACGGAGAATCCGACGGGGCGGCCGGTGTTTGCGCAGATGATCGGGCAGGACATTCCGGCCTTGTTGCGGACGGTGAAGTTGTTGGAGCGGCATCCGGTGGCGGGGATCGATTTGAACCTGGGCTGTCCGGCGCCGGGAGTTTGTCGGAAGGATGCGGGTGGGGGGTTGTTGCGGAATCCGGAGAAGGTGGACCGGATTCTCGGGGCGTTGAGGGAGGCGGTGGAGGGGCGATTCACGGTGAAGACGCGGTTGGGTTATGATTCCCATGAGGAGTTCGAAGATTTGTTAGGGGTATTCAAGAAGCATGGGATCGATGCCTTGACGATTCATGGGCGGACGGTGAAGGAGCGGTATCAGACGCCGGTGCATCCGGATTGTGTGAAGCGGGCGGTGGAGGAGATGGACTGTCCGGTGATTGCGAATGGCAATGTGGTGACGGTGGAGACGGGGCAGGCCTATTTGGCGCAGACTGGTGCGGCGGGCTTGATGATCGGGCGGGGGGCGATTCGGAATCCGTGGTTGTTTGATCAGATCCGAGCGTCGTTTGGGGAGGGCGAGATGCCGCGGCCGACGGGGCGGGATTTATTGGGCTATGTGCGGGCTTTGTGGGAGGAAACGAGCTTGGAGCGGCAGGTGTTTGAGGAGGACAAGCAGGTGCATATGATGAAGCGTTTTCTTTGCTACATGACGCAGGGGTTGCAGCCGGAGTTTGATTATCAGATCCGGCGGGTGAGCGATGAGAAGGGGTTTTTTGGGGTTTGTGAGGAGTTTTTGGATCACGACCGGGTGGTGCCGGATGAGCCGCCGGAGGAGTCGAAACGGTTTTGTGGGTTTGGGAAGTTGTTAGCTTGAGAGGTGAGAGACTGGAGGCGGGAACCCGGAACTCAGAGGAAAAGGGAGATTGTCCGCAGATTTTGCTGATTTTCGCAGATTGGGGATGGGGAGGGGTTGTGCCGTGGGGAAGCGGGGGGTGATGTCGGCGGCCCGCTGGGGTTCCCGCCTTTGCCAAGCTCTGTCGCCCCGAGGGCTATGGAGATCAGGAGGTTTCGGAGCGGGCAGGCTGCCACCGCAGTCCAACTGGAGAGGGGAGGTGGGGCTTTAGCCGCCGGACCGCTCGGAGATCGGTCCCTGTCCTGGGAGAATGAGTATTGATTCGGCGTGGCAATGGGGGTGGGGCGTGCTTGAATTTGTGACGATGAGTGAGGGGGATGATGTCTTCATCAGAGTGCGGGGTTTACATCAGCGCTTTGGGGAGAACCATGTCTTGCGGGGAGTGGATGTAGATTTTCCGCGAGGGAAGACGACGGCCCTTCTGGGTGGGTCGGGTGGGGGGAAGAGCGTGCTGGTGAAGCACTTCATCGGGTTGTTGCAGCCCTACGAGGGGACGGTGGAGGTGGATGGGGAGGAGATCACGCACATGGGGGAGCGCGAGCTCGATGGGGTGCGAAAGAAGGTGAGCATGATGTTTCAGGGAGGGGCCTTGTTCGATTCGTTGACGGTGGGGGAGAATGTGGCGTTTCCGCTACGGGAGGGGGGGCTCAAGGACGAAGAGGAGATTGCGAAGCGGGTTGGGGATGCCTTGGAGATCGTGCGTTTGCCGGGGCAGGCGGATAAGATGCCGTCTGAGCTATCGGGAGGAATGCGGAAGCGGGTGGCCTTGGCGCGGGCGGTGGTGGAGCGGCCGTGTTGTGTGCTCTATGATGAACCGCATGCGGGCTTGGATCCGGTGACGGGGGATTCCATCGATCACCTCATCAAGTGTCTGCAAGCGGACCAGGGGATTACGAATATTGTCATCACCCATGAGCTGCGCAGTGTCTTTCGCATCGCGGATCACATCGTTTTCATAAAGGAGGGGAAGGTGTATTGGGAGGGATCGCCGGAGGAGTTCAAGAGTGCGGAGGATCCGGAGTTACGGAACTTCTTGGAGGGGAACTCGGGGGATAGCTGGGAAGGCTGTGAGGTTGCTACTGAAGGTGCCTGAACCGGTTACGTTGACAGAAGGGGCGGGTGGGGAGAGACTTGGGCATGCCTAATCGCGACAGGCGCAGCGAAACGATGGTGGGATTCTTTCTCTTCATCGGTCTGGCCTTGTTGGGGATTCTGATCCTGCAGTTCGGAAAATTGGGGGATAAGCCGAAGGAGAGTTACACGGTTTCAGTGGAGTTTAAGGACGCCTCGGGGGTGATCAAGGGGAGCGAGGTGCGCTTGGGTGGGGCGAAGATCGGTCAGGTGTTGGATAAGCCGAAGTTGGGGGAGAACCGCAAGGTGGTGGTGATGATTGCGATTCGTGAGGACCTTTTGTTGCCGACGGACACGGTGTTTCAGATCGTTTCCCTGAGTTTGCTGGGGGACAAGGCGATCGTGGTGACCATTCCTGATGAGCCCTCCTCGGTGGTATTGGGGGAAGGGTCCTTTGTGCAGGGTGGGGGACCGAGTGGGCTGGAGGCGATTCAGGGTGATGCGGAGTCGATCGCGGCGGATGCGCGGGTGCTGATGGGGAATGCGCGGACGAGTTTGCAGAAGATCGATGCCTCGCTCGACGAGGTTCTCACGGTGGCGGTGCGCTTGGGGGACAGTGTGGAGCGGATCAACAACGGGCTGCTTTCTGACGAGAAGATGGCGGGCTTCGCGGCATCGATGGAGAATTTTGAGAAAGCGATGGCGAACATCAAGGAGGCGAGTGGGGGTCTGAAGCCGATCCTGGCGGATGCCAAGCGGACGATGGTGAGCGTGGGAAATGCGGCGGATCAGGCGGAAGCGACCTTTGCGAAAGCGGGGGAGCAGTTGGCGCAATTGGAGCCGGCTTTGCGGGATGTGCCGAAGGCGGTGCGCAACATCGCCCGGGTGGCGGACAAGGCGGGTGATGCGATTGAAAAGCTGGAGTCCGGGGACGGTCTGTTGGGGACCTTGGCCTACGACCGGGAGGTGAAGAATGATACGAAGACTTTCGTTAAGAACCTGCGACGTCACGGGATCCTGGGATACCGGGACGCGGAGGAATTTGACGCGAATGATCCGCGAGAGCGGTTGCGAGGGCGGAGGAGGTAGGAGCCGGAGGGAGAGAGCTTGCCCCCTTGCCGAGGTCCGCGGTCGCTAAAGCCCACGGGATGTCGACTCCGTGATTGGCCCCCTAATTTGGCGTGATCTCTGGTTTGTTCGGAAGCCAGACCCAGCGCCTGAGCGAGTTCGGCGTCAGAAATCACCTCCGCCTGATGCCAACGAAGCGCCTCGCCAGTAGCAGCGAGGCAATCAACGCTGTGTGGAGTTGGATACCCGCCCCGTCGGGACTCTCCGCAAACCAATGCCTGCACCTTCGGAACCTTGTGACAGGCACAGAGCCCGCGCATGGAATCGATGATGGGATTGAACTGCGCAAACAGGAAAGAGCAGAGGGAATCCTCCTC
>JAPKDA010000131.1 GCA_028822695.1 Akkermansiaceae bacterium
ACGTTCGGTGCAAGAGAACGTGGAAACACTAGCGCCCCATTACATCCGTCTCGGGGTTTTCTTTATGATTTTGGCGGCGAAGAGAAACTATTACTTATGAAATGCACCATAATCCTTATAGTTGCAGTTGCACTGCTGTGTGTAAAACCACTGATCGCGGAGGAAAACAAGGAGATCAAGGGCTATAACGGCCTATACATGGGACACAGCTTTTTCTGGCCGAGCGAGGAGAAGCTGGAGAATATCATACCCGACTCCACCGTAGTGGGGCATAAGCAATACCTTGTCCGCTCAGGCGGTGCTGGCGGGTCGCCGGGCAACCTCTGGGCAAACAAGAAGAGGCGTGATGCAGGGCAGCGGCATCTCGACACAAAGAAGATCGATCTGTTGGTCATGACATACCACTCGCCAGAGAACAGCTCGGCTGAGCACTACGGCAAATGGTTTGATTACGCAATCGCCCAAAACCCCGAAACAACATTCATGGTGACCATCGCCTGGGCGGGCCACCTCTACAAAGCCGACAAAGAACGCCTAGACTACCTTAAGACTGTCGGTCAGCGATTTCATGATACCTTGATTGTGGAATTGAGAGAGAAGTATCCAGAGAACAAGATCTTGTTCTGCCCCTATGGTTTAGGAACTTACGAGCTCATCGATCAGTTTAACGAAGGCAAATTGCAGGGTGTGAAATATCTGCTGAACATGGATCGAAAGACAAGAGGTGAGAGTAGGGCAAAGAAGGAGCAACTTCTGAATGATGAGCTAGGCCATCCTGGTGAACTCGTTGCAACGCTGGGGGCGCTTCTGTGGCTGCAGACGCTTTATGATTACGATCTGCCGTCATTGAAGAGCGGAAGAATAGATAATCTGCCGGATATCGATCTGAAAGAAATCGCCACGGCAGTTTCCCAAAAAATCGAACTGTTTAATGCTGCGTATAAGAGGAAGTGAATTTGTTCAAACTACGAATATTTGGGAAGAATGAACGCGCCGAACAAAAGGATGCACCCGACATCTCACCTCGCTGAGTTTGCCACGATTACTAGAAACGAGTTCGCCAAAAGTGTAGTCGAAGTGGCGGCGCCACGCGCCGCGAGTGACCTTTGACGTTGGGCATGAAAGATGAAGCCATCGAAATTGGTGATTCAGGTGTCAACCTTTTGCATCGACCATGAAATGCATCCATTGACCGCACATGTCGACTTGGGTTGCCCGGGGCAACATTCGTTCTGTTCTCGCTCCCTCTGGTCGGGCGGCTAGACTGCCCCGGTGGATTGGCGAGATTACCTGTCCTGCAACGTTGCGATGATCGGAGGCTCCATTGGATTGGCCAAGTTCGCAGGGAGGGGCGACAAATTTAAGCCTGCTAACAAAATTTGAGACCGCAACGCTTATCAGCGACTTTGTTGGAGATTGCCGAGGGAGCTTCGATCTGTTCTCCTGAGCCGCAATCGCCGCTATAGTGGCGCGAAGCGCCCACTTCGACATTCTGCCTAAAAATACGGTCTGGCGAGAGATTGATCCCAATGCTAGTCTTGCTTATTCTCTTCCTCGTCGGGATTGGCCTTGGGCCTGCGTAATCCGTAGCGGGTGACGAGGGTGTCGTAGGAATGGTTGACGAAGACGGAGCGGCCGAGGGGCCGGTGACCTTTGAGGACGCGTTTCATGCCGCGGCCGATGGCGGCGAGAAAGCGGGAGCCGGCTTCGGCGGCGACCGTAACGGAGGACGGTGCGGATTGGCGGAGGAAGTCCGCTTCGTGTTCGAGGGAGGCTTCTTCGCGTTCGATGTGATGGAGGAGAGCTTCCAGTTGTTCCCGGCGGTGGGGGGTGTCCTTGCCCGGTTCCTGGGCTTCGCTGAAGTTCCGTTGGAGGGCGTATTCTTCGACTTTCAGGGCATCGAGTCGGCGGCGGAGATTCGCACCGGCGGGTTGGCCGATGTCCGCGATTTCGATTTCGAGAGAGTCAAGTTTCTCTTCAGTCACGACAATCTTCTCGGCGAAGAGCGTGGTTTGGCTTGATGATGTTTTCATGGTTCACGATAGGTCTTATTCCACCCTAAACGCTAAACGATCATGCCAGAAGCGGCCATCTATTTGTGAAACCGGGCTGGAATCAGCCGGGGACGGGGGCTGGGAGACTATTTGCCGGGGCGCTTGATCAGTGCGGCGGCGGCATCGTCGCAGAGCTTCGCGCCGCCGCCGCCGTAATTGGTGACCGTGATGACCGCGAAGTTTGGTGGCAAGAAGGCCGAGGCGACCGTCACCTACCGCGATTTATTTCCCAGTCTCGCGGAAATCACCGGTGGGAAGGCGAAGAAGACGCTCGATGGAATAAGCCTGCTGCCGCTGATCAGTGGCGAGCTTGATCGCCCCTGGATGGGGTTTTATTTCCAGCCTCGCTTTCGGGCCGAAGTGGCTATCATTTGCGCACAGACGATGCCGGACCGCCTCCCCATTCTCAACGATCTCGGTCAGGAATGCTGCCGTTTGCTCCATGGGCGCGGCGGGTGTTTTCCGGGATGGGAGCATGTGGCGATCGATTGGTTTGCGCCGACGGTGCTGGTGACGTTTTATCGGGAGGAGGAAAACAACGCGGTCATTTTGGAGCGTTTGATCGAGGCCGCGAAGGGAAGTTCGGATGTCGCCGCGATCGTCGTGCAGGAGCGCCACTTGCCAAAAGCTCCGAAACGGATGGTCTACGGGGAGATTCCGGAACATCCCGTCGCTCTCGAGTCCGGTCTCCGCTACCAGCTCGCTCTCGACCGCAATCAGAACCACGGCTTCTTTCTCGATATGAAGCCCGGTCGCGATTGGGTCCGGGCGAATGCGTCCGGGAAGCGGATCCTGAACCTGTTTTCCTACACCTGCTCGCTCTCCGTGGCAGCGATTGCCGGCGGGGCGGAGGAGGTCATCAATCTGGACATGGCCAGTCGGGCTCTCGCGACGGGGAGAAGGAACCATCAACTCAATTTCGAGCCGGAGACGTGCCGCCGTGCCAGCTACCTTGCACATGATTTATTCAAATCGTGGGGCAAACTCAAACGCGGCGGCCCTTACGATTTAATCATCATCGATCCACCCTCGAACCAAGGGAACAGCTTTTACGCGGAGACGGATTACGCGAAGATCGTCCGCCGCCTTCCCGATCTCACGAGTTCAGATTCCCAGATCCTCGCCTGCCTCAACGCCCCGCATCTCGACGAGTCATTTCTTACCGACCTGTTCGCCGGCGATCGACTCGGATGCCGACTGCCCCGGGCATCTGGTTATGAAGACATTCAGCCACAGCGGGCGCTCAAGTGCTTGGCGTTTGCTTCATAGCGATCGCGCAGTTGGCGGCACACCGGGCTTACGGAAAGGTCAAACCTAGCTGGCACCCTCGCCTCTGGCTTCGGCCTCGAGTTCGGCCTCAAAATCGGCTTCCTCCTTTGCCTTGGCATCGATCGCAACCTGCTTGATGGCTTCCTCTTCGGCGGCATCCTCGGCAGCCCTGTCAGCGGCGAGCTTTTCGGATTTCGCTTCCTCACGGGCGAGGCGCTTATCCATCTTCTTTTGCTCCCGCTCCCGGCGTTTGTGGTCTTTGCTTGGTGTGAAGGCCATCGGTCAAATCTTGGTTTATTGGTGTCAGGATGATCCTGCTCCTCTCGGAGGCGACGTGCGTCGCGGCTCTGCCTCATAATATCCGGATACAGACTGAGGCAACAGAAATATCTCAATGTCCCTCAATTGCCTATGCATATCCACGGGCTTGGGGCCGGGCCGCCCGCCATCCCCGTCTCGCTCGTCCGGGATCTCCTCACGGCGGAGAGGGATGCCAGAGTGTATGCCGCCACGATCGGACTTCTGTGTGTGCTGGCGCAGGACTTACGCGACGTCATGGTGCCGGAACCTTCAGAGGCAGAGGACGTGGTCGCCTTGGCCGCAGATCTTGCCTCGGGAAGTTTGAACGGCCGTGATTCCGGTGGGAGCCTGATCCAAATCGGTAGCAGCAGCAATTTTCTGTCGGAGTGTCCCGACTCAGATCTCATTGATGCCTCCGCACAACTCGGTGACGAACTCAGCGGCCTGCGAAATCTTCTCTTGCAGGCGATCGGAGG
This sequence comes from Akkermansiaceae bacterium, assembly GCA_028822695.1. Classification (GTDB taxonomy): domain Bacteria; phylum Verrucomicrobiota; class Verrucomicrobiia; order Verrucomicrobiales; family Akkermansiaceae; genus JAPKDA01. The sequence goes on from JAPKDA010000131.1 coordinate 4,100, forward strand.
AGGCACGCTCACCGCAGCCGCCCCAGGCGACTGGAACACTTTTTACTGGGATACCGCCGATTGGCAGTAGGGGGTTTTGGGCGAGCCGGGATGGATTGTATTGCGGGGTTGCCATCGGGTGTTCATGATGAGGCCCATGGAAATCATCCGCAGGATGACGGGATTGTTGATGGCTGCTGCGCTGACGGCGCCCTTGGCGGCCGAGGAGGCGGCGACTCCGAGTCAGGGTTTGGGCGAAAGTGTGAAGCCGGGCATCAATGAGAAGGTTCTCGATCCCGAGCCGAAGGTGGAGGATTGGCTGAAGAGATTTGAAGTGGAGAGCGGGGAGGTGTTTCATGGGCGGAAGAAGGTCTTGGCCGCCTGCGGAGTTGAGAAAGGGATGGTGGTGATCGATTTCGAACGCATCCCCGGCAAGTCGCGGGAGTGGACGCTCGGCCACGTGCGGGCCGGAAAGGAGGTCTTCCGCAAGGAGTGAGCGCATGGCAAAGGAAGGCCGCTATGGGATTTCGACGCTGACCTTCCTGGTGGTGGCCAGCATGATCGGGGCGGGGGTGTTCACGACCTCGGGCTTCACGATGACCAGCTTGCGCGATCCGTGGTTGGTCTTGGCGGCGTGGTTGGTCGGGGGGGGAGTGGCGTTGGCGGGGGCCTACAGCTACGGGTGTTTGGTGCGGTTGATTCCGGAGTCGGGCGGAGAATACGTCTTCCTCTCGCGGGCCGCGCATCCTTTCCTCGGCTTTGTGGCGGGCTGGGTGTCGCTGTTGGCCGGATTCAGCGGGGCGATCGCTTTGGCGGCGACGACCTTGGAAAGTTATCTGCCCATTTCTGATGCCCTGCCGCGAGGAACGGTTGCGGTGGGGGTGGTGCTATTGGGAGCGGGCCTGCATGGGTTCTATCGCTCGCTCGGAGTGGTCACGCAGAACTTATCGGTGTTGATCAAGCTGCTGCTGATTGCGGCATTCATCGTGGTGGCGGGGTTTGATTGGGCTGGGGGCACTTGGCAGGGCACGGCCTTGCCTGCTGCGCGGGAAGCGGGTCCGTGGTGGCTGGCGTTTGCGCAGGCCTTGGTTTGGATCTCGCTGAGTTATTCGGGCTTCAATGCTGCGGTGTATGTGGCCGCGGAGGCGAAGACGCCGACGGTGGTGGCGAAGGCTCTTTTGATGGGGACGGGGGTGGTGGTGGTGGTGTATCTCCTCTTGAACGCTGCGTTTGTGCTGGCCCCGTTGCCGGAGAAGATCGCGGGGCAACCGGACGTGGCGGCCCGGGCGGCAGAAGCCATCGGTGGGGCGACTTTGGCGGCGGGAGTGCGCGGGGTGATCGCACTGGCCCTCTTTACCTCGGTGCTCAGCATGATGATGGCCGGGCCGCGGGTCTACGCGAAGATGGCCGGCGACGGATTTCTTCCGCCGCAGCTGCGGCTCCATCCTGATCGGCATTGGCCGCCGGTGCTGCTGCAAGCGGCCGTGGCGGTGGCGATGATCCTTCTGGCCAGTCTGCAGGATCTGCTGGGCTATCTCGGCTTGACCCTTTCCCTCTCCGCGGCGGCCTCGGTGGCCTGTTTGTTTCTGCCGAAAAGCCGCATGCAGCTGCGGCGCATGGAGTTGATTCTACCGCTTGTGTTTGTCGTGACGACGCTCGTCTCGGCGGGCCTCCTGGTTGCCCGGGATCCGAGGCAGGCTTTGGGCACTTTACTGACCTTTGCTGTGGCTGCCGGGATGTATGTGCTGACGAAGAAATTTCGCGATCCGACTTCCTCGCGTGAGGCTTCGGCGGATGGGGAGTGATCAAGGCAGGGCCCGACCTCCGGGCGGTCCGGTGGC
>JAPKDA010000132.1 GCA_028822695.1 Akkermansiaceae bacterium
GGCGAAGGCGCAGGGGACCAGGACGGTGGCTCCGAAGGCGACGTATTTGCGCTGCTCCCAGTTGGGGCATTGTTCGAGAGTCTCGGTGCCGGCTCCAGAGAGCCAGAAGAGCACGCGCTTGAGGGAGTGAGCCATGGTTGTGAGTTTGGTTTACCCGTGGGTAGCCCATTCTCTTTCAGGCACATGCCGCGGAGGGGTTATTGCGGGCCGAGGTAGTTCTGCCACCAGCTTTTGGCGCCTTGGGGTGGGATTTGGTCGAAGGGGCTGCTGCCGTCGACGAGGCGAAAGCTGATGCCGAGGGGGAAGGTGCCTTCAGGCGGGGTGAGGGTGTACTTTCCACCACCGATGTAGCCCCCGTGGGCGACGAGGTCGAAGCGGGTGAGGGAGCTGTTGTTGAAGCTGATGATGCCGCGGAGTTCTGCCTGGTAGCTGCTGGTGCCATCGCCGCGCTGGAGATGGATGTTGCCGTGGAGGTTTCCGCTGGCGTCGATGGAGAGGGTGGATTTTATGATGTCGGCTTCCTTCCAGAAGCTTGGTTCTCCGCGGGTGTTGTCAATGAGGTGGTAGAGGGCGAGGCGGCGGATGAGGGAGGAGGGAAAAGAGCGGGTTTCGCTGAGGACTTTTTCTTCCCTGGGGGTGATCCAGAGGTTGTCGCGGGAGACGGATTGTTGGAAAATTTTCTGCCACTTGTCGTCGGTGGGTTTGTAGCCGCCGAGGACTTTGGCATGGACGCGGACGATGCGGATGCCGTCGGGGGCTTTGTGGAGGAAGCGGTTGTCGGGCTTCTTGACGGTGAGGGGGCTGGTTTCCTCGTCGCGGAGCTTGTCGTAGGCATCGAGGGATTCGAGCATGAGCTTCTTGATGCGCTCGGGTCCGCGGTTGTTGTTGAAGGCGAGGAAGGTGCCGCCGGGGGTGGCGATGTAGAGTCCCTGGGTGGTGTTGTTGAAGTCGTTGCGGGGGCCCTTGCCGGCGATCTTGCGCCAGAAGTCACCTTCTTTATCTTGTTGTCGCCGTTGTTTGAACTGATCGATGCCGACGGGGATGAATTGGGTTTGGAGGAGACCGATGATTTCGGGATCGGCGAAGGTCGACGCACGGTCGAGCACCCCGTTGTTTCATGTGCAGCCGAGCGGATGTCCGTCCATGGCCCAGATGAAGAGCGGTTTCTTTTCCTTGAGGGCGAGCTGCTGCGCTGGAATGAGGGAGGACTGCCAGGGGACGGTGGTCCAAGTTTCCGCGGGTGGTTGGAGCTCGCGGTGGAGGCGTTGGAAGTCCTCCGGGGAGATTTCTGCGGAGGCGAGGCCGGTGAGGAGGGTGAGGGTGAAGAGGAGGAGTTTCATAGCCTTCTCAGAGAACGGGGTGAGGGGGGCGATTCTTTCGTGGAGTGCGGGGGCAGAGTGTTGAAGGACCGGCGATTGCGCCTTGGGGTGAACCGGGATGGGAGAGAAGCGGCGGAGGGGCTGCGCGAAAGCGGTGCCGCCGTTCGCGCCTCACTCCCCCCTTCGCTAAAGCGACGAAGGGCAGGCTGCCAGCGCTTGCGGTCGGTTCAGTTCGTGGAGCAGGGGTTGGGGGAGGGCATTGGGAAATTCGTCGGCGGGAAGCCCGTGCCACGGTCCAAAGAAAAAGCGGAAGCACCGGGGGGTGCTTCCGCTTTTTGAGAGAAGTTAGTTCGCGTTAGGCGTTCTCGAGGGCCCAGTTGACGGCGCGGGCGTTGGCGGGGTCGTCCCATTTGACCCAGGTGAGGATCTGGCGTTTGAGAAGATTGATGGCCTTCATGAGGTCCTCGATTTGCTCGTCGATCTTGGCGAGTTCCCACATGATGCGGGCGGTTTCGTCGATGTGTTCGGGTTCATCGGATTCGACCGCTTTAGAGGCCTTGTCGAGGAGGAGGGGGCCGAGTTCCTGGACTTGTTCAGTCTGGAGGTCCTGGGTCCGGGAGAGGGATCTCTTGGCCTCAAGGTACTCTGGGAAACTCTGCCGGACGAGGGAGAGGAGGGCCTCACGCTCGGACTTGTTGGGTTTCGGGGAAGTGAGGAGACAGGAAACGGACTGGGCGAAGTTCTCGAAATTCTTGAGGCGGTTGGTGGCTTCCGCTGGGGCGGGCTGACCAGGCTGAGCAATGATCTCGGCCTTGGGGGTTTGGTCCGGCAGGAGCCGGGTCATGAGGTCCTCGGGGGAGGGCTGTCGCTTGTGGTTTGGATTCATCGGATGATCTCTGGGCTAGTTGTTTGGGGGGCTCTGAACGGAGGTTGTCGGGCGAGGGTGATTACTAAAGCACGCTAACTTTAGATCGGAAAGTATAAAATTACGTGAATTGCCGGTCATTTAATAAACTAAGTTAAATCATCAGCTTTTCGAGAAAAGACACCCTATATGGCCTGCCCTGCAATGGTTGAGCGTTGCGGCCGCTAGATTATTTTAGTAAAATCTTGAATAACTTAAATTCTTTTACTAATTTACTCCCTGTGAGCGGAGAATCTAGGATTTCAAACTTAGCGGACCATCTCTGGAAACTAAATCTGGAGGAGTTGAAGCATTTTGGCGGGGTGATCGAGAAGATCATCGCGGCGAAGCGAGCCATCGTGGATGCCGAGGAGCGGTCTACAGAGGCCGGGGAGCGGGAGGCGGCGCAGGTGTTCCGGGAGATGCGGGGATATTTTGAGGATAGCGAGGTGGAGCTATCGGGGCCGGAGGCGGTGGTATTGGGGAGCTACTACCTGCACGAGGAGGGGAATGAGATGTTGGAGTCGAAACGGATCAACATCTTCTTGGATAGCTTTGGACGGAAGCCGGCGAACAGCACGAGCATCGTGGACAAGCTGGGGGCACGTGGCGCGGTGTCGATCGAGGCCGACGGGCTGCATGCGCATAAGAAGTTCCGTTTGACGGGACAGGGGCGGGAAGAGGCGATGGAGATTGTGGGGAGATTGCGGAGAGGGACGGGTGGGAAGTTTGCGGTGGTGGGGTAGGCCTGCGGCCTCGTTATCAGTGATTGGTTATCCGTGATTGGGGAATTCTACGTCGGAGATCGCAACGACGGGCGTGATTACAAGTTACTCAAGCGCATGGATGATGACGGATGCGGTTTTGCGATCCGGTTGATGGAGCAGGCCGTAGTGACACCGATCAAGGACCTTGCTCTCAGTGACGAGGACCGAGAGGCGGGAGTGGTGTCGGATCAGATCGTGCGACTGGGCGCGGCGAAGCGGAGGTCCCTTGAACCGGTTCGCGTGATCCGTATCGAGAAGCCTGAACGCGAGGAGCCAATCATTATCGTGACCAACCAGCTTGATCCAAAGGACTTGAGTGCTCGACTGGTTGGCGAGATCTACCGGACCCGCTGGGACATCAAATTATTCTTCCGCTGGCTCAAGTGCATCTTCGGCCGTCCCATGCAGTGGCATTGGTTTGCGGAGAGTTCCGGCGGGGTGGGTATCCAGCTCTACACAGCGTTGATTGCCTCGCTGCTACTGGCGAGGCGCTTCGTTGGCATCAGGTGGGGGTGATTTTTGACGCCGAACTCGCTCAGGCGCTGGGCCTGGCTTCCGAAAAAACCAGAGATTAAGCCAAATTAGGGGGCCCATTACGGAGTCGGCATCCCATGGGCTTTAGCGACCGGGGATCTCGGCAACTGTTGTCGAGCAGGACGTGGCGAGGATGATGAGGCCAATTGGCGCGATCGGGAGACCGGACCGATGAAGCGGGTGGGGACGCCCGCGGTCCCGGGGGCTTAGCGCTCGCCGATCGGCGTGACGGGCATGAGCTCTGCGGGGCCGGTGTATTTGGTGAGGGGGCGGTAGAGGCGGTTGTCTTCGAGTTGCTCGAGGACTTGTGCGGTCCAACCGGAGGTCCGAGCGATGGCGAAGATGGGAGTGAAGAGGTCGGTGGGAATTTCCAGCGAGTAGTAAACGGTGGCGGAGTAGAAATCGACGTTGGCGTTGAGGCCTTTCTTCTCGCGCATGAGTTCGGCGATGCGCTCGGACATCTGGATCCACTTTGGCTCACCGAGTTCTTCGGTGAGTTTGACGGCCATTTTCTGAAGGTGGGGGGCGCGGGGATCGAGGGTCTTGTAGACGCGGTGGCCGATGCCCATGATCTTCTTTTTGTTCGCGAGGCAGTCTTCGACGAAGGCGTCGACTTTATCGAGGGAGCCAATTTCTTTGAGCATCTTGATGACTCCTTCGTTGGCGCCGCCGTGGAGGGGGCCTTTGAGGGTGCCGATGGCAGAGGTGACCGCGGAGTAAAAATCGGAGAGGGTGGCGACGGTGACGCGGGCCGAGAAGGTGGAGGCGTTCATGCCGTGGTCGGCGTGGATAATGTAGGCGACGTCGAGGGTTTTGACGGCGGCTGCGCCGGGCTCCTCGCCGTTCATGAGGTAGAGGAAGTGGGCGGCTTCGGAGAGATCGTTGCGGACGGGGGGAAGGTCTTTGCCTTGGCGGGCGCGGTGGAAGTAGGCGACGATCACTGGGATTTGCGCACAGATGGAGAGGGCGACCTGGCGGTTGGCGTTTTGGTCGGGCTCACCGGTCTTGGCGCGCTTGTCGTAGAGGCCAAGCATGGAGACGCCGGTGCGGACGATGTCCATGGGGTTGGCATCTTTGGGGGCGGACTGGAGGAAGTCGATGACGCCCTGGGGGATGGTGCGGTCGTTGCGCAGGGCGCTTTCCATGACGGAGAGTTCCTTGGCGTTGGGGAGTTTGCCTTCGTGGAGGAGATAGAGGACTTCTTCGTAGCAGCAATGCTCGACGAGGTCGTTGATTTCGTAGCCGAGGTAGGAAAGTTTGCCGGCGGCACCCTCGACGTTGGAGAGTGCGGATTCATTGGCGATGACGCCTTCGAGGCCTTTTGCGTAGTCTGACATGAAAATGAGCGGTGCGCGTCTGGGGTTGAAATTAGGGAAGCGCGGGGCAGGGATAGGCGCAAGTGGTGATTGAGGCAAGACACGAAATGGCGCTGTTTCGGCATTGGATGCGGAGCGGGGAAGGGTAGAGTGCCCCTGTGCCCGACAGATACGAATTGGCCATCGATAGCACTGCGCCCGAGGCGTCGGTGGCCCTTTCTGATGGAGAGCGGGTTGTTTGGGGAAAGAGTGTTTCGGCGGGCCGAAAACCTTCGGAAGTCTTGATGAATCCGCTGGGTGAGGCTTTGGAGGGGATCCCGGAGGGTGAGGGGCTGGGGATCGTGGTGATCGGGACTGGGCCGGGAAGCTATAATGGGGCGCGGGTGGCGATTGCGGCGGGTCAGGGGATCGGGATGGTCCGCGGCTGTGCGGCGGTGGGGGTGAGTTCGCTGGAGGCGCTGGAAACGACGCGGGCGGGAGGACGCTGTCTGGCGGTGGGTGATGCGCGGCGCGGAACGATGTTTGCGGTGCGTTTGGAAGAGGGGAAGGTGGTGGGAGAGGCGGAGTTGTTGGAAGCGGAGGATTTGGTGAGTCGGGTGGAGGCGGCGGTGGAGGAAGGGTATGGAGTGGTGACTTTGGAGGATGTGGGGCGGCTGTTGCTGCCGGAGGGTTTGGAGAAGGCGGTGAAGCAGGAGCTGCCGCAGGCGCGGTTGTTGTTGGAGGCGTGGTGGGCGCGAAGTGAGGGGGAGAGGGAGGCGGTGAGGAAGGTGCCGCCAGAGCCGTTTTATTTACGGGAGGCGTATATTACGACGCCGAGGAAGAAGTGAGGAGTTATCAGTGACCGGTTATCAGAGGGAGAGAGTTTGGAACCACGAATGGACGCGAATTTACGCGAATGGGATTTTTTGGGGAAAGTGCCGTGCGTCCCGGAGGGACAGGGGACGGTAGCCGGTG
>JAPKDA010000133.1 GCA_028822695.1 Akkermansiaceae bacterium
TCCCATCACCCCTTCAACAACGCCTTCGCCATCTCCACCGCCTGCGGCCCACCACCACCCAACATCCGCACCAACTCATCAATCCGCTCCGCCCCGCTCACTTCCCGCAACCGCGAAATCGTCCGGCCCTTCTCCACATCTTTCAGCACCAAAAAATGCTGTGACGCCATCGCTGCTACTTGCGGAAAGTGCGTGATCGCCACCACCTGATGCTTCTGCCCCAGCGTCGCCATCTTCTCCCCCACCGCCCGGGCAATCTCCCCACCGACATTCGCATCGATCTCATCAAAGACCATCAACGGCGTCCGATCCTGCTTCGCCAGCGCACTCTTGATCGACAACATCACCCGCGAAATCTCCCCACTCGACGCTACCGTCCGCAACGGCTTCAACGGCTCACCCGGATTCGGCCCAAACAAAAAATCCACCTGCTCCAACCCCGAGGACGACGGATCGACCCCCCGCTCCAACTTGACCTCAAACTCTCCCTGCTTGAACCCAAGATCCGCCAAATGCGCCCGGATCTCCTTTGCCAATCGCGGCGCCGCCTTCCAACGTTTTGCGCCCAACTTCGTCCCCGCCGCATCCAATTTCTTCCGCGCTGCGCCTTCCGCCGCCTCCAACTGCCCCAACAACTCCCCACGATTCTCCACCGTCGCCAATCGCTCCGCTGCCTTCGCCCCGTGCTCCACCACATCCTCCAATGATGGCCCATACTTCCGCTTCAACGACTCCAACAAATCCACCCGCTCCTCCAAGGCCGCCGCCTGCTGCGGATCGGTATCGATCTCATTCCGATAATGCTCCAACTGCCGCCCCAAATCTTCCAACTCCACCACTGCGGCCTCCAAACCCGCCGTCCACGCACTCGCCGCCGGATCATGCTTCTCCAACTCATGCACCACCCGCTGCAACTCCTGCAACCGATCCATCACCGCCATCTCCGTCCCATCGATCAACCCACTCGCCTGCGCCGCCACCTCGATCAACTTCGCACTGTTTGTCGACCGCTTGTAGCGCTCCTGCAAATCATCGCCCTCCTCCACCACGATCGCCGCGCCTTCGATCTCCTCCACCTGATACCGCAACAACTCCACCTCCTGTTCACTCGCCTCCTCCGCATTCCGCAACGACTCAAACGCCGCCAACTTCTCCCGCCACGCCTGCCAGGCCTCCGTATACGCACCCACCTCTCCACTCGCTCCCGCAAAAGCATCCAACATCACCAACTGCCGCTCCGTCGACAACAACGACTGATGATCGTGCGGCCCGTGCAAATCCACCAAATGTGACCCGAGCCCCTTCAACAACCCCAGCGTCGCCGGCGAATTGTTCACAAACTGCCGACTCCCACTCAGGCTCACCACCCGCTTGATGATCAACTGCCCGTCCTCACAAGCCTCAAACCCACCCTCCTCCAAAATCCGATCCACCGCCGCTGGATCCGGCACCTCAAACACCGCCTCCACCTCACACTGCTTCTCTCCCGTCCGGATCAACCCCTTCGCCGCCCGCTCCCCCAGCACCAACTTCAGCGCCCCCACGATGACAGACTTTCCCGCGCCGGTCTCACCCGTCACTCCCACCAAACCCGCGCCCAGCTCCCAGTTGAGCCGCTCCACGAGCGCCAAATTGCGTATTTTCAAGTAACTCAGCATCCGCTCGTCAATCCGCCGCAAACTATGCAACATCCCCCCAACAATCAACCCCTCCCATCCCTCCCTCTCAAAATCAGCGCAATCATCGGTCAAGTTCCCCTCTCCCCCCAATCACTGATCACCAATCACCAATCACCGATAACTGATGCCCGCATCCTCCACCCTCACCTTCCTCGGCACCGCCACCTCCGTCGGCGTCCCCGTCATCGGCTGCGACTGCCCTGTCTGCACCTCCGACAACCCCCGCAACAACCGTACCCGCAGCTCCATCGTCCTCCACACCCCGGAGCACATCACCCTCGTCGATTTCGGCCCCGACCTCCGGCAACAAGCCCTCCGCGAAAAGCTCACCCATGTCGACTCCGTCCTCATCACCCACCAACACCTCGACCACATCATGGGCTTCGACGACCTCCGTGCCTTCTGCTGGCACCGCGAGAACGCGCTCCCTTTCTACGGTGGACCAGACACCCTCGCCGCCCTCACCCACATGTTCCCCTGGGCCTTCGCCGACAAAGTCTACAAGAACTACGTCCGCCCCGAAGCACATCCCGTCACCGGCCCCTTCACCCTTGCCGACCTGAGGATCACCCCTCTTCCCGTCATCCACGGCAACGTCGAAACCAACGGCTTCCGCTTCGACCTCCCCAGCGGCCACTCCGTCGCCTACATGTCCGATGTCAAAACCATCCCCGACGAGACCCGAGCGCTCATGATAAACCTCGACGTCCTCATCATCGACGCCCTTCGTCCCACTCCACATCCCAACCACATGTCCAACGGTGAAGCAGAGGAAGCCGCCAACCAAATTGGCGCCAAACAAACACTCTTCACCCACCTCACCCACAGCCTCGACATCGACGATTTCAATAAGTCGCTTCCTAACAACATCTCCGTCGCCTACGACGGCATGAAACTCCAATTCCCCCCCGGCCAAGCCACCACCATCATCTCATGAGACCTCTTCTCCTCACCCTCGCCTTCCTTCCCGGCCTCCTCCACGCCGCGCCTGCCCCCATCACCCCGGAATCAGTCGCCATCGTCTACAACGCCGACGACAAGGAGTCCCAAGAACTTGCCTTCTACTACGCCAAACAGCGCAAGATCCCCGAGGCCAACTGGATCGCCCTCCCCCTCTCCAAAGAAGCCTTCATCACCCGCAAAGAATTCAACACCTCCCTCCGCGACCCCCTCCGCAAAAGCTTCGAACAGGACCAATGGTGGACCCACACCATCGGTCCCGATGGCAAACCCATCACCACCAACCAGAAAATCCGCGTCCTCGTTTGCTTCCGCGGCGTCCCCATCGGCATCAAACGCGAACCCGCCAAACCCGGAGAAAAATCCGTCGGCGGAGCGCACCAAATGCAGGACGAAGCCTCCGTCGATTCCGAACTCTCCCTCCTCGCCTACCAAGGCCTCCCCATCAAAGGCGCCCTCAACAACCCCTACTTCAAAAGCAAAACAAGCGCCAACGAAGTAGACCTCCAGGGAGCCCTCCTCGTCACCCGCATCGACGGACCCAGCGATGAAATTTGCCGACGCATGATCGACGACGCCATCGTCACGGAGAAAGAAGGCCTCTGGGGCATGTGCTATCTCGATCGCGCCCAGAAAGACGGCGCCTACCAAATCGGCGAAGACTGGCTCCGCGACATCGCGCTCCACAACACCAAGGTTGGAATCCCCACCATCGTCGATCGCAACCGCGACACCTACGTCACTAACTACCCCATGAGTGACGCCGCGCTCTACTACGGCTGGTACGCCCCGCATCGCAACGGCCCCCTCCTCAACGAATCCTTCCGCTTCAAACGTGGCGCCATCGCCATCCACCTCCATTCCTTCAGCGCCGCCCAACTCCGCAATTCAAACACCCACTGGGTTGGCCCTCTCCTCGACAAAGGCGCCGCTGCCACCGTCGGCAATGTCTTCGAGCCCTTCCTCCAGATGACCCACCACTTCGACATCCTTCACGAACGCCTCGTCGCAGGCCACTCCCTCGCCGAAGCCGCTTACATGTCCATCCCTACCCTCTCCTGGCAGGCGGTCGTTCTCGGCGACCCCCTCTACCGCCCCTACGCACAATTCTCCTCCTCCGAAACCTCCCTCGAAACCGACCGCGACTACAAAGCCCTCCGCGCCGCCTGGATGCGCTGGCCCGACGACGCCGAGACCCGCACCACCAAAATGCGCTCCGCCGCAGCACGCACCAACAGCGGCACCCTCTACGAAGCACTCGGACTCTTCTGCCTCCTCGACGGTCAAAACGAACTCGGCGGCGCCTTCTTCAACTCAGCCCGCCAACACTACGGCCAATCCGCCGACCGCCTCCGGCAAGACATCCACCGCATTAACCTCCTCCGCCAAGCAGGACGCAAACCGGACGCTATCAACGCACTCCGAAAGCTCCAACCGGAATACAAAGACACTCCCGAAGCCAAAGCCATCACCGCCCTCCTCATCATCCTCGACCCCCCCGCGCCACCACCCGCCAAAGCCACCCCCCCCGCCACCCCGTAGCTGCGGCGGCTCGCCGCAATCCAATTCCCGGTCCCATCGGGACCACTCATGTTAACCGGAAGATTCATCCCCCGGATTGACCACCTCGCAGGCCCCCCGTCGCGTAGCGACGGCTCAACCACTTTCCACCGCCCCCCATCGCCCCCTTTTCCCCTTGCAGTAACATATGTTCTACTGAACACTGCCTCATGCCCTACGCCGCCCTCATCCAGCAGGTCCGCCCAAACGTCCGCGTCGCCGACGCCCCCTTACCCCTCCCCGACGAACTCGAACTCCAAGCCCTCTGGTTCGCCGGCGCCTTCGGCCGTGACCTCACCACAAACTCCGGCGCCACCGTCCGCATCGTCCAGTTTGGCGAATGGAACCACGCCGCCGGCCCCGACTTCCTCCACGCCGCCGTCGAAATCGATGGCACCCTCCACAGCGGCCCCCTCGAAATCGACACCCACCCCATCGATTGGGAACAGCACGGCCACGCCGTCAACCCCAACTTCGAAGATGTCATCCTCCACGTCGTCTTCGAACCCGGGCGCCAAACCCACTTCACCCGAAGCCCCTCCGGTCGCGAAATCCCCCGCGCCGTCGTCCCCCTCGACCTCATCGCCGAAGCCCTCAACAACCCCATCCTCGCCCGCGCCGCCAGCCACCCCGGCCGCTGCAGCCACCCCCTCGCCGACCTCCCCGCCGAACGCGTTCACAACCTCCTCACCGAAGCCGCCAAATTCCGCCTACAACGAAAAGCACGCCAACTCCAACAACTCGAAGACAGCCACGGCCTCGAAGAAGCCCTCTGCCAATCCCTCGCTCGCGCCCTCGGTTACGGCCCCAACAAACTCCCCATGACCCTCCTCGGTCAACGCGCCACCCGCCGCCACCTCAAAACCCTCCGCACCAACATCTCCCGCGAATCCCTCCTCTTCGGCCTCTCCGGATTTCTCGACCCCGATCTCCACAAACGCGCCCCCGACGAGTCCCGTCGCTACCTCGAATCCCTCTGGCAACACTGGTGGAAACTCCGACCCGCCCACGAACCAAGTCCCGAACGCGCCCTCAACTGGGCCATGAGCGGCTCGCGTCCTCCCAACCACCCCCACCGCCGCCTCGGCGCCCTCGCCGCCGTCTCCGCAGAATGGCCCAAGCTCTCCCGCCCCGTCCACCGCCCCGGCGCCGCCGCCATGAAGAAACTCCACCAGCGCCTCACCCACCTCGAACACCCCTTCTGGTCCCACCACTACACCCTCACCTCCAAAAAGACTCCTCGCCCCGTCGCCCTCTTCGGCGCAGCCCGCTCCAACGAATTCCTCGGCAACTATTACATCCCCCGTTGGTCCCTCACCAACCCCGCCGCCGCCTGGCAAGCCTTCCTCAAGCTCCCCGGCGGCACCCCCAGCGACCCCGTCCGCCGCGCCGCCACCCGCCTCTTCGGTGGGCGCCGGGACCAAACTTCCTTCCACAAAAAACTCTGGCAACAACAAGCCCTCCTCCAAATCTACCAAGACTTCTGCCTCCAAGACGTCTCCGACTGCGAAGACTGCCCCTTCCCCGAACAACTCACCCAATGGTAACCCCCACGGAGCGGCGATCTCCAGGTCCCAACGGAACCACCAGCACAC
>JAPKDA010000134.1 GCA_028822695.1 Akkermansiaceae bacterium
TTTGCTGGCGGCTGCCGAGGAACCCACCGCAGATGGGCTGAATTTCTTTGAGACCAAGATCCGTCCTGTTCTGGTGGAACGCTGCTACAAGTGTCATTCTGCCGAGGCGCTCAGGCAGAATAAACTGAAGGGCGAACTGCAGCTTGATACGCGGGAGGCGGTGCTCAAGGGAGGCGAGACCGGACCGGGGATCGTGCCGGGCGACGTGAAGGCGAGCCTGCTACTTCAGGCGATCCGCCACGAGAAGTCGCTCGAGATGCCGCCCAAGAGCAAGCTGTCAAAGGAGGTTATTGCCGATTTTGAAAAGTGGGTGGAGATCGGAGCGCCTGACCCCCGCGATGGCAAGGCGGCAGAGGTGGCAAAGGAAGAGATCGACATTGAAACCGGGCGGAAGTTTTGGTCGTTTCAACCACTTCGCAAGGTCGCACCTCCACAGATAAAGGACACCAGCTGGGGACGCACGGATATCGATCGATTCATCTTGGCACCGCTCGAGGCGAAGGGGCTAAAGCCCAACGGTGAGGCAAATCGTCGCGCCCTCATCCGCCGGGCCTATTTTGATTTGTGGGGATTGCCGCCCGAACCGGCCGAGGTGGAAGCATTCGCCAACGATACCTCTGCGGATGCCTACGAGCGACTGATCGACAGGCTGATCGCCGGGCAGCACTACGGCGAACGCTGGGCCCGACACTGGCTCGACTTGGCGAGGTTCGCAGAGAGCAACGGATTTGCCTTTGATAAGGATAGACCCGCGGCTTTCCACTACCGAGATTTCGTCATCAAAGCCCTCAACGAGGATATGCCCTACGACCGGTTCGTGCGGTTACAAATTGCCGGAGATCAGATCGGGCCGGATGACTACACAAGTCAGGCCGCGACCGGCTTTCTCGCCGCCGGTCCATTTACGTCGCAGCAGACGCAGAAAGAGAGGGAGCGAAGCCGCTACGAACAGCTGGATGATGTCGTCGGCACGATCGGAACGTCGATGTTGGGGTTAACTGTCGGATGTGCTCGCTGCCACGACCATAAATACGATCCTCTGCCGACCCGTGATTACTATCGGCTAACAGCGGCATTTGCCGAAACCGGCTTCCAAGATTTCGATTACGATCCCGATCCCGCCGCGACGAAGGTCGCCAAGGATAAGTTCGACAAAGCGCACAAGACGTTTGTAGATGCCCGGGTAAAGTTCGAAAAGGAACATTTACCGAAACGGCTGGATGATTGGTTAAATGCGAAATCGAAGCCACCGCCGCTCGAGAAACTAGGCGTCTGGCAGGTGATCGGACCTTTCAAAGCCGCTGATTTCAAAGTGGCGTACAATGAGTCGTTCGCACCGGAGAAAGAAGTGGATCTCGAAAAGACCTACGAAGACCTGAAGTGGACGCCCCAGCCCGATTGGAAAGACGGTCAAATCCACAATACGCTGACCGGAAACAATAGCGCCAACTACCTCTTTCGCACGATCGAGGTGGCCAAGAAGGCGCCGTTGGGGATCTCGTTGGGGCGCGATGATGCGATCAAGGTGTTTCTCAATGGGAAGCAGGTGTTGGCCAAAGAGGTGACCGGTGGCGTGGCGGCTGATCAGGACAAGGTCACGCTCAAACTGAATGCGGGCACTAACCAACTACTGGTGAAGATCATCAATGCCTCCGGGCCATCAGGTTTCTACTTTAGCACACGGCCGAACATTCCTAAGAACATTCAGGATATCTTAAATCTGGCCGCCGACAAGCGGAACGACGGACAAAAGCAGGCGTTGCTGAAATGGTATTCGCCGCTTGACCCGGATTGGGCCAGCCTCAGTCAGGCTGAACAGGAGCACCTCAAAGAACAGCCCAAGCCAAAAACCACTAAGATATTCGCCGCTCGGAAGAACGGCGCGACTTACAATTTTGGCGCCGACACGCGCAAGGTGTACTTCCTCGCCCGCGGCAATTCGAATGCGAAGCAGGGGTTAGCATCCCCCGGTTTTCTCAGGGTGCTGACCTCGGTCAACACGCCGGAGGAACGGTGGCTTGTATCCACGGAGGCCGCCAACGCGAAGCCCGTCCCCCGCCCCCCGCGCGCGGCTGTGGCAGACTGGCTGACAGATCACCAAAAGGGTGCCGGCCATCTGCTCGCTCGGGTAATCGTGAACCGCCTTTGGCAGCACCACATGGGGCGCGGCATCGTGACGACCCCCAGCGATTTCGGCAAACAAGGGGTCGCTCCTTCGCACCCCGAGCTCTTAGATTTTCTCGCCTCGGAGCTGATACGCGGTGGTTGGAAACTCAAACCGATCCACAAGTTGATCATGTTGAGCGCGGTATACCGGCAGTCGGGCGAAAGCAACCCGGCAGCAGCAAAGGCGGATCCTGACAACCAGCTCATGTGGCGGCGAAGGGCGGTGCGATTGGATGCCGAAGCCATCCGCGATACGCTTCTGGCCGTAAGTGGCACGCTGGACAAAACGATGTTCGGAAAGGGGACGCTGAATCAGGCGATCCCTCGGCGGAGCATCTACCTCACCGTGAAACGCGGCAATCTGATTCCGATGCTGCAGCTG
Source organism: Akkermansiaceae bacterium (assembly GCA_028822695.1). Lineage (GTDB taxonomy): Bacteria > Verrucomicrobiota > Verrucomicrobiia > Verrucomicrobiales > Akkermansiaceae > JAPKDA01. The sequence continues at coordinate 2,549 of JAPKDA010000134.1, forward strand.
TTTGACGCGCCTGATGCCATCCAGAGCATCGGACACCGTGATGTCACCACTGTCCCGCCGCAGGCGCTGGCGCTGATGAATTCGCTGCTCGCACGGCAGTTGGCGGAGAAGTTTGCCAAGCGTATTCAACCCTCGTCGTCGATGTCGCCGGAGAAGGTGGTCGATAGCGCCTATGCCATCGCATTATCCCGCCCGCCGACCGATGCCGAAAGGCAACAGATGGCCGACTTTATCAAGAAGCAGGCCGCGTCCTACAGTGCAGATGGCAAGGCGATGGAGCGTGCCGTGGCCGATTTCTGCCAGCTCATGCTCTGCCTCAATGAGTTTATTTTTATCGATTAGCTAAGATGCAAAAACCATTTGATTTTCGTTCCCGCCGGGCCTTCCTGAAAAATGCAGGACTCGGATGTGGCTCACTCGCCCTGACCGGCCTGCTTGGTGAACAGGGGCTGCTTTCCGCCGCCGCCGCTACTCCCAACAAAGGTTCGACGCAGACGCAAGGACCACATTTCGCGCCTAAAGCAAAGTCGATCATCTGGCTTTTCATGCCCGGCAGCCCATCGCAGATGGACACGTTCGACTACAAGCCGGAGTTACAAAAACGCAATGGGATGAAGCTTGAAGGTGCAGATCCTAAGACTGGGTTTTTCACCACCAGCGGCAAAGTGCTGAAGTCGCCGTTCGCCTTCAAACAACACGGTCAGTCCGGTGCGTGGGTTTCGGAGATATTCCCGCACATGGCGCAGCACGTCGATGATCAGGCATTCATCTACTCGTGCTTTTCGCAGTCGAACAACCACACCCCGGCAATGCTGGAGATGAACTCTGGCATGTTCCTGCAGGGACGCCCGTGCATGGGGTCGTGGCTTAACTACGGCCTGGGAAGCGAGAACAAGAACCTGCCCGGATTTGTCGTCCTGCACGGTGCGATGCCGCGTGGCGGTAAGCCGATCTGGTCACCGGGATTTCTGCCCAAAGTGTATCAGCCGACCTCCATTGATGGACAAAAGCCGATCGCTGACCTGGCGCGCCTGAAGGGCATGACCGACGGGCAGCAACGGGCGCAGCTCGATATTCTTAAGGAGATGAACCGCAAGCATCAGGAACTACGGCCGCACGAGGCTGACCTGGCAGCGAGGCTGGAGTCATTTGAGTTGGCCTACCGGATGCAGACGGCTGCCCCCGAAGCGATGGATCTCACCAAGGAAACCGAGCTCATCCACAAGGCCTACGGTACGGATCAGAAAGAGACTCAACTCGTAGCCAAGCAGTGCATCACAGCGCGCCGGCTGATCGAACGCGGCGTGCGTTTTGTGCAGTTGTATGCAGGGACAAACGGCGGAGGAGGCGGTGTGGCCGACGTGCCTTGGGATGGCCACAACGATATCGGGGCCAATCACCGTATCGCCGCCAAGAGCGTCGACCAGCCGATAGGTGCGCTGCTCGCCGACCTGAAGGCTCGCGGCATGCTTGACGAAACGCTGGTAGTTTGGGGTGGCGAGTTTGGACGAACCTCAGATTCGCAGGGCAGTTTGGGACGGGATCATAATCCGCACGCCTTCACCATGTGGATGGCGGGGGGCGGAATCAAAGGCGGCGTGCAATATGGCGCTAGTGATGAGTTCGGATACAAGGCCGTCGAAAACCGTGTCAGTGTAAATGACCTACACGCCACTATCCTGCATCTGATGGGCATCGACCACAAAAGGCTGACTTATCGGTTCAATGGTCGTGACTACCGGCTTACCGACGTTGCGGGAGAGGTCATCGAGGCTCTTCTCGCCTAATCTGAATTCTCGTAGTTGTCCGAACCGACTCCAAAGGCCTCGCCAAAAGCCCGTGGCCCATGCGTGGGAAGAATGACAGATGAGTGTGATAGTAGTATTTCCCCTGAAACGGGGGATTTGATGTTCGTTGGGTTCGATTCCCAAAACACATTCCATTCTTTTCCACACTATCCCAATTGGAATCTGTGGGTTCCTGGAATTCCTATAATTGGGTTCAGAGGTGACTCAGAGAATTAGTCGTGGAGACAACTGTGTAATCCGTGTCGGGATATGTGTGATCTCCCGGGAGACTTGGGTCTTATCGTGATTGAAGAGTTGCCTGAGATGATGGGTGGATGAAAGGGAGATTTATTACGCATCGGCAGGTCAAAAGCCGTTTTTCGTAAACACGAACTCAAAGTCCCAGAAAAATTCTTTCGAGGAAATCTTCTGCAATTCCTTGATTTTCATTTTTTCTCTTCCGTTGCAGGCATCCCAAAGGAAATCCTGTTGCGAGGATCGAAGTAGGGTATCAATACGGCAGATTTCCCTGTCGCTGGATACGAGGCCCTTACCGTAAGCATCGGCTTGGGGCCAACCAGCGGGCTGTTCCCAGCGGTGGGTCGAGCTTGGTTTCCCGTGAGCGGAAGCCCTCGATAAAACACGGTCCCGTTTCCGGCGATGCCAACGACCACCGGAGCCGGATCCCAGGTGCGATAAGCCACTTTGGGGAGATCCAGATCCGTGGCTTTTCCCGTCACCAGGTCGACCGAGTATAGTTTCTTCGACCCGGTGACGATCAAAGTCTTGCCATCGGGAGAGATCGCGGGCTGCCAACCGACCGCAAGGAACGCGCTTTTGTCCGTCTTGAGGTCCAGCGAGAAGATGGCCGGCACGTCCTCCCACTTGCGATCGAGGTAGGAGCCGAGAAGCTCGGAACCGGGTCCCTTTTCCGGAATCTGCTTGATCGGGGTTAATTTCACGTAGGCCAGCTGATTGCCGTCGGGAAACCACGCCATGGGCTGGTTGAGGGCCTTGATGTCGGCAATCTCCACTTTCTTCTTCTGGTCGAGGTTCCAAATCTCCAGGCGTCCTTCGTGGAGAAGGGCGCCGGGCATTTGCCGAGCGTCGATCTTGCTCAACAACGCAACGTTTCCGCCGCGTGGGGCGAGAGCCAGATAGGTGCCGACTACGCCATGGCCATCACCCGTCTGGACAGCTGAGGTGGCCCACATGGCCGAGCCCGGCTTGGTGAAGATGGTCGTTTCCTTGTCACCCTTCAGGCTCACGCATTTCAGGAGGTGCCGCTTCTCTT
>JAPKDA010000135.1 GCA_028822695.1 Akkermansiaceae bacterium
GAAACCGGAGGAGGCCGGGGCGGAGGCCCGGCGGGACTTTTGCTGGACGGAAGCCAGCGCTACCTTGGAGAGGCAGGAATTATGGAGGGCCTGTGACCGAGACGGTCACACCACGTTGGGGATTAGTATTGGGCGCGGTATTGGCGGACTTTTTGGAGGAAGGATTTCCAGGTGCGGCCGGGTTTGCCGTTATCGAGGAGGAAGTGGGGGCAGCCTTTCTGTCCCATGTTTTTGCGGTCGTCGTAGCGGATGCGTTTCCAGTGGTAGTGGGGGACGATGCGGCGGAGGGGGATGTTGTGTTTCGCCATGAGGGAGGCGGTGAGCCGGGCGGTTTGGTCGATCGTGCGGGAGCGGCTGTTGTCGCGGTTCTCGCACATTTCGATGCCGATCGAGTAGCGATTGCCAGGGCCTTCGTAGTCGGCGTGCTGGCCTTGCTCGTGGTCGGGGAGGGATTGGTAAATGGAGTGGTCGTCGACGGTGTAGTGCCAGGTGACATAGCCGAGGGAGTTGTGGGAGCCTTTGAGGGCGCCGTGGAGGAGGAGCTTGGCGTGGGCGCGGGCGCCGGCTCCAAAGTCGGTGTTCTGGGTGGAGTGGATGGTGATGTAGCGGGGGCTCATCGAGCGGGGGCGTTTGCGGCCGTAGGGAATGTAGGCCTTGGTGATGCGGGGGGCGGTGAGGCGCGGCCCGGCTGTGGGGGGGAGGGGTGTGTAGAGCTCCCGGTCGGAGGAGCTGCAGCCGCAGAAGAGGAGAAGGGGGATGAGGAGGAGCTGGCGGATCATGGGAGAGGGCGCGATATGCGCTTCACTCTACATTCTGAACCTGTTCGCGGACCTTTTCGAGTTCCGTTTTCGCGTTGACGACGTGTTGGGCGAGGGTTGCGTCGTTGGCTTTGGAGCCGATCGTGTTGAATTCGCGGTTGAGTTCCTGGCAGAGGAAGTCGAGGGAGCGGCCGATGGGATCGCCGCTGGCGAGGTATTCGTGGAATTTGCGGAAGTGGGAGCGGAGGCGGGTGGTTTCCTCGGTGATGTCGCAGCGGTCGGCGAAGAGGGCGATTTCCTTGAGGATGCGGTCGTCGTTGAGGCCGAGGTCGAGTCCGGCTTCGCCGAGGCGGCGGAAGAGGGTGTCACGGTAGGAGGAGACGACTGCGGGGGATTTTGCTTCGATCTGACCGGTCTCCTCTTCGAGTTGGCCGAGGCGATGCTGAAGGTCTGCTTTCAAGTCATTGCCCTCCGAGAGTCGCATGGTGATGAGGCCGGCGACGGCGTCGTCGAGGGCGGCTTCGACGGCGGGGAGGATGGATTCCGGGTCGGAGTCTTCTTCGAAGCGGAAGACATCGGGGGCGCGGAGAAAGTCTTCGGCATTGGGGACGACGGAGCGGCCGAGGGCGGTGGAGAGTTCGACGAAGGCGGCGTTGAGGGCTTTGGCTTTGGCGGAGTCGAGTTGGACGCCGGCGGCGACGCCCTGGGGGTGGTCGAGTTTGATTTGGATGGTGACGCGGCCGCGGGAGATGCGTTGGAAGACGCGTTTGCGGAGGGTGGTTTCGAGCTCGCCGAGAGAGCGGGGCATGTGCAGGGCGATTTCTCCCTGCTTACGGTTCACGGAGGACGCCTCGACGTTGACAACAATCTCGCTGGTGGCGTGGGAGCCGCGCCCGAATCCGGTCATGCTGTGCATGAAGGTGGAATATCAGGGGAAGTGCGGTTGAGGCGAGAGTATTGTCAAGGGGGTGGAAGGAGCCGGCGGGGAATAGGAAAAGAGTCGTCGTGCGGCGGGGTGATGTGCTAGTCAGCAGGGAAGGAATGTCCGGCGGAATGCCGACCGACCGATGCAACCATGAGTGAGGAAACCGAGTTTGACGCGCCGTCGGCGGCAGAGTTGCAGATGCGCTTTACGCAGTACCGGATCGAGAAGCTGGTGGCGGTGGGGGGGATGGGTGCGGTTTACCGGGCAGTGCAGCTGAGTGTGGATCGGCCGGTGGCGTTCAAAATTTTATCTCCGAAGTATGCGGAGAATGAAAAGTTCCGGGAGCGGTTTGGGATGGAGGCGAAGGCGATGGCGAAGTTGAACCATCCGAACATCGTGCAGTTGTACGACTACGGGGAGAGTGGGGACATCATCTGGATGGCGCAGGAGTGGGTGCCGGGGCAGACGGTGGAGGATGTATTGGATAAGGAGGGGGCGTTGGATCCGATGGAGGCGGCGGCGATGGTGGCGCAGGCCTGTGAGGGGTTGGGCTATGCGCACAAGCAGGGGATCGTGCACCGTGATGTGAAGCCAGCGAACATGATGCAGGACGATGGGGGGAACATCAAGGTGATGGACTTCGGGTTGGCGCATGCTTCGTATTGGGCGGAGCCGAGTTTGCAATCGGAGGAGGGGGCGCGGTTTGCGACGACGGAGTATGCGGGGCCGGAGATCTGGGACATGGAGAAGGAGCCGGATCACCGGGTGGATATTTTTGCCTTGGGGGTGTTGTTGTATGAGGCGTTGACGGGAGATCGGCCGATGGATCCGTATCGTCCGCCGAGCGAGATGAATCCGGAATTGGATCCGCGCTATGATGAGGTGGTGATGCGATCGATGCAGACGTTGCCGGAGGATCGTTATGGGAGTTGTGCGGAGTTTCTGGGGGCGCTGCGGGAGGTGGTGACGACGCCGCGTGGGCCGGTGAAGGGGCAGCTTTTGACGGGACCGGTGACTGGGCCAGTGAGAGGACCGTTAACGGTGCCGGTGGCAGTTGCGGCACCTCAAGCGGTGCCGGTGGCCGTTGCGGTGGCTCAGCCAGGGCAGGTGATTCCTCCGCCGAAGAAGAAGTCGATGACGGTGGCTTGGGTGGTGATGGGTGTGATTCTCGTGCTGATTGTGGTGTTGGTGGCGGTATTGACTGGTGGAGGCGATCCGAAGCCGGAGGAGCCGAAGGGTGGTGGGCCATCAACCGCGGAGTTGGCGGGGAACGCTGGTGGGAAGGTCACCATGCATAATGGGAAGCCGGAGACGGGGCGTGAGCGGGTGGCGCGGGTGGCGCGGGAGCAGATGGAGAAGTTGAAGAAGATGGAGGAGGAAGAAGCAAAGAAGCCTAAGCCTAAGCCGGAGGAGGAGAAGAAAGGGAAGCAGGCGCCGAAGGGGAAAGACGCGACGAAGGGAAAGTAGCTGCTGGGCAGCGGTTATCGGTTACCAGGGGGAGAGTGCTCCGACTGGGGTCGGGGGAGGGCTGGTGACTGGGACTCGCCCTTCGCGAGATGCTAGGTCGGCTACGTTACTTTGAAGTGGGGCTTCGCCGGGGGATTTGATCATGACCAGGACGGATCATGCCACGTGAGGGAAAGCGCGGCTAGCGCCGGGGGTTTAGAGGCGACCGAGACAGTCACCTGACGGTGGGGAGGGACCTGTGACCGGGACGGCCACACCACGTTGGGATTGGCTTGGCAGTTAGAAACCGCCGCCACGACTACTGCAGGAGGTCGGGTCTGTTCTCGCGGGTGCGTTTGAGGGCTTGTTCGCGTTTCCACTGCTCGATGGCGGCGTGGTTGCCGGAGAGGAGGATGTCGGGGACTTTGAGGCTGCGGAAGTCGGTGGGCTTGGTGTAGGCCGGGGCTTCGAGGAGCTTGGGGTCGGTGAAGGACTCGTCTTCGGGAGAGCGTTCGTCGCCGAGGGCGCCGGGGAGAAGTCGGACGATGGCGTCGGTGATGACGGCGGCGGCGAGGGCGCCGTTAGTGAGGATGTAGTCTCCGATGGAGAGTTCCTCGTCGATGAGTTCATCGATGACGCGTTGGTCGACTCCTTCGTAGTGGCCGCAGACGAAGAGGAGGTGTGACTCGGTGGAGAGGCGTTGGGCTTCGGCTTGTTTGAACGGTTTGCCTTGTGGCGTCATGAGGATGACGCGGGTGTCGGGGGTGCGGAGTTCTTCGATGGCGGCGAAGAGTGGTTCCGGTTTGAGGAGCATGCCTTGGCCTCCGCCGCAAAGGTAGTCGTCGGTCTTGCGATGTTTGTCGGTGGCCCAGTCGCGGAGTTGGTGGGCGTTGATTTCGACGATGCCGGCTTCCTGGGCGCGCTTGATGATGCTTTCGCGGAGTGGGGCGAGAGCGATCTCGGGGAAGAGGGTGAGGATTTCGATTTTCATCGAGGTTATTAGTTATTGGTTATCCGTTATTTGGGGCGAAGCTGGGGTGAGGCAGCGATGTTGGGACTCGGGCTCTTATCCTGATAACGGATCACTCAATCTCTCGTTTTCCCCCGGAGCATGCCTTCGATGAAGGGGTCGAGGGCGCCATCCATGACGGCTTGGATATTGCCGGATTCGACGCCGGTGCGGAGGTCTTTGACCATTTGGTAGGGCTGGAAGACGTAGGAGCGGATCTGGCTGCCCCAGCCGATTTCTCCTTTGCCGGAGTAGACGCGGTCGGCTTCGGCGCGGAGTTTGTCCTCTTCGATCTGGTAGAGTTTGGCGCGGAGGAGGGCCCAGGCGAGTTCGCGGTTGCGGAGCTGGGAGCGTTCCTGGGAGCATCGGATCATGATGCCGGTGGGGAGGTGTTTGAGGTGGACGGCGGTCTCGACCTTGTTGACGTTTTGTCCGCCTTTGCCACCGGAGCGCATGGTGTTGAGTTCGACGTCGGAGTCGGGGATCTCGATGTTGATTTCGGTGGAGATCTCGGGGGTGACATCGACGGCGCAAAAGGAAGTGTGGCGTTTGCCGGCGGCGTCGAAGGGGGAGATGCGGACGAGGCGGTGGACGCCGCGTTCGCTTTTCAAGTATCCGTAGGCGTAGTCGCCATCGATCTTGAAGGACATGGATTTGCAGCCAGCGCCCTCACCTTCCTGGAAGTCGAGGGTGGTGACGGTGAAGCCTTGTCGCTCTGCCCAGCGGCGGAACATGCGTTGGACCATGTCGGCCCAGTCGCAGGCTTCGGTGCCACCTGCTCCGGCTTGGACGGTGAGGTAGGCATTGTTGATGTCGGAAGGTTTGTCGAGGAGGGTGATGAGCTCGTAGGCATCGAGGTCTTTTTCGACCGACTTGAAGGACGCGGCGGCTTCTCTCGCGGAGTCGAGGTCGTCGAATTCCTTGGCGAGTTCGATGCCGGCGACGACGTTTTCGAATTGCTCTTCGAGTTTCAGGAAAGGATCGAGCTTTCTGCTGAGGCGGCTTTTGTCGGCCATGGCGGCCTGGGCTTTTTCCTGGTCGTTCCAGAAATCCGGGGCGGCGGATCGGTCTTCGATCGCGGTGATTTCTCTTTCGATCAGGGGGACGTCAAAGATACCTCCTGAGTTCGGACAAGCGACCCTTGAGAGAGTCGGTGTCGAGCGCCAGGAGGTCAGCGGTGGGAAGTTCAGCCATGCGAAGGATGAGGTAGCGAGAGGGGGTGGGGGAGTCAAGGAAGGGTGGGGGGGAGGAGGTCGGAGAGAAGAGTCCGGAGCCCGGATGAGGAGGATCAGGTGTCGGAGGGCGAAGAGGGAGAGTGACGGTTTTGAAAGGCGGAGCGTAGGCGCGGGGATTGGGGCGGCTTCTGTCCCCGCTGGGGCTTGGACTTATGGAGGGGCGAACACCACGGGCTCAGGGGCTGGCCTGGGGGGTG
>JAPKDA010000136.1 GCA_028822695.1 Akkermansiaceae bacterium
CCACCCCGACCAACCCCCTTTTCCCCGCCCTCCGGTCTCCTCAACGGCGCCCTAGGTCGCCGTTGAGGGGATCGGAGAGGGGAGGGGGGTTGGTCACGGAGTGCTGACGGCTTTGGCGCGGAGGAAGCCCCTGTCGGGGAGTCCGTTGGAGCCGTCGAGGCTGAAGCTGCGGTATTTGTAGAAGGCCGCGAAGTCTCCGCCGAGTGCAGGCAATCCGGTGATGATCGGGTCGGTTGTTACCGATGGATCCCAGGCCGGCCGCACGTTGATATTGAAGCCATCAGCCAGAGTGCCGCTGCCTTCAATGGTGTAGTTGATTCCGTCCGCCGAGCTGGCTGTTGATTGAGGAGAGCCGACTGTGAAATTAGTCGTGTTGACACGCACCGCGGCGGTGAGGATCAGTTCCCTCTGAGTGTCCGGGTTGTCGAGGTTGCTATCCGCACCCAGGACATAGACCTGGCCGTTGTTGGCGGGGTCGGTGGGATCGCCGTTGAAGGCGAACTCGCCGAAGTTGGAGACGCCGTCGTTGTCGAAGTCGATGTTGGGACCGATGATCGACGGATCGGTTTCAGCTCCGAAGTAATGGCTCGTCCAAATGTCGTAGGCTGCCATTGGTGGCGTCGCAGCGACCGCACCAGGTGTCCCTCCCGAGCTTACGCTCTGCTGCCAATTCGAGGGGTCGTTGCCGTAATTACTCTCGCTGATCCGTTCGAGTGAAGGGCCATTGCCGTCGGGGCCGCCTGGGCCAGTCGGCCAGGGAGCAGTGTCATCATACTTGACCTTGTCGATGACGACCCAGGGGATCTCGGCGCCATTCGGTTCATCGGGAGCCTCGAGGCTGATAGTTTCGCCGCCGTTGTCGAGCTTGCCGTCATGGTTGAAAATCGGAACCTCGGCCGGCACGCTGTACTTGGTTCGGAATGCGGCAGGAGTGATGGTGTCTTTGCAAACCACGATGATGTCGCCACTCTGCATTTCCGTATTTGGAGGGAAGGTGAACCCAAGACCGCTGATCTTCCACGCGTTACCCGGATTAGCGGCATCGTAGAGCTGCACGGTGCCTCCGGAGATGTTCTTGATCTCGACGAATTCGTAGTCGTGGTTGGCGGGATCGGGATCGTCGTTGGCGGGATGGTACATGATCTCCGTGATGACTACCGGTCCGATCTTTGGCCCGGGATTGGCAGACCCGAACGACGTGGCCGTCTGAATTGCGAAGTCATCGCCTCCCGTTGTCGTGACACGGCCGAAGCTCGTGCCGTTGTAGGCTGCCTTGAACTCGAATCCATGCCCGTAGCCATAGTCCGGTGAGATGAGGTAGACTTCATCACCCAGCGCACTGAGCGAGAAAGCTGAGCCGAAATGACTGTCCTCCTGGAAGACGAGGTAGCCCCCGGGGTCAATCGTGTGTCCGTTCGGGATCGTCCACTTGTTCGGGATGGTGTTGTCGTCGGTCAGGTGCCAGCCCGCCAAGTCTACTGCAGATGCCGTGGGGTTATAGAGCTCAATCTTGTCTACCAGACCATTCGTGTGCGTCAGGGCTTCGTTGATGAGAATGCCGGGATAAACTTGCGTAGCCCCATCGTCCGCCCCCGGCGAGCCGTTGAGATTGGCCGATGCGAGCCACTGGGCAGGATCATCCTGGCTGCCCGTCGGATTGGTGCTGACAGGCACGAGCGACTTGCCGAGCCCATCGGCAGCCACGGGCCAGGGCGGAGCGTTGTCGTAGGAAACCACCGTGACAAGCCCGGACGGGCTGGAGATCTCCACGGTCTCGCCGGCATTGTCGAGTTCTCCTACGTATTCACCATCTATTGGCACTGCCGGATACATGGTAGCGAAGGCGGGCACATCGTCATCACGGACCAGGACAAAAAACTCACCAGGTTGAAGAGCAGTGTTGGGAGGGAAGGTGAAAGCGATGCCGCTGCTGAATGTCAGCCCCGATAGATCAATAGCATCCGCACCGGTATTCTTAAGCTCGATGAATTCCGCGCCGCCAACTGCCGGGTGATACATCAACTCGGTGATGACGAGAGTGCCTGCACCGATAACTCCGGTAGAATACGTCGCAACATTTGCCGCACTCCATTCGCCACCATCGAGAATACGGGCAGTCACGAGTGTCGACTCATTTACTGTGATTGACCCCGTGTATGCAACGGCAGTCCCTGATATTCCAGCAGGTGTTCGAACATCTGTCCCATCAAGGGTGTAATAGATTGTACCGCTTCCTCCAGGAGGAATAGTCATCGTCAATGTATCGCCAATAGAGATGTCACCGCCATGCTGATCACTGCCATTGATTTTAAACACAGGTGCGTCAACGTCAGGGTACAAGTCAATTGCTTTGTATTGGTTAAGAAGTATATCCGAACGGGCGCCCATAAAGACATTAACAATCGAGTCTCGCGCAGGGATCCAGTCATCATCGCGAGTATAGGAAGCGCCGAGGTTCGGATAATCCCCCGGGTCCCTGATATAATTCAGTTCAGCATCACCCCACCTGGCCGATTCGCCGATGATTGCATCGTTAAGCTCATTGGCGCGATCCATCCATCGTTGGCGGCATGGCTCCGTTGTCATGGGGCCGCCGTTGAAGAAATGGCGGTGCAAATGATCGGCAAATAACAAGCGGAACTCTGGATTGTCACGTAATTTGTTATAGAGCCGTCTGGGGGAAAAAGGCCAGTCTTCGGTGACCATATTTCGGTTCACATCAAAGAAGGCATATTCCGCGTCCCAGAGGAAAAACTTGAACCCGGCGCCGGGGACGTCTCTTCGGCCAACATACCAGTTCGATTCCTCCCAATCCGTATTTTGGGTATAATGCTGAACGATCACAAAATCAATCAGGTTCTCCACGTCAAGGTAGTCCTGGATAGCGTCGTAATCCGACTGGGATGACAGTCCTCCATCCGCGATCGCCATCATTGCATACCAGTCTGTAGCAGTAGGGTCCCCATCGACAACTTTTGCGGCATGATGGCTCGGGGACGGATTATCGGGGTCCCACCCCTCGCTGCCGTTAATGGCAAGCCATTCTTCCCTCTCCCCGCCGAGATGCTCCGCAAGAAACGGCGCATTGGGCCTTTCGCTTGGATTGTAAATGCCCCAGTAGAGACCATTTAGATAAAGATGGACGTAGGTGCTGCGCGAGGCCGGTTGCCCCAAAGCCAACTGGGTGTCCCTTGCCCAGACATCGCGAATGCATTGGGCGCTATCCCTGTAAGCGTCATTGCCTACACTATGGTCGTTCCACGTGAAATTGCTTCCACCGCGAAGTATGAGGGTGTCAAATTGTGTGACGGGTGATCCTTCAAAAAGAGGATAATTCAGCTTAGTTGGTCCAAACTCCTCTTTGAACAACAAACGGAAAGAGTGCTTGAGGTTCCCTACAAATTCCCTGCTTCCAGCACCGTGGTTACGGATACCGCAATTGATGTCAAAACCCTTTGTGCCATCAGCATGTATCAGTTCTACTGAAGCTGGCTTTTGGTCAGAAGCATGAGAATTGGGATAGATGCCGCCTGTCCCCCTAGTGAACAGGTCGTCCATATCCATGACAATGGACATCGTGGGAATGGAAGTGAATGCATCATTCAGCTGTGCTGCATAGTCCGTAATCACAACGGGATCCATTCCATAATCTACGGACTTTACGGCATCTTCCTCCCGGTCGGCCAGATCATGCCAGGCATCAGGAAATCCGGCTGGTTGGTCCGGTTGACTGTATACATCATCCAGAAAGAGATAGGTGTTGGTTTCTACGATGCTTGGCAAATAACCAGTTTTGAAGGCAACAGCGCGTAAGATGCTTGTGCTGGATATGGAAAGTGGAGAGCTGTAGGTCATGCCATTAGCCAGAGTGGGGACGCTGCCGTCTGCTGTATAACGGATCGTCGTACCGGGTTCAGTGCTGCTCATGGATACGCTGAATGTCGCACTGTAGATTCCGCGGTCCGGAGAAAAATCTACTCTGGGGAGGAATCCCAGGTAAGTTGAGCCCGAGTTTGGATCATTCGGTGTTGGTGTCTCGTGATACCAGAATACGGACTCACCAGCTTTGGAGCCATAGGAGTAATCTTGCCGTTGTTCCGGGTACGCTGGGGAAAATGTGCTCGAAGGCTCCGGGACGCCGTTGTTGCAAAGCGCTAGATACTCCCCGGATTGTGATAAAGAAAAGTTGGCATGAAGTTCGCCAACCACCCTGTCTTTGCCCGAAGCAAAAACGACAATATATCCGCTGGCGGGAATAGAGATGGCGGGAAACATCCATTTTTGAGGATCTGAAGAGTCCTCCGTTAATGAATAGTTCGCAAGTGAAACAGAAGAACCACCATTGTTATGAATCTCGATCCAGTCGGAACTGTCTCCGTCTTCATCCAACAAACCGGCACTGTTGGCGGCCACAAATTCATTGATGACTACATCACCGTTAGCTGAGTTAATTCCTATCAATACAAGTAAGCTTGATAATAGAAAAACATTAAGACCTTTCCACGCATTACAAATCATCTCTGGTAGGCTGCTAGGAATTTGCTTTTGGAGGGGGGCTGCCTGGAGCAGGGGATGGGCCGGATTTCCGGTATTCCACTGATTCAAACAGAATACCTTAGTCGATTTATAGGCCCTGCTGGACATTTTTTGGTGCGTTTCGGACATAAATGCAGGGAGTTTCAGCAGAACAGGCCAGTAAACGAGTCCGGTAACGCGGAGGTATCGGGTGGCCTTCTTCGAAGAGGGCGAGGAGCAGGGGCGGGACCGGAGTAAGAAGAGGGAAGGGATCCCGGCCAAGCGGGTGGCGGAGGTGATCAAGAGGGGAGGGCGCTTGAGTGAGGCGGATCTGTCTTGGTGCCGGACGCGCCATGGAAGAGGGGTGAGGCAGGCCTGAGAATGGGACGAGAAGTGACGATGCGAGCCCTCCTCGTGCCTCTTCCATCAATGGCCTGGCCTCGTGAAACCGCTGTCGAAAAAAAAGAGCCCGGCTCGCAACAGTGCAAGCCGGGCTCGTGAATCGAAAAGGTTTACCGCGGCACTAGCGACGGCGTCGGAGCAATGCGAGACCGCTCAGACCCAGAAGCGCCAACGATCCCGGTTCGGGGATAGCTTGAGCCGTAAGCGCTGCGCCTGTCACAGAGACACCGCCGATCTCGCCACCATTTCCGTCAGTAAAATCAAGATCCCACCCTGAGATAGAATTGGTTGCGTCCTCGACAGCGATATCCCCCATGCCTAGCGGAATATCAACTGCACCACTTACATCCATGAAGAGAATGAAGGCCTCGACCTCGTCGGTCTGATCTAATTCAGCCCCACCGGGCAAAGTTAGCGTAAAAGCCGATATGGCACCATTACTCACATGGCCGTCCCAGGTGCCATAGTGATATCGTCCGGCTTGAAGGTCAGATGCTATGGAGGTATCAATGGTTATAGTAGCGCTGAATCCCGCAGGTGTGTCTACCGTGAGGTCATACACGACGACAGCGGCGTTCGAGACCGAGGCCGATGCGAACATCGCCACGGCGGCGAGGGGGAGAATGAGTCGATGGGTTTTTT
>JAPKDA010000030.1 GCA_028822695.1 Akkermansiaceae bacterium
GCCTGAGCCTGAGCCTGAGCCCGGCGAGGACAGGGACAAAGAGAGGGAAGAGGAGTAGGGGGGCGGTAATTATCGCGCGACGAAGCGGCGACCTTTGCCGCTGACCCAAGCTGACTGGACGCTGCCGTGGAGGGCATTGAGAACCTGGATGTCGTCGATGCGGAATTCGATGATTTTGGAGTGGGTGGTGAGCGGGTAGGTTTTGTGGACCACGTGGTTGGGGTCGGTTCCGGTGCGTTGGCCGACGCGGTCGAGGAGCTCCTTGCCACGTTCGACAACCTGTTTGGCTCCCTGGAGATTCGAGCCCTGGGCGGCCGGGGTGATTTGGTAGATCCGCACGGTGGAGTCACCGACCGTATCGATGACGACCTCGGTGATGATGAGGTTTCCGTCGAGGAGGTATTCGTGCTTGCTGACCGAGACGATCTTGCTGAGCGCGACCAAGTAGCTGCCGCCGGATAAGGAGGCGCTCCAGAATGCTTTGTGCGGGTTGTTGGTGTCGGTGAAGCGGTCTTCCTCTTCCCCAGCTGTCTGAGCAGAGAGGAGGGGGGCGGCGGTGATGAGGAGGAGACAGAGGATCGTTTTCATGGTGTGAACTGGTCTAACTACGACTATTGCCGCTAGTTTCGCTCAGGTCAAAGCTATGATCCGGAAGATTCTCGGTTGTGGGGAAGGGTTAGAGGGCTTATTGCTGGCGCAGATGGCTGGATTTCGCCCCAATGTTGCCCTTTTACTCGTGGACTCGCGGGGTCGTCTGCTGATTTGTGAACGGCTGGGGGCGCCGGGATCCTGGCAGTTTCCGCAGGGTGGGGTGGATAAGGGGGAGGAGGTGGAGGCCGCGCTGCTACGAGAGATACAGGAGGAGGTGGGGCTGCCGGCCGATGCATTCGAGATTTTGGCCTCAAAGGGTGGGTATCGCTATGTGTTTCCTCCGGAGGTGCTGGAGATGAAGAAGATGAAGAAGCGGGGGTTCGAGGGGCAGGAGCAGACGTATTATCTGTGTCGGATGCGTGAGGACGCGCCGCCGATCAATATCGAGCAGGAGCCGCGGGAGTTTCAGGACTTTCGCTGGATTGATCCCAAGGAGTTTTGTTTGGAGTGGTTGCCGGAATTTAAGCGGGAGGTTTACCGGGCGGTGATGCGGGATTTCTTTGAGGTGGAGGCGGGTTAGGGCTTCGTAAATTCGAGGAGGGCGGCGGTGATTTGATCGTAGCCGAGGGGCCAGGTGTTGTTTTCGGTGAGGAGCCGCGAGGCGGCTGGCGTTGGGAGTGTATTGGGGGATGGGTGGCTGGAAGATGAAGTGGTCGGCGAGGAGGGGGGCGATGACGGCGAGAACGAGGTAGATGAAGGCGGGGGACTTTTGCCGGGCGGAGGCCGGGACTACAGCGGCGCGGCCGCGGTCCAGGTTTCGACGTCGGGGTCGAGTTGGACGTTGTCGAGGATTTCGGTGGCCCAGGGGTGGTTGGGGGAGAGATACTGGAGGATGCGGAGGGCCATGACTTGGACGACGGGGAGGTCGGTCCAGACGAGGTCGGCGAGGTGGCGCCATTCGTCAGGGCGTAGCTTGGAGGGGTTCTCGATTTGTTCGAGGGCGTCTTCGCAGAGGAAGAGGACGTGATTGATGTCTGGATCTGATTGAATAGGGGGAACCTCGAAGATGCGGAGGGGGACTCCGGAGGCCTGCGTGAGCTCGCACTTTGAGCGGGCCCGACGGGCGAGGTCCTTGCCCAGGACTGAGAGGGCGCGAATGCGCTCTTGGTTTTGCTCATAGCCGTTTGCCATGGAGTGTTATTAGCCTTAATGGCATTTGAGTGGAATGAGAATTCACGGTCGCCGACCGTGAAGGGTTTGTGTTAGCCTGACCGCATGCAGGTTGATTGGAATCGGTGGATGGTTTTGAGTTTGGCGGCGGCGCTGAGCAGTTGTTCGGGAGGGGCGGGAAGTCCGAAGGTGAGGAGGGCTTCGTCACAGTCGATTTTGATTCATTCGCGGATCAACTTGGCGGATTATCATGTGAGTGGTCGCCATGATCGGGCGACGGCCTTGCACAACGTCGAGCAGGCGACGGATGGTGGCCCGTCGCGGCGGAGTAAGTATCAGAAGGCTCCGGGTGGGAAGGTGCTGATAGATACACGGGTGTTGCGTGCTTTGGAAAAGTTGGCTGATTCGGGATACTCGATGCGGATTAGTGAGCTGGCGGGAGGATCGCATAGCAGTCGGTCGCGGCATTATGCGGGGATCGCGTTTGATGTGGATCAGATCAACGGGGTGAAGGTGAACTATAGTAATCCCTACTATAAGGCCTTCATGAAAAAGTGCCGCCGGATGGGTGCGACGGAGGTGTTGGGGCCGGGAGATTCCGGGCATTCCGGGCATGTGCATGCGGCGTGGCCGCGGCGGAGAGGGCAGTGATTGGAAGTCAGAGGTCGGGGGGCGGAGGCGCGGAGTCGGAGGAGGAAGGGGGAACCGCCGGAACGCTCGGAGATTGGTCCCTACCTAGTGAGGTTTTTGCAGAGTGATGATGGCGTAGCGCATTGCGCCGGTGCGGTAGGCGAGGAGAAGGCGGGGGAGGGTGAGGACGAAAATGCGTTTGCGGAAGGCGCGGTTGAGGATAAAGCGGAGGTAGTGGGGGTTGGTGAAGAGGCCGGTAAGAACACGGCGGGTGATGATCCACCAGGTGCGCTCCACTTGTGGGGTGATGTCTACTGCTTCGGTGACGAGGAGGCCGGTGGATGCAGCGAGTTGTTGGTATTCTTGGAGGGTGCCCATGCCGGGGAGTCGTCCTTCTTCGCAAACCTTTTGAAGGAGGTGGGATTCGAGTCGGGTGAGGTCGTCGGCGGTAGTCCAGACAGCGAGGGCCGCGTGGGCGCCGGGTTTCAGGGTGCGGTGGATTTGTTGGAAGAAGAGGGCCTTGTCTTCCATGTGGGCGAGGGACTCGATGGCAATGGCGGCGTGGAGGGAGTTGTCGGGGAGGGAGTTTTGTAGCCAATCTTCGACGCGGTAGTCGATGTGGCCGGAGCTGGGAGGTGGTTCGAGGCGGGCTTGGGCGGTTTGTTTTTCCGAGATAGTGAGGGCGGTGATGTTGAGGCCGTGGGTTTGGGCGAGCCAGCGGGAGGACGCGCCGTAGCCGCAGCCGATGTCGGCGAGGTGATCGCCGGACTTGAGATGGAGGGTGGAGGTAAGGCGTTGGAGGAGGTGGAGGGTGGCGTCTTCGACGCTGCGGGTGTCGTTTTCGTTGTCCCAGAGTCCGTGGTGGACGTGATCGCCCCAGGCGAGTCGGTAGAAGTCGTCGAGCTCGTCGTAGTGGTGGGCGACGTCGAGGGCGGTGAGAGAGATCTTGGAGGTGATCACGCGGGGGGAGTTATAGCAGGGGGATGGGGAGAAGCGAGCGGGGGTCGATGGGGGAGGAGGACGGTCGCGGGGTATCGAGGGGATAGCGAATCGATGATCGATTCAGTCGATGTTTCGTCGTGGTTTCGATATTCGTGGTGAATCTGGGTAAGCGGGTGAAGAATTTGGAGGAGCGTTTGAATGAGGCGGAGAAGGCCGCGGCGCGGGTTGGTTCTGTAGGAAAGGCAATGGCTGAATTGCCACCGCGAGCCGTGGAGCCTGTGAAGGAAAGCCCCATGATGCGGGCGAAAGAGAAGGCCCGCGAGGAGTCTGTGGTGAGCGAGTCGATGAAGGCTTCCGCCTCCCCACCTCCGTTGCCGGTTCCGATGTCTTGGCCAATCCCAGACTGGTTTCGGTCGGTTGGGGGGGCTTGGCGATGGTGAGTGTGCTCATTGGGTTGGCTCTCGAGGGGCAGGTGGCGGGGTGGACGACGGCGTTCTGGGCGGTGGGCGCGGTGGCTTTGTTGGCTGCGGGGTTTTGGGGAGGGTTACGGGGCTATTGGGTGATTGGGTTACTTGGGGTTGGTTGTGCGGTCCTGCGACTCTTCACGGTGGATGTGCAGGAAACCTTCTGGCGGATCGTGGCATTCGGGGTGAGGGGTGCGTTGTTGGTGGGGATTGGCTATACCTACAGCCGGTTTCATCGGCGATTGGCGGCGAATGATTTGGATTGGCTGAAATCACAAGCGGACCAAACTCTCTAACAGGCGTTGATCCTCCCGTGATCTCTGCTCAGTCTCAGGGACGATGGGAGAGGAGCTTGAGTTGGGGTTGTTCGAGGAGGACCGGAGGGTCTTTCTGGGGTGGCAGCGGCCCTTGTTGCTGGAATTGGTGGATTGGCTTTGGGAGCGGCGGGAGGAGTTGCCCGGGATGGTGTTGGTGGTGCCGACGGCGCAGAGTGGTCGGCGTTTACGGGAGTTCTTGGCGGAGAGGGGTGGATGTCTGGCACCGCGGGTGGTGACCCCGGGGTATTTCATGAGGGCGGAGGGGACGGCGTCGGAGGCGATTGAGTTGTTGGCGTGGGTGGAGGTGTTGGAGGGGGTGAAGGATTGGACTCGGTTTGCGGCAGCGTTTCCGATCGCGCCGGGGGAAGGGGAAGCAAAGGGGTGGGCAATGGGCTTGGCGAAGTCGTTGGCGGGTGTGAGGACGAGTTTGCAGGAGAGTGCGTTGACGATGGCGGGGGCGGCGAAGTGGATGAAGGGGACGGTGGAGGCGGAGCGATGGAACAATTTGGCGGCTTTGGAAGATCAGGTGGAGCGGATGATGGGAGGGTGGCAGGTGACGAGTCGGAGTGCGGCGTTGTCGCGTGGAGGGTTTTCGTGGCCTGCGGAGTTGAAGAAGGTGGTGGTGGCGGGGGTGGCGGATTTGCCGAAGGCGGTGTCGCGGATTTTGGAGCAGGCGCCAGTTCCGGTGTCGGTAGTGGTGGCGGCGGAGGAGGGGAATGATTTTGATGACTGGGGGCGACCGGGTGAGGGGTGGTCGTCGAGGGGGATTGCGTGGCCGGAGCTGGGGTCGGTGAATTTGGTGGCGGATCCTCGGGAGCAGGCGGAGGCTGCGGTGCGCTTGGTGGCGGAGGCCGGGACAGCGTCCGATCAGGTGGCGTTGGGGTCGGCGGATGAGGAAACGTCGGGGGAGTTGGTGCGGGTTTTCGGGAGAAGAGGTTGGGAGGTGTTTGATCCGGGTCGTCGGGTGGCGCCGGTGTTGACGGGTTGGTTGGGGGCGTGGCGGAATTATCTACGGCATCCGGGAGTGGCAGAGGTGGGGGACTTGCTGGGGTTTGCGCAGAGTGGGGCCTTGGTGCGGGGGCGACGGGCGCAACGGGCGGTGGCGTTGTCGGAGGCGCGGGATGCGTGGCTGGTGCGGTCGCGGGAGGATGTGGAGCGGGCGACGAAGTCGGCGAAGGGAGATCTGGAGCAGGCGCGGAAAGAGGGCGCGGAGAGTTTCATCAAGCGCGGGGAGTTTGCGGTGGAGCAGTTGGGGGTGTTGGAGGAGACGCTGGGGAATTTTGAGGATAGTCGGGGGAGATTTTTGGGGGATGGGTTTCATCGGGGGATGGAGGGTTTGTTGGGGGTGGTGGATACGGAGGATGAATCGGGGATGCGGGAGTGGATTGCGCTGACGGAGCCGTTGGCAGATCAGGTGAAGAGGGATGCTGTTTTTTGGATTGATCTGTTTCTGGCGAGTCCGGGGATGTCTGCAGAGGCGGCGCCGGAGGACCGGGTCCTGGATGTGTTGGGTTGGGTCGAGTTGCTGTTTGAGCCGGGGCCACATTTGGTGGTGTGTGGGATGAATGAGGGAATGGTGCCGGCGCGGGAGAGTACGGATGCGTGGTTGCCGGAAGGAACGCGGCGGGTGTTGGGCTTGTCGCATGGGGAGACGCGGGCGGCGCGGGATGCGTATTTACTGACGACGATGTTGAAGGCGCGGGAGGTATCCGGACGGTCTGATTTGTTGATGGCTAAAGCATCGGGGAGTGGAGATGCGTTGTTGCCGTCGCGCTTGTTGTTGGCGGCGGAGGGGAAAGAGTTGGCGCGGCGGGTGCAATTGCTCTTTCGGGAGGTTGAGCCTCCTGGCGCTGGGTTGGCGTGGACTTTGGAGGAGGAGTGGCGCTGGCAGCCGCGGGTGGAAGAGGGGCGTGAGAAGCTGAGCGTGACCGCGTTTTCGGATTACCTGGCCTGTCCGTTTCGATTTTATCTGAAGCAGGTGCTGCGGATGGGGCAGACCGAGCCGGAGCGGGTGGAGTGGAATGCCAGGGACTTTGGGACGGTGGCGCATATTGTGTTGGAGCGCTGGGCTTTGGATGAGAAGGCGCGGGATTTTTCGAAGCCGGAGGCGATCGAGGAGTGGGTGCATGCGGAGCTTGATCGGGTGGTGGCGGAGAGGTTTGGGGATGATCCGCCGTTGGCGGTGAGAATTCAGGTGGAGTCGATGCGGCAGCGCTTGTCGTGGTTTGCGCGGGTGCAGGCTTGTGAGCGGGCTGCGGGTTGGAGGGTGGTGGAAGTGGAGAAGCGGTTTTCGTTGGATCTGGATGGGATCGAGGTGCGGGGGCAGGTGGATCGGATCGAAGTGAATGACGACGGGCGGAAGCGGATTTTGGATTACAAGACGACGGCCTCGGCGAAGGAAGTGGAGAAGGCGCATCTGACGAAGATCGTGGCGTCGACGAAGTGGCCGGAGCATTTGAAGGATGTGGATGCGGTGAAGTCGGCGGATGGGAAGATGCGATGGATCAATTTACAGATTGCGCTTTATTCGGCGGCGTTGGGAGATGTGGATGAGATTGGGTATTTTGCGTTGGGGGCGACGGAAGCGGATGTGGCGATTTCGATTTGGAATGGATTTGGTGGTGAGGAGCGGGAATCGGCGATGGGTTGTGCGCGGTGGGTGGTGGGTGAGGTGAAGGCGGGGAAGTTTTGGCCGCCAACGGAGAAGGTGAAATACGAGGACTACGAGGCATTGGGGTTGGGGCGGGGATTGGATGAGACGGTGGCGTGGAAAGGAGGGGGGCGATGAGTGTTGGGGACAAGATTTTGGCGAAGAACCTCGTGATTCTGGCTTCGGCGGGGTCGGGGAAGACGTTTCAGTTGGGGAATCGGATTATTGGTTTGATCGGGGTGAAGGAGGTGGAGCCGGAGAGGATCGTGGCGCTGACCTTCACGCGGAAAGCGGCGGGGGAGTTTGCGGATGCGGTGCTGACGAAGTTGGCGACGGCAGCGGTGGACGAAGGGGAGGCGAAGAAAATGTGGGAGCAGTTGGGGGAGAAGTTTGGCGTGGAGCCGGTGTTGGAGAAGGTGGTGCGTTCGCTGCCGCGGCTACAGTTGGGGACGATGGATGGTTTTTTTGCGCGGGTGGTGCGCGGGTTCCAGTATGAGTTGGGGTTGAGTGGGGGGACCTTTGAGTTGATTGAAGGTCCGCGTTTGGCGGCGGCGATGGCGGAGATTTTGAGTGGAGTGCTGGGAGGAGTATTGGAGGAAGAGGAAGGGGCGGAATTTTTGCATGCGTTTCGTCGAGCGACTTTAGGGAAGGAAGGGCAGGGGGTGATGCGGTCGGTGGAGGAGTTTTTGAATCAATGGCACGGGGTGTGGAAGTCGGGTGTGCCGATGGAGGGTTGGGGTGGTGGTGAGGTGTTGGGCGCTTTGCCGGCGGTGGATTCCTGGGAGCAGGAAAAGTTGGGATTGATTGAGGGGTTGCGTGGTGCGGGAGGGAACAAGGCGGTGGAGAAGGTGCTGGATTTGATGGCGGCGCATACGGTGGGGAGCGGGAGCCTTGGGAAGGCGCCGGTGTTGTTCGGGCGTTTGGCGGAAGAGGTGCCGGGGAGTGGGTTGATTGCGGTGAAGGCGGGGACGAAGATGGTGGAGTTTGATGCGGTGAAGTCGAAGAAGTGGCGGCAGTTGTTTGCGTTGGCAGCGGGGTGTGAGCTGGCGGCGGCGGTGGCGCGGACGGCGGCGGTGGGGGATTTGGTGCGGCGGCTGGATGAGGAGTGTGCGCGGCGCTTGAGGAATCGTGGGTTGTTGGGATTTGATGATGTGAAGACGCTGATGGGGTCGTGGACGCGGACGGAGGATGATCGCCTGCGGCGCGAGGCGGTCGATTTTCGACTTGATGCGCGGTATGACCACTGGTTGCTGGATGAGTTTCAGGACACCAGTGCGGCGGAGTGGGACGGGATGGAGCCGTTGTTGGATGAGGCGGCGAGTGGGGAGGATGGGACGCTCTTTGTGGTGGGTGACCGGAAGCAGGCGATTTACGGGTGGAGGGGTGGTGACGTTGGTTTGTTTGACCGGGTCGAGGAGCGTTATGGGGGGGAGTTGGAGGTCTGCACGATGCCGGAGTCATACCGGGCTTGTCCGGCGGTGTTGGAATTGGTGAATCGGGTTTGCGGCGATCTTGGCGCGATCGGGGCGTTGTTTGGTGAGGCGATGGTGGGGCGTTGGGAGTGGGAGGAGCATGTTTCGGCGAAGCCGGAGGTGACGGGGGCGGCGCGGGTGGAAGAGGTGGCGAAGGATGAGATGGATTCGCGGGTGGTGGAGATTTTGCGGGAGCACGGAGCGGGGGAGCGGGAGATGAGCTGTGGGGTGTTGGTGCGGACGAATGGTGAGGTGCGGGCGATGGCGGCGATGTTGAGGGAGGAGGGGTTTGAGGTGATCGAGGAGGGGCGGCGCTTGCCGGTGGAGGATAATGCGGTGGGAGTGGTGTTGTTGCATTTGTTGCGCTGGTTGGCGGATCCGGTGGATTCGTTTGCGAAGGAAGTGGTGGGGATGTCTCCGCTGGACGGGGTGTTGGAGAAGCGCTTTGGAGAGGTTTGGCAGGTGCGTTGGGAAGGCTTGTTGGAGGAGGCGCGGCTGCGGGGGTTTGCGGGGATGGCGGAGGGGTTGATTGAGCCGTGCTGGGAGGAATTGGCGGCGTTTTCGCGGCACCGGGCGGGGGATGTGATCGGGTCCTTGGCTGAATTTGATGCGAGTGGAGGGGCGACTGCGCGGGAGGCGAGGGATTGGATTGAGGGCTTGGAGATTTCGCAGGCTCCTGGAGCGGCGGCGGTGCAGGTGATGACGATTCACAAGTCGAAGGGGTTGGGCTTCGATGTAGTTTTGGTTCCGGGGTTGGAGGATCGGCAGGTTCCGGATCGGGGGAAGTTTGGGATGGCGCGAGGTGGTGCGGGAGCGTCGGCGTGGGTGCTGCAGCCGCCGGCGAAGTGGGTGCGTGATTTGATGCCTGACTTGCAGGCCGCGGAGGCGAAGTGGGGGGATGAGCAGCGTTATGAAGCGATGTGTTTGCTCTATGTAGCGCTGACGCGTGCGAAGCGCGGGCTTTATGTGTTGTTGCCGGCGGTTCCGAAGTCGCGGAAAGAGCCGGAGTCGTTCGGGTCGCTGGCGAATTGGATTCGGGAGGCGGCGTGTGAGGAGGGCGGAATGTTTGAGGCGGGGGATGCGAAGTGGTTTGAGGGGGTGACGGCGAGGATGCCGAAAGGAACGGTGGATGTCCCGGTGCTGGCGGAGGGTGTGTTGAAGAGGAAGCGGGTGACGCCGTCTGGTGAGAAGGGAATGGCCTCAGCGAAAGGGGGGGCTGGGAAGATGGTCGGCCTGGAGGCGCATCAGATGTTTGAGGGGATTTCTTGGCTGAAGGTTGGGGAGGTTCCAAAGCTGGCGCGGACACAGGCGGGGGCGATGGTGGAGGACTTGCTGCGGGAGGATGGGGGGCATGCTGTTTTTGAGAGGCCAGTCGAGGAGGTTGAGCTACATCGGGAGCGTGCCTTCGAGGTGCTAATCGACGGGCGATGGATGAGTGGAGTGATCGACCGGATGCATGTGTTCCGGGAAACGGGTGGAACAGTGGCGCGGGTGGAGATTTACGACTTTAAGACTGACCGGGTTGAGTCTGGTGAGGAGTTGACCGAGCGATACCAGGGGCAAATGGAGGCGTATTGCCGGGCGATGGGGCAGGTTTTTGAGTGTGGGGAGGTGCGGGCGAATTTGGTTTCGACCTCGTTGAAGGGGGTGGTTCCTTTGGAATAGGGTTGTTGCCTGTGGATAGCAAAAAGGGCGGCTCCTGAGAGCCGCCCTTGGAAAGATGTTTAGAGGTCGAACCTAGAACTTACCGAGGGCATCGTTGGCAGCCTTGATGCGGGCTTGGAAGCCTGTGAAGAGTTTTGAGTTCTCTTCGTTGCGCTTTGGTTTGGTGGCGACCCAGTCCTTGAGGGATTTGTCAGCGTCCTTGGCTTCGGCGATGGCGGCTTGAAAGGCTTTGGCCTTGTCGGGATTGGCTTTGATGTAGGCTGCGACGTTTTTTTCGCTTAACCTGATGAGGCCTTTGAATTCTTCAATGAACGTAGAGGGTGTCTTTTCCTTTCCTGCGCCGAGTTTGCCGAGGACAGTTTTTCCATCGCTGTCGAGGATGATGTAGGTCGGGTAACCGCCGACGCCGAATTGACCTTTGAGTTTGGTGTTTCGCTCCACGTATTTCTCGGGGACGATTCTTTTGTCTTTCGGAAAATCGAGTGTGACGAGCATGGCGTTGGTGGCGGCGAAGTCTTTCCACTCTTTTTCGGCGAAGACGTTCTTGTCCATGATCTTGCACCAACCGCACCAATCGGAACCGGTGAAGTTGAGAACGAGAGGGAGGCCTTTTTCTTCAGCGGTTTTCACGGCAGCGTCAAAGTCCATGGTCCAGTGACCGGCTTTGGCGCCTTCGAGTTGGACTTCGTCCGCAGCGAGGGCGGTGAGGGCGGTGAGGGCGAGGCTGCCCGAGAGGAGTCCGGTTAGGGTGTTTTTGAGTAATTTCATTGGTTGTTGTTGGTGTGATTGTTTCAGTTTCAGTGAGACGGTCTTGAGGGGTGATTTATTTCAGAAAATATTGGGTGGCTGGAGTGGCGAAATATTGGACGGGGAGGAGAGAGGCGGGGTTTGGTGTTGGAAGGGGTGTGGGGGAGTGTTGAAGGGGAAAGGTGGGGAGGCGGTGGAATAGTCGAAAACACGAAGTGCTTCCGCTACGGGTTGTGATGCCTCAATCCTTCCGTTCCGCCAGGTAGATGCGGTGGTGGAGCTGTTTGGCGCGGGGGTGTCTGGCGACGGGGATTTCTTCGACGTCGAAGTTGGCGCTGCGGAGGTTGCGGAGGAGGGTGGGCTCGACGCCGGCGGACCAGAAGGCGACGATGCCTCGAGGGGTGAGAGCGCGTTTGATGAGATTGATGCCAGCGCTTTTGTAGATTTGGGCGTTGTGCGGCTGAAGGAGGGAGGAGGGGCCGTCGTCGACATCGAGAAGGATGGCGTCGTAGCGCGGGGCTTTCTTCGCGGTGGCTTTTTCGATGAGTTCGTAGACGTCGGTGGGGAAGATCTTTGTGCGCGGATCGGCGAGGATGTCGTCGTTGAGGCCGTTGAGATGTTCTTTGTTCCATTCGATGATCTCGGGGAGGAGTTCGGCGACTTCGATGGAGGAATCGCTGTCGGTGATTTCGAGGGCGCGGCGCAGACTAAATCCGAGGCCGAGGCCGCCGATGAGGACGCGGGGGGATTTGCGGCTGTCGCGGAAATCGCAGCCGTTGTCAGCGAGGAGGAGCTCGGAATTGGTGAGGGTGGTGCTCATGACCTGGCGATCGTTGAGGTAGAGGAAGAATTCGCCGTCGTGGGTAACGAGGCGGAAGACAGAACCGTCGGGGGCGGTGGTTTCGGCGACGTTGGAGGTGGGTTTCATGGGGGCGACCTGCGGTCGGGTTATCAGTTATCGGTTATTAGGGGGAAGGGGAATTGCGCCGACTGGGGTCGGCGGAGGGGATTGGTCAAAGGCGGGATGCCTTTGGCTCCCCTTTACGGTTCTTGCCAGACGAGGCGGAGGCAGTCGAGGCGGAGGCGGGTGTGGTTGAGGGCGTTGAGGAGGTCTTCCTGGAAGTTGCGCATGTCCTTGATCTCGGATTCCGGGATGTTGGGGTTGCGTTGGGCGAGGTCTTCGAGGCGGTCGAGTTCGGCGGCGAGTTGAGTCTTGGCTTTCTTGATGGCGGCCTTGCGGAAGGTTTCGGACTTCTTCGTGGCGTGGTCTTCGGCCTGCTGGAGCATGGCGGGGAAGATTTTGCGGCGGAAGGCGTCTTGGGAGACGAGTTTCCGCGGAGTGCCCGCGACGAGGGTGACTTTGTCGAGGATGGGTTCTTCGCTGAGGTCTTTGCCGTTGTGGTCGATGACGATGCGGATGGGGACCGGGGGGAGGTAGCTGTCGGCCTGGAGTCGGCTCGGGGCGAGGCATTCGAGGACGAAGTGGCAGTCGAGCATGATCCCTTTCGTTTGTGCGGCCTGCCAGATTCCGAAGGAGGCGTTGCCGAGTTGGCCGTTGAGGAAGACATCGATGCCGTCACGGACCATGGGGTGGTCGGGGGTGAGGTAGCTGAGGTCTTCGCGGCTGAGGGCGGTGGCGCGGTCGAAGGTGACGGAGAGGCCGTCTTCGGGGATGTCGACGAAGGAATCGCGCATCATCGGACCGGCTTTCATAATGTAGCTGCGGAGGGAGCTGTCGCGGATGGAGAGGCCGAGCTGGTCGAAGAGACGGAGGCAGAATTTGTCGAATTTGGTATCTTCGTCGGATGCCTGAATCGTCTCGATGAGTTTTGTGACCTTGTCGCCGGAGGGTGCACCGAGTTCGAGGAGTCGGTCGTGGCCTTTGGAGAGTTCGGCGGCGACTTCGTCACGGAGCTTCTTGCTCTGGGCGAGGAATTTTTCGAAGTCCGCTCCGTCGGGGTCGGCGAGGAAGCCGTAGAGGTCGGGGAGGAGTTCGTTGGAGATGGTGGTGGCGCCTTTCAGCGGATGGGTGAAGGCGTCGAGGCCTTCCGAATACCAACGGGCGAGGACTTCGTTGCCGGTGCCGCTGAGGTAAGGGACGTGGATGTGGATCGTTTCGGTTTGGCCGATGCGATCGAGTCGTCCGATCCGTTGTTCCAGAAGCTCAGGGTCGGGGGGGAGATCGAAGAGGACGAGGTGGTGGGCGAATTGGAAGTTTCGGCCTTCGCTGCCGATCTCGGAACAGATGAGGAGGCGGGCGCCGTCTGCTTCGGCGAACCAGGCGGCATTGCGGTCGCGTTGGAGGAGGCTGAGGTCTTCGTGGAAGAGGGCGACGTCGAGATTGATGGCGTTGCGCAGGGCAGCATCGATCTCCATGACGCGCTCGAGAGAGTGGCAGATCAGGACGATCTTTTGGTCTGCTTCTTTTCGGAGAAGCGCGAGGAGCCAAACGATGAGCGCGGAGAGTTCGTCGTCGGGGTCTGGGGCGGTGATGGGGGCTAGGTGGAGTTTGCGCTCGGGAAAGCCGGTGAGTTGTTCGCGGGTATTGCGGAACATGACGCGACCGGTGCCGAAGGAATCAATGAGCTCGGCGATGAGTTCCTTACGGGAGTTCTCGTCGCCTTCGAGGAGGGTCTCGGCGTGGCGGTGGGCGCGGGGGGAGCGGTCGGCGAAGTGAGTAAGATCTTCTTTGGTAGGAGTGCCGCCGTCGGTGATGCGCTGGATCATGTCGGCGAGGGGCACGTAATCGGCGGCCTCGGCGATGAAGTGGTCTAGATCCGAATAACGATCGGGATCGAGGAGGCGGAGGCGGGCAAAATGGCCTTCGGGTCCGAGTTGTTGCGGGGTGGCGGTGAGGAGGAGGACCGAGGCGGTCTTCGTGGCGAGGTTCTCGACGACTTGATAGGCCTTGCTTGGTTCGGAAGGATGCCACTCGAGGTGGTGGGCTTCGTCGACGATGAGCAGGTCAAATCCGGCAGCAGCGGCCTGGACGGCGCGGTTGGGGTTTTCGGAGAGAAACTCGGTGGCACAGAGGATGTGCTGGCTGTCGTGAAAGGGGTTGGACTCGGATTCGAATTCCTGGATGGACTGGCAGCGTTCCTCATCGAAGATGGCGAAGAGGAGGTTGAAGCGGCGGAGGAGCTCGACGAACCACTGGTGGGTGAGTGGTTCGGGGACGAGAATGAGAATGCGGTCGGCGCGTCCGGCGAGGTGGAGGCGGTGGAGAATGAGGCAGGCTTCGATCGTTTTGCCGAGGCCGACTTCGTCGGAAAGGAGAAGTCGCGGAGCGAGACGGGAGGATGCTTCGGTGGCGATGGCGAGCTGGTGGGGGATGAGGTCGATGCGGGCACCGATGAATCCACGGGCGGAGGAACCACGGAGGGCGGCGTTCTGTTTGAGTGCCCGGGCGCGGAGGTCGAAGTTGCGGAGTTCGTCGCACTGGCCGGCGAGGAGTCGGTTCTCGGGTTTGAGAAAGCTGAGTGAGTCCAGGAGTTGTTCCTCGGGGATTTGGACGTCGTCAGCGCAGTGGTAGACGATCATTAGCTCTTTCTCGACGGCCTCTTCGACGATGGCTTCTTTGGAGTCCTGATCGGCGATTTGGTCTCCGGGTTTGAAGCGGACACGGATGAGGGGAGCGGAGGAAAATGCGTAATGGCGCATCTCTTCAGTGGCGGGGAAGCAGATTTCGACGCGGTCGCCATCGACAGCGATGACCATTCCGAGTCCGAGTTCCGGCTCTGAGCCGCTGATCCATCGTTGGCCTGGGATGGGGCGTTGCAGTAGGGTATTTGACAAAGCGTTGGGGGTCCCGTGAGCGGGGCGGGGAGGGTGGCAGGGGATGGCGGGGGAGGAAAGGGTGATTTGTGGGGAAGTTTGTCCGGTGGGATAGGGGTGGAGGGCGAGGGAGTGGGGGAGATCCGAGGCTGCGGTTTTCCGGGCCCCTCCGGGCATGCGGAGAGACGGAGCAGGATAGTTCCGGTGGTGCTACCACCGGTTACCGTATGGATCCCCTCCGGGGAACGGGGTGTGATGGGGGGCGCAGAGGGGAGGGGTTTGTGGGGCGGGCGGGAGGCCCGGGGTCTCAGGAGTTAGGGGTCGTCGTTGAATCCGTGGAGGCCGGAGTTCCACTCGCGGCGTTTCTTTTTGGTCATGCGTCCTTGATCGCCTTCCTGACGTTGGAGACGGTCTTTGAGGTGGATGGCGCGGCGTTCCTTGGCAGCGGCGAGAACGTCTTCGGGGGTGTGGTCGAGGTAAGCTTCGCGGGCGAGGGGGGCGGAGACGCGTTTGTCGAGGAGGGCGGTGATCTCGATGTGGCGTTGATAGATGCCGTCGGCGGAGGGGATTTCCAAATGGTCGCCGACCTGGATGGATGCGGCGGGTTTGAGGGGGGTGGCGCCCCGCTTAATGTTGCCGGCGGTGCATTCCTTTGTGGCAAGGCTACGGGTTTTCAAAAACCGGGCGGCCCAGAGCCATTTGTCGATACGAACGGTTTTTGGCATGGTTAGATTAGGCTCACTCCACGACTTTGAATTTTTCTTTCTCCCAGGCGATGATGCCGCCGTCGAGGTGGTAGATGTTTCTGAAGCCGAGCTTTTTGAAGATGATGAGGGATTCGTTGGAGCGGCCGCCGGAACGGCAGTGGAGGAGGTAAGGTTTGCCTTTGTCGAGCTTGGCGATCTCTTCCTCGAAGGTGTCGGCGATGTAGTCGATGTTCTTGGCTTTCTCGATGTGGCCCTTGTTGAACTCGGTGGGGGTGCGGATGTCGAGGATGACGGGGAGCTTGGCCTTGTCCTTTTCTTCGAGGAGTTTGGAGGCGGCTTTGGCATCGATGTGTTTGATGGGGGCGGGAGCCTTTTCTTCGGGCTCGGCGATGGCGAGGAAGGGGCAGAGGATCAGGGTGAGGAGAGAGAGGAGTTTCATGGGAGGGAATGTAGAAGGGGTGAATGGAGAGGCAAGGGGAAGAACCCGGAACCCGGATGTTGGAGGGCGGAGAGGAAAGCTAGTGGTTGAGACGGTGGCGGAAAGTGTGGGGTTGGAGACGGTTTCTTTCGCCCGCTGCCGGGGCTCGGGAAAGAGGGCGATATACCCACGGGTTTGCACCCGTGGCTTGAATCAGTCACCCCTACCGGGGTTTGGGAGGTCGGGGGGCCTGTGACCGGGGCGGTCACGCCACTGCGGAGAGAAGTGCGGCTGGGCTGGAGGGGCTTGGTCATGACCGAGACGGATCATGCCACGGTATGGGAGATCAAATCCCGGGACTTCCTTCTGGGCGGGGAACTGGGGATTGAAATGGAGGGTGGGGCGGACAATGGTTGCGCCATGGTTGGGACGGGACGGATTATTGTGGTGGGAGGAGGAGCGGCGGGATTTTTTGGGGCGATTTCGGCGGCGGAGGTGGGGGCGGAGGAGGTGTTGATTCTTGAGAAGGGGCCAGCGGTGTTGGGGAAGGTGAAGATTTCAGGTGGGGGGCGATGCAATGTGACGCATGCGTGCTTTGATCCGAAGGAGTTGGTGGGGAACTATCCGCGGGGAGAGAAGAGTTTGATCGGGCCCCTGCATCGGTGGCGGGTGGAGGATACGGTGGCGTGGTTTGCGGAACGGGGGGTGGAGCTGAAGACGGAAGGAGATGGACGAATGTTTCCGGTGACGGATTCTTCGCAGACGGTGATCGATTGTTTGACGGGAGCGGCGCGGAAGCTGGGAGTCGAAGTGCGGACGAGGTGCGGAGTCAAGGAAGTGGTGAAGAAGGAGGGCGGAGGATTTTTGGTGCGGACGTCGGAGGGGGAGGAGTTGGAAGCTCGATGTGTGTTGATGGCAGGTGGTGGGGTGCGGAGTTCGGATGCGCGGCGTCCGGTGGAGGAGTTGGGCCATGTGGTGGAGCCGCCGGTGCCGTCGTTGTTTACGTTTCACATCGAGGATGAACGTTTGGCGGGGTTGCCAGGTGTGTCGGTGCCGGAGGTGCGGGTGAGTGCGGCGAAAATTTCGGCGGAAGGGCCGGTGTTGGTGACACACACGGGCTTGAGTGGTCCGGCGGTGTTGAAGTTGTCGGCGTGGGGGGCGCGGAAGCTGGCGGAAGGGGACTACCGGTTTGAGCTGGCGGTGGATTGGACGGCAGGGCGGGGGAAGGGGAATGTGGAGGAGTGGATTGCGTCACAGCGGCAGCGTCATGGGGCGCGGAAGGTGGGTGGGCGGTCGCTGGTCGATGGGGTGCCGCGACGATTGTGGGAACGGCTGTGTGGGGCGGCGGGGATCGGGCCGGAGCAGACTTGGGCGGCGCTGCGGAAGGAGCAGGTGCAGCGGCTTTGTGATGAGATCACGGATGGGCGCTATGCGGTGACGGGGAAGAGCTTGAACAAGGAAGAGTTCGTGACTTGCGGTGGGGTGCGTTTGAAGGATGTGAATTTGAAGACGATGGAGAGCAGATTGGTGCCCGGATTGTATTTCGCGGGAGAGGTGTTGGATGTGGACGGGGTGACAGGTGGGTTCAACTTTCAGGCGGCGTGGACGACGGGGAGGATTGCGGGAGAGGCGATGGGGGAAGGGTAGTGCGGATTCAGGAATGGTAATGGTGGCCCATCCCGGTCGGAGATCGGTCCCTGCCTTTTCGGTCCCTGCGTTTTGTTAAGCCCGCATGGCTTCGAGGTAGCGATTGGTGGCGCGGATGGAGGCTTGGTAGTGGGAGAGTTGCCGGGCGGTTTTTCCGGTGGCGGCGATGCCGGCCATGGCGGAGACGAGGAAGGCGGCTTCTTCGGGGGGGCGGACTTCGGGGCGGACTTTGCCGCTGGCTTGGCCGCGTTTCAGGGCGTCGGCAATGGCGCCGCGCCAGGTGGAGTAGAGGTTGTCGAGGCGAGTGCGGAAGCCTTCGTCGAGGGGGGACATTTCGGCGGCGAGATTGCAGATGGGGCAGCCATTGGTGACGTAGCCGTTTTCTGGGTTTTCCTTTTCGACCCGTTGGCGAAAGCGTTTGAAGACTTCCTTGATGGCGTTGATTGGTGCCTCGGCGTTGGTGAGGGGGTCGACCCACCATTTGCGCACGGCGGGGAGGAGGAATTCGTCGATGATGGCGTAGGCGACCGCGCTTTTGCCGGGGAAGTGGTGGAAGAGGGCGCCTTTCGTGATGCCGGCTTGCTTGACGATGTTGTTGAGGCTGCCGCCTTGGTATCCGTGGTGGTAGAATTCCTTGTACGCTGCCTCGAGAATTTTGCGGCGGGTGCGTTTCGGGTCGCGGACGCGGGTGGACATGAAGGGGATCTTACCGACCGTCTGGTCGGGGGCAAGTGTGGGCTTCGCCGTTATCAGTTGTTGGTTATTCGTTTTTGGGGAAGAACGGTGGGGAGTTTGGGCTTTGGGTGGGGGTGGGGGCTGCTAGGAAGGGGGGGGATGATTGCGGTATTGCGGGGGATCACGAACTTGTTTTGGTTGTGGACGATTCTTGGGACGCTGTGGGCGTGGGTGTTGCCGGAGCACTTTGCGTGGTTTTTGAAAGTGAACGTGGGGAATGTGAGGCTGATTGATCTTGGGCTGGGGGTGATCATGTTGGGGATGGGGATCACGTTGACGACGCAGGATTTTGCGAAGGTGTTTGCGATTCCGTGGCAGGTGGCGATCGGGGTGGTGGCGCAGTTTGTGATCATGCCTTTCGTGGGGTGGAGTGTGGCGACTTTGTTTGGCATGTCGGACGAGTTGAAGTTGGGGGTGATTCTGGTGAGTTGTTGCCCCGGGGGGACGGCGTCGAACGTGGTGTGTTATTTGGCGCGGGCGAATGTGGCGTTGAGCGTGTTGATGACGATGACCTCAACCATGTTGGCGGTGGGGCTGACGCCGTATTTGACGAAAGTGTATGCGGCGGTGTCGGTGCCGTTTCATGTGGATGCGCTGGCGATGGTTTGGTCGATGATTTCGATTGTCCTGTTGCCGGTGGTGATGGGAGTGGTGCTGAATCGTTACTTTGGGAAGCACCTGCGGATGGTGAAGGAGGTCTCGCCGATTGTTTCGGTGTTGGTGATCGTGCTGATCGTTGGAGCGATTGTGGGGGTGAAGAAGGCGGAGATCGTGGAGCATGCCGCAACCCTATTACCGGCGATCTTCGTGGTGCATGCGGTGGGATTTGGTTTGGGGTATTTGTGGGCGAAGTTGTTCAAGATCTCGGAGAACAACTGTCGGACGATTTCGATTGAGGTGGGGATGCAGAATTCGGGGTTGGGGGCGTCGCTGGCGACGGAGCATTTCGCGGCGGTTGCTCCTTTGGCGCCGGTGCCTTGTGCGATTTCGGCGTTCTACCACTGTATTATCGGAAGTTTCCTGGCGAGTCTGTGGCGGCGGAAGAAGCGGCGCTAGGGCCGCGGTTGTCCCGTTATCTGTTTTTGGGGGGAAGCCGGGAAGAAAAGCGAGGAGGAACCCGGATGAGGAGGGGAGGTTGGAAGTGGCGGATGGGCTACCGAGGCGGGCTGAAGACTGGCGCTCCCAGGTAGGCAATAAAGAGCGGCACGCCCTTGCCGGGGTGCCGCTGAGTGAATCTGACTGGAAGTGTGGGGCCGGTCGCAGACCGGCGCTCCCGGGTGGGCTATTTTTTCTCGCCGAAGAGGTCCTCGAAGTCGTGCATGAGGTCGTGGAGAGTGTCGACGGCCTCTGTGTTGGCACTCTGTTTGCACTTCATGGTGGTGACGATGATTTTGTGGCAGAGGGTGAGTTTTTTGAGGTAGGTGTCCTTGTCGGCGTCATCGAGTTTGAGGCGCTGGGCGAGGAAGTAGTTGAGGACTTTGTCCTGTATGGCCTGGGCGTGGGACTCCTTGTTGTTGATCCAGCGAGTGAGTTGGTGGATATTCTTGGTAGGATCCTTGGAGAGTTCGATGATTTGGGCGGTGGCCTTCTGGATGGTTTCCCAATCGGTGTGCATCGAGTCGATGACGTTGTCGTCCGCGTAAATCCCGCAGGGGATCTGGCAGTGGGCGTCGGCATTTGGAGCGAAGGTGAGGGCTGCGAAGGCAGCGGCAGCGAGGGATGTGATGTGTCGGATGTTCATGGTGAGATGACGCTAAGGGAGAAAGCGGGGGGCGCAAGGATGGAGTCGGGAGGAGGAGGGGGGGCCGGAACCCGGAGGGGAGGAGCACCCCGATATCGAACCCTCCTTCGCTGAAGCTACGGTAGGGCAGGCAAAGGAATGTCCAGTTTTCAAGGGGCAGAGTGGTCAGAAGAGGATGCTGCTCAACGCGGTGAGGACGAGGACGAAGACGAGATTGAGGCGCAGGCCGATACGCATCATGGTGCGTTGGGGGACGAGGCCGGCGCCGAAGACGATGGCGTTGGGGGGGGTGGCGATGGGGAGCATGAAGGCGCAGGAGGCGGCGATGGTGAGGGGGAGGACGAGTTTGGCGGGGTCGATGCCGAGACTGATGCCGACTTGGAGAAAGATGGGGACGAAGAGGGTGGTGGTGGCGGTGTTGCTGGAGAGTTCGGTGAGGAAGATGACGAAGAAGACGACCGCACCGACGATGAGGAAGAGGGGCCAACCTGCGGTGAGGAGGCGGAGGAGTTCGGCGAGGTAGGCGCTGGCACCGGTTTTTCCAAGAACGGAGCTGAGGGTGATGCCCCCGCCGAAGAGAATGAGGACTCCCCAGTCGGTGGTCTTGTCGATGTCCTTCCAGCTGACGAGGTGGAAGGCGCAGAGGAGGACGAGGGCGCCGACAGCGATGATGCTATCGAAGTATTTGATGTCACCGAATATGCTGCTCAAGGGTTTGCTGAAGATCCAGCAGGCTACGGCGAGGAGAAAGATGACGAGAGTAGCGATGCGATCGCGGGTGAATGAAAACTGCAGTTTTTGAACGGGGACGGGGGGGATGTTTCTCGGGCGGGTGATGATCGTGAGCAGCAGGATCATGAGGGGAAGGAGAACGAGAACGCAGGGAATTCCGATATAGAGCCAGTCGACGAAGCTGATGTCGAGTTGGGTCGCGGTGAATGCATTGGGAGCGGTGCCGATGATCGTGCCGAGTCCGCCGAGGCTGGCGGAGTAGGCGAGGCCGAGGAGAAGAAAGGGGGCGGCGCGGTTGGCGATGTCCTTTCCGGAATTTTCGCGGAGGTCGGTGAGCATGCCGAGGGCGACGGGGAGCAGGAGGGCGGTGGTTGCGGTGTTGGAGATCCACATGGAGAGGCCGGCGGCGACACCGAAGAGGGCGACGCCGGACCAGAAGAAGCTTCCTTGGGTGCGGGAGAGGATGCCGTGGGCGATCCAGCGGTCGATGCCTTGTCGGGAGAGAGCGGCGGCGATCGCGAATCCACCGAGGAAGAGGAAGATGAAGGGATGGGCGAAGTTTTTGAAGGCCTCGGTGACGGCCATCTTTCCGCTGGAGGAGAAGACTCCGGAAAGGGTGGCGGCGATGGGGATCAGGAGGGCGGTGACGGCGAGGGGAAGGGCTTCGGTGAGCCAGAGGGTGGCGGCGAGGGCGAGGATGGCGAGTCCGGTGCGGATGTCGGTGGCGCTGTGGGATTCCGTGCCGGTGACCGGGAGGAAGAAATAGATCAGGATGAAGAGGACAATGCCGAGGCCGAGGGAGATGAGTTTTCGGCGCGAGCTGGAGTCGGGATTACTCGCGAGGAGTTCGCGTTTTGTAGTTTCTTTGTGGTCTCCCGGCATTCCTTGGGGAAGTTAAGCAGGGTGGAGGAGGATCTGGCAAGGTTTGGGGCGAGAGCTTTGACGGGCTATCGAATTGCTGAGAGGATCTGGGCATGACAGTATGCCCGCTTTCCGAGCAAGAGCCGTTCACGACGCAGGACGGTTCGACGATTCGCAGTATTCTAGATCGGACCAATGCTCCGGTGGAGAAGCAGAGTCTTGCTGAGGCGAGTTTGCCGAAAGGTGGTGCGACGCAGCGACATTATCACAAGGAGAGTGAGGAGTTGTACTTTCTCCTGGAGGGGGATGGGGTAATGGAGATCGACGGGGAGAGTCGGGAGGTGGGGCCGGGGGATGCGATTCTGATTCCGGCCGGCGCGTGGCATCAGATCACTGCGCGGAGTGATCTACGATTTCTCTGTTGTTGTGCGCCGCCGTATGCGCACGAGGACACGTACTTTGAGTAGTAGAGTTGAAGGGAGCGGATGCCTCATCGAGGGATCCCTGCCGAGAGTTACTTCGCGACGAAGTCGAAGACGAAGACGTCGTCGAGGATGGGACGCAATTCCTTGACGAAGGCTTGGTGAGCTTCGTGGGGGATGTAGACATCGAGTCCGGCTTTGTCGGCAAAGGTGACGATGAAGCAATGGGTGAATCCCTTGGCTTTCTTCTCGGGGCTGAGGTCGGTGCCCCATTCGAAGTCGGTGACCGTGTCGATTTTGGAGGGAAGGGCGGCGAAGCCTTTCTCGATGGATTTGATTTGAGCGGGGGTGGCGTCCTCCTTGAACTTGAAGCAGACGACGTGGCGGTAGTTTGATTTCTTCTCTTCGTGGTGGTTGGCGTTGGCGGAAAGAAGGGCGGTCATGGTGATGGCGAGAACGAGTGTGATTATTTTCATGGCCGAATCGTGATCGAGATTAGGAGGGAGGTCAACGGGGTATTCAGAAGATGCGAAAGGTGCTGGCCTCTTGGAATGGGAGGTGCTACCATGCCTAACAATGGAAGAGAGTATGTTGTTCACCTCAACGGACCGCTTTCAAGAGCGGGATTTTACGTACTTGGCCTCGGTGTTGGCTGATCGCGCAAATCCGGACAGTTTCCGGAGCTATGTTTCTGACCGGGAGGCATTGCACATGATTCTTGATGACCCGCGGGTTCTCAAATCGCTGCTCGAATCACCGGCTTTGTTGGATGTGAGTCCGTGGTGTTATTTCTACGTGTTGACGCGTCAGAGTTTGTTGCGGAGTGGATTGGATGATGTGGGGTTGGCGGAGTATCTTGGTTCGGTGTTGGCGGAGAGGGTGCCATTGGCGGTTGGTGATAAGTTGTGTGGGGTGCCTGGTGGGTTGACGCGGTCGGTGGATTTCCTGGCAGTGATGGACCAGATATCGGGCAACATGCGTTTCGAGGCCTTGGTGGCCGGCGCGAATCA
Source organism: Akkermansiaceae bacterium (assembly GCA_028822695.1). Classification (GTDB taxonomy): domain Bacteria; phylum Verrucomicrobiota; class Verrucomicrobiia; order Verrucomicrobiales; family Akkermansiaceae; genus JAPKDA01. Next base: position 22,696 of record JAPKDA010000030.1, read on the forward strand.
GTTCCTTGTTCTGACGGGGATCTTTCCGGAGTACATTCAGCGACGTTCGGAGCGGCATGGTGCGCCGGGGTTGCAGTATTACGAGAATGTGGCGCGGGCTTCCTTTTGCGAGGCGCAGGAGCATCCCCGGGCGGTGCGGCAGGGATTGAAGGGAGTGTTGGGAACGCTTACGGAAGTGTTGCCGGAAGCGCGGCGGTCCTTGAACAGGATGGCGGACTCGCTGTTGTTTCTGGCGAGTTGAAGGGGGCCGGGCTTGTTCGTTGTGGGAGGCCCCGGGCGGCGAGAGGATCGGCGGATGTTGGACGTGGATCAATTGATCGAGTTGGAGGTTTTGGCCCGTGAGGAGTTGGCCCGTTTGAGGTTGCGGGGCCCGGTGAGATTGTTCAGTCTTTCAAATCATGAGAGTGACTAACGCGGTAATTTTGGCAGGGGTCTCCCTCGGGGTGATGACTGGTACGGATTTGGCCATCGGCAAGGTGCGGAGTTCCCTTGAGTTGGTTTCGCCGATCGACGTGGTCAATGGGTCCGAGTTGGAGACGACTGGTCTGGCGAATGTGGAGTCGTTGCTGAACCACATTCCTAGCTTGAGTCGGACGGGGGACGGCGGGTCGGCCACCGTTGATCTGCGGGGAATCGGAAACGGAGACAGGACTCTTGTGTTCGTTAATGGACGGAGATTTGTTGCTGGAGGAGGGATTGGACATCATGGAGATCCCACGAACAATGGTTCCGACGGAACAGAATTTGCAGATATCCAACTGCTTGCCGGCCATGTGTTTGATGTGCGGAAGGGGAAGATCG
>JAPKDA010000031.1 GCA_028822695.1 Akkermansiaceae bacterium
GCTTTGGGGGAGGCGGGTTGTGGGAGATGGCGCGGGGGTTCCGCGCGACTGCGGTGTCGGCGTTCGTTCCTCACTCTGCCACCGCAGTCCAAAAAAGAGCTTGGAGACTCGATTTTTCAGTGGGGGCGCTGATGGGCTTTGGGGCGGGTTACAAACCCGCGCTCCATATTACCGATTTTTGCGGGTGCGTTCGCGGTAGGCGCCGGGGGTGAGGCCGACGGATTGTTTGAACTGGCGGGTGAAGGCGGATTGGTCGGCGTAGCCGCAGTCGAGGGCGATGTTGGCGATGGAGGTGGAGGTCTTGGTGAGGGAATGGCAGGCGGCGTCGATCCGGGCGCGGGTGATGTATTGGCCTGCTGAGATTTGAAAGAGGGCGCGGATGCGTTGGTCGATTTGATAGACGGAGAGGTTTGCGGCGGCGGCGAGTGGTTCGAGGCGGAGGGGTTTGTCGATGTTGTCGCGGATGTGGTCGAGGAGTTGGGAGAGGCCCTGGAGGTCGGTGTCGGGGAGAGTGGGGACGTTGAGATCGCGGGAGATGCCGATGAGGCCGATGACATCGCCAGCGTCGTCGAAGAGGGGTTCCTTGTGGGTGAGGCACCAGTCTTCGCGCCCGTCGGGGTAGAGGTGTCGTTTGAGTTGGCCGTGGAGGCCGCGGGCTTCCTGCATGACTTGGTGATCTTCCTCGACGAAGCTTTCGCCGAGCGGTGGTGGGAAGAGTTCGGCGGCGGTGCGGCCGATGAAGGATTCACGATTGGGGATGCCGCAGCGGGCGAGGAGGGTCTGGTTGACGGCGAGGTATCGGCTTTGCGCGTCCTTGATGAAAAAGGCGATATCGTCGACGTGGTCGAAGAGCCGCTCCATGGAGAAGGGGGGGCGGAGGCGTTGGAAGAAGTCTTGGCGGAGTTCGTCGGGGGACATGGGGCTTGGGTTATTCGTTATCAGTTATTGGGGGGAGAAGGGACAGAATTCAGAGAATGGAGAGAGTTTTTGGGGATGTGGAGAGGGGAGAGGTTGGAGTATCGTTGTTAAGATCAAGGAGTCTGGAGCTGAGTCTGGGAGAGGAAGTAGGCTTCGCTGGGTGTTTTGATGCGACCGAGACAGCCGCGTTACTTTTGGGAGGTGAGACGAGGTCAGTTGGGACTGATCCGGGGGTATTATACGGATTGGGGGGTTGGTTGTGGGGTTTTGGACAAGACTGTGGTTGTAGTCTGTTGGGCAGATGAGCGCTGAGCAACGATTGCGGGTGATCGACTCCCATACGGGGGGAGAACCGACGCGTGTCGTGATCTCGGGCGGACCGGATCTGGGGGAGGGGACGATGGCGGAGCGACGGTTGCGGTTGGCGGAAGAGTTTGATTGGTTGCGCTCGGCCTGTGTGAATGAGCCGCGGGGTCATGATGCGATGGTGGGCGCTCTGCTGTGCGATGCTTTCGAGCCGGACTGTGCGACGGGGGTGATCTTTTTCAACAACGTGGGTGTGCTGAACGGATGTGTGCATGGAACGATCGGGGTGGCGGTGACGCTGTTGCGGATGGGACGAATTTCCTACGGGCAGCATCGGATCGAGACGTCGACGGGTGTGGTGTCGGTGGATGTGCAGGAGCATGGTCGGGTGACAGTGGCGAATGTGCGGAGCTACCGGCACGCGAAGGACGTGGAAGTGGAAGTGCCGGAGTGGGGGATGGTGCGTGGGGATGTGGCGTGGGGTGGAAATTGGTTTTTCCTGGTCGAGGGGGCGGGGCCATCGATTGATTTGGAGAATGTGGGAAAGTTGACGGAGTTTTCCTGTGCGGTGCGGGAAGCTTTGGAGAGAGACGGGGTCACTGGAGCCCGGGGAGAGAAGATTGATCACATTGAGGTCTTTGGTGCGCCGACGGATCAGGCTTTGGCTGACAGCAAAAATTTCGTGCTGTGTCCGGGGAAGGAGTACGATCGTTCGCCGTGCGGGACGGGGACGAGTGCGAAGTTGGCGTGTTTGTCTGCGGATGGGAAGTTGGCGGAAGGGGAGGAGTGGAGGCAGGCGAGTGTGATTGAGTCGGTGTTCAAGGGGAGGGTGGAGCCCTTGGAGGATGGATCGGTGATTCCGATGATTACGGGATCGGCCTTTGTGACGAGCGAGGCGAAATTGATTTTGGATGAGAGTGATCCGTTTCGGCATGGGTTTAGTAGTGCTGAAGGATAAATTTGAACGCTGAAAAGATTGAGATATGAAATTTGAAGGAATTTACGCACCGGTGATTACGCCGATGGATGAAGATCGGGCCGTCGACGAGTCGGGCTATGCGGTCATGATTGAGCAATTGATCGGGCAAGGGATTCACGGCCTGGTGATCGGGGGGACGACCGGAGAGAACTATGCGCTGACGGAGGAGGAGCGGGTGCGGCAGTTTGCGTATGCGAATGAAGTGATCGCGGGGCGGGTGCCTTGGATTGCGGGGGTGAATGATATTCGGACGGAAGATGTTTGTAGTTATTCGGTGGCGGCACGGGAGACGGGGGCCTCGGCGCTACTGTTGGCGGTGCCGCCCTATTCGGTGCCGAATGACAAGGAATTGGCGCAGCATGTGCTGATGGTGGACAAGGCCTGTGGCTTGCCGATCATGCTCTATAACTACCCCGGACGATCGGGGACGGAGTTTGGTGAGGAGTTTTTGCAGCGGGTGAGCCGGAATTCAAATTTTACGGCAATCAAGGAGAGCAGCGGGGACATCAACCGGGTGCACATGATTGCGAGGGAGTTTCCGCACCTGCAGATGAGCTGTGGGGCGGATGACCAGGCCTTGGAGTTTTTCGTTTGGGGTGCGCGGTCATGGGTTTGTGCGGCAGCGAATTTCTTTGGGGCGGAGTGTGTGACGCTGTATGAGACCTGTGTGCTCAAGGAGGATTACGTGACCGGGCGGAGATTGATGAAGGCGATGTTGCCGGTGATGACCGTGCTGGAGCGGGGGGGGAAATTTGTGCAGTGCGTGAAGTATGGCTGTGAACTGGATGGTTTGCCGGCGGGGACGGTGCGTTTGCCGTTGCGGCCGATGCAGAAGGAATTGAAGCGGCAGTTGCGCGAAGCGATTTCGACAGCGCGGAGTACGATGAAGAATATTTTGGCGGAGAACAATTAACTGACTGAAGACGATGAGTGATATTTTGACACGAGACGAATATGCGGGGATCGCGGCGGAGACGTCGTTTCCATCGAATGCCTGGATCAATGGAAAGTATACCGCGGCGCGATCCGGGGAGACTTTTGAGACCGTGAATCCGGCGACGGGTGAAGTGCTGGCGCAGATGGCGTCGTGTGGCGCGGAGGATGTGGACTATGCGGTGAAGAAGGGGAAGCAGGCCTTTGAGGCCGGGGTGTGGTCGCGGCTGCATCCGAGTGAGCGGAAGGACATCATGATCAAGTGGGTGAAGCGCCTGAAGCGGAACCGTTACGAGCTTGCCGTGTTGGAGAGTTTGGAGAGCGGGAAGCCGGTGTCGGACTGTGCGACGATTGATTTGGAGGAAACGATTGCCTGTTTGGCGTGGTATGCGGAGTCGGCGGACAAGATTTATGGTCGGACCTCGCCGTCGGGTGATGATGCGATCGGGATGATCGTGCGTGAGCCGGTGGGAGTAGCGGCTTGTGTGTTGCCGTGGAATTTTCCGATGCTGATGATGGCGTGGAAGGTGGGCCCGGCTTTGGCTGCGGGTTGTAGTGTGGTGGTGAAGCCGGCGGAGCAGACGAGCATGACTGCTTTACGTTTGGCGGAATTGGCAAAAGAAGCGGGGATGCCGGATGGAGTTCTCAATGTGGTGACGGGGCTTGGCGAGACTGCTGGGCAGGCGATCGGGATGCATCCGGATATCGATGTGATTTCGTTCACGGGATCGACGGAGATTGGTCGGCTGTTCCTGAAGTATGCGGCGGACAGCAACTTGAAGAAGGTGATCCTGGAGTGTGGCGGAAAAAATCCGGCGGTGGTTTTATCGGATGCGGAGCATCTGGATGCGGTGGCGGAGCATGTGGTGACCGCGTGTTTCTGGAACATGGGGCAGAACTGTACCTCGAACAGCCGGCTCATCGTGCACAAGGATGTGAAGGAGGCCTTGGTCGAGAAGGTTCTCGTGAAAGTGCGGGAGTGGCGGACGGGAGATCCGTTGGAGCCGTCGAGTCGATTGGGCTCGCTGGTGTCGCAGGAGCACTTTGACAAGGTGATGAGCTATGTGGCGGCGGGGAAAAAGGGTGGCGCGAAGTTGCTGCTCGGTGGTGAGCCGTTGAAGGTGGGGAGTGGGTTGTTTTTGCCACCGACGATCTTTGATGACGTGACGCCGGAGATGGTGATTGCGAAAGAGGAGATCTTTGGGCCGGTGTTGGCGATCATCACGGCGGGGAGTGATGAGGAGGCGATGAAGATCGCGAATGACACCTGCTATGGTTTGCAGGCGTCGCTATTCACGTCGAACTTGCGCAAGGCAATGCGTGGTGCGCGGGAGTTGAATGCGGGGACGGTGAGCGTGAACTGCTACGGAGAGGGTGACGTGACCACGCCGTTTGGCGGGATGAAGTTGTCGGGGTTTGGAGGGAGAGACAACGGGATGGACGCGTTTGAGCAGTATGTGGAGACGAAGACTATTTGGGTGGACCTCAGTGACTTTGAGGTGGATGCGGACCTGGAGTAGGGAGGGGAACACGCTGGCTGCGGGCTCTGCTCCAAGACCCTTCTACTTCCAGGATTTCTCCCAGGCGTCGTGTTGCTTCTTGAGGCGCTTGACGACCTCGGGATGATCTTTGGCGAGGTCTCTCGTCTCATTTTGGTCCTTGGATAGATCGTAGAGGTGGTCGCCCTTGATCGTCTTCCGATTGCGACCGCCGGTCGTGTCGTTGACGTCGTGGCAAAGCTTGAAGTTTCCTTCCCTCGCGACCCACTGCTTGCCCAGTTGCCAGTTGAACCGTTTGTGAGGGCTGGAAGCGGTCGCTGACTTGAAGACGTCGACAAGACTTTTTCCGTCGATGGCATGAGCGGGTTGCGGGACGCCGCAGAGGTCGAGGATGGTCGGGAACCAATCGCAGGAGACTGCCATCTGCTCACGTGTTTCATTCGTTGGCAACTGGCCGGGCCAGGAGATGATGGCGGGGACGCGTATGCCGCCTTCGAAGAGGCTGGCCTTCGCCCCGCGGTAGGGCCCCGCATATCCGCCGCCGAAGTGTGCCCGTTCCTCGGTGGAGTGGCCGTGGTCGGATTGAAAGACGACGATGGTGTTGTTGGTTAATCCCATTTCCTCCACTGCCCCGAGCAAGCGGCCGATACGAGTGTCCATGGTCGAGAGGAATGCCGCGTAGAGATTGCGCGGATAGGGAAGATCCTTGTAGTGATCGAGCCATTCCTTGTCCCCTTGATAGGGATAGTGCGGGAGGTTCAGGGCGAAATAGATGAAGAACGGTTCGGTCTTGTTCTTCTCGATGAAGGCGGTGGCCTCTTCGACCATCATGTCGGGAAAGAACCGGCCGGGGTGGTGCACTTCTTTGTTGTTTCGGAAGAGGTCGTGCTTGTTGGGTCCGCTCCAGTAGAAGAAGTGCGAGTAGTTGTCGATGCACCCAACATGGTGTCCGAAGGAGTAGTCGAAGCCCTGGCCGTTGGGAACGGTCCCGGCATGATTGCCGAGATGCCACTTGCCGATGTGGGCCGTCTTGTATCCCGCCATCTGCATGGATTCGGCGATGGTGACTTCGCTTGAAGGCAGGCCCTCCGCGGTGAGTCCGACGTTGCCCGGAACGCCAGCTGCCATCGGAGTCTTTCCGGTGAGGAGTCCGGCACGCGAGGCCGAGCAGATCGCGGAGGCGGCATAGAATTGTGTGAAGCGGACTCCGCGTTGCGCCAGCTTGTCGAGGTTCGGCGTGGTGAGGTCCTTTGCTCCATAGCAGCCGACATCGAGCGTCCCCTGGTCGTCGGCGAGGATGATGATGACGTTCGGCTTTCTTCCGGCGAGGAGAGGAGCGATGCAGGCCAGGAAAAGAAGGGTGGCAAGAAGATGTCGGCAAATCGTGGTCATGCTTCCGGAAGTTAACCCCCATCGCCCCGGTTCGGCAAGATGATCGGAGGGGATGGAGGCTTGGGCGTTTCCGGGAGGGCTCCCGGCGGGAGGCCGGGGGAACGGCCTGCGGCGAGACGCCGCAGCTACGGGCGGAGTCGTTCCGCGCCTGAGTAGACGTTGAAGGTGGGGGGGCGGAGGAAGGCGAGGAGGGTTTGGTTTGATTCCTGGGCGAACTCGATGGCGAGGGAGGAGGGGGCGGAGATCGCGGCGAGGAGGGGGAGTCGTCCGGCGAGGGCTTTTTGCATGAGTTCGAAGGAGACGCGGCCGGAGACGAGGAGGAAGCATGAGGAGAGGTCGATGCCTTCGAGGAGGGCGTGGCCGAGGACTTTGTCGAGGGCGTTGTGGCGGCCGACGTCTTCGCGGAGAACGAGGCGTTCGCCGGATTGGGAGAAGAGGGCGGAGGCGTGGAGGCCGCCGGTGTCGTTGAAGGTGACCTGGGCGGCGCGAAGGGCGTCGGGGGCGGTGAGGATGTGGGCTGGGTCGAAGGTGGGGCCGTCGGGGATGGGTGGGTGGGCGGTGGTGATGGCGTCGATGGTGGCTTTTCCGCAGAGTCCGCAGGAGGAGGCGCTGAAGAGGTGGCGGGTGAGACGCTGGAGATCGAGGGTGACGTCGTCGGCGAGGAAAACGAGGGCGTGGTTTTCGCGGGAGTCGGTGTCGATGTTGGTGATTTGGTCGGGGTGGCTGATGACGGCTTCGGTGAGGAGAAACCCGGCGGCGAGTTCGTGGTCGTGGCCGGGGGTGCGCATGAGGACGGCGAGGGGGTGGCCGTCGACGATGAGTTGGAGGGGTTCCTCGACGGCAGCGTGGTCGCTGAACGGGGTGCCGTCCTGGCGGGTGAGAGGGAATTCTTTGGAGGCGCCCATGGGGTGAAGTGTCGGTGGGGGGGAGGGGGGCGTCAATGGGGGAAGGGAGGGGCGGGGAGAAGGTCGAATGCCGAACGCCGAATGTCGAATAGTGAATAGTGAATAGGGAGCGGATGGACTTTGGGGCCGGGCTGAGAAGCCCGCCAGACTTTCGCAGGCTGGAAGCCTACGCCACGTTGGGCTTCGGGGCGGACTAAAGATCTGCGGTCCCAGGGGGGGGAGTCGGAGCAATGAAGCGGGTTGGAAAGCCGCGCTCCTGTGGGTTATTCGGGTTTGGCTTCGAGGGCGAAGTTGAGGACGACTTCTTTGCGGATGAGGTCGTCTTGATGGGTTTGGGAATCTCGCAAGGGGAAAATTACAAATCGAGGATGGGGTGCAAGATTCCTGAGGTTTGGGATGAAAATGGGTGGTTTAGCGGATTCCGTGCCAGTCAGTCCTTTACTTCCGGGACGATTCGCCCGAGACCCCCTGCTTTCAATACGGCTTGAACCATGCTGACGATTAAGAAACTCACCAAGACGATCGGGGGACGGACTCTCTTTGAGGACGCGGATTTTGCAGTGAACTGGGGTGAGCGGGTGGCCTTGGTGGGGCCGAACGGGGCGGGGAAGTCGACGCTGCTGAAGATCATCATCGGGGAGGACAAGGCGGACAGCGGGAAGGTCGACCGGGACGAGTATGGGCAGATCGGTTACCTGGCGCAGGAGGCGGGTGATCCGGCGGACGACACGATTTTGCAGATCGCGATGGGGATTACTCCCGAGTTGCAGAAGGCGATGCGGGTGATGCGCGAATGTGAGGCAGCGGGGACGACGGAGGTGCCGGAGTTTGCGGCAGCGCAGGACAAGTTTGAGGAAATGAACGGCTACCAGTTGGAGCCGAAGGCGAAGAAGATTTTGGGAGGTTTGGGATACAAGCAGGACGAGTTCAATCGTCCGGCAAAGGAGTTCTCGGGTGGTTGGGTGATGCGGGCCCACTTGGCGATGTTGTTGGTGAAGGAACCGGACTTGTTGATTCTGGATGAGCCGACGAACCACCTCGACCTGGTGTCGTTGCTTTGGTTCCAGAAGTATTTGCAGAACTACTCGGGTGCGCTGCTGATGATTTCGCACGACCGGACCTTCATGGACGGAGTGATTGAGAAGGTTTACGAGATCGATGAGTGTGCCTTCATTCCCTACACGGGGAACTACTCGAAGTATCTTCAGCTGAAGGACGAGCGTTACGAGCAGATGATGGCTGCGTTTCGGAATCAGCGGAAGGAGATCGAGCGGGTGCAGGAGTTCATCAACAAGTTCCGTTCGGTGTCGTCCAAGGCCTCCCAGGTGCAGAGCCGGGTGAAGCAGTTGGAGAAGTTGGACAAGGTGCCGAAGCCGCGGAAGCCGCGGAAGTTATTCAACTTTCACTTTCCGCAGCCGCCACGCAGTACACAGCGGGTTCTCTTTTTGGAGGGGATTGCGAAGTCGTATGGAGAGAAGCACCTTTATTCGAAATTGGATGTTTTGGTGGAGCGCGGTGATCGGATTGTGTTGGTGGGGCCGAACGGCTCGGGTAAGTCGACGCTGTTGAAGATGATGGCTGGTTTGGAGCCGCCAGACACCGGGAAGGTGACGAAGGGAACGACGACGAAGCTGGGTTATTTCTCGCAGCACCGCAGCGCGACGCTGAATGAGAACAATACTGTTCTCGAAGAGGTGGTTGCTGCCGGTGGGGGGATGTCGGAGAACGAGGCGCGGAGTATTTTGGGATCGTTCCTTTTCAAGAAGGACGACGTGAGCAAGCGGGTCGGTGTTCTCTCAGGTGGTGAGAAGAGTCGCTTGAGTTTGGTGAAGTTCCTGGTGGATCCGCCGAACTTGTTGCTGATGGATGAGCCGACGACGCACCTTGATCTGACGTCGATTGAGGCATTGCTCTCGGCGTTGAAGCAGTATGAGGGGACGCTGGTGTTTATTTCGCACGATGTGCACTTCATTTCGGCGCTTGCCGAGCAGACTTGGCACGTGGCGGAGGGGAAGGTGATGAAGTATTCGGGGGGTTATGAATACTACCTGCAGAAGTCGGGGATGTATGGGGACGACTTCTTTGATGTTTAGGGAAGCGGGGTAGGAACCCGGATGCGGAGGTCGGAGGGGGTGTAGCGTCCGCTGATGGTGAGGGCGCCGCCGATGACTTTGATGGCGCCGAGGTATCCGGATCCGGCGAGGGCGCCTATGAAGGCGGCGGCATGGCCCTCCATTTTTGGCATATCACCAAGGAAGGGGGCGAAGTAGTTGATTCCGAAGAGGAGGAATTCGGCGTTTTCGGAGGCTTCCAAGGCAAAGCCGGGGGCGGAGTGGTCGATGGGGGCGGAGTCTCCCGGGGCGAGGGAGCCACCGAGGAGGGGGAGTTGGCCTTTGATGAGATGGATCCAGGTGCCGTCGAGTTCGGAGAGGGGGACGGGGAGTTGCTGGTTGGCGGCGAGAATGCCGAAGTAGATCTCGGCATTCTGGCGCATGGAGAATGATCCGTCGCGTCCGTCGTGGGAGGCGAACGGGGTTAATGCCAAGGTGGCTGGGGAGTTTGATGGGTTGGAGAGCCTGATGACCGGGTTGCGGGCCGGGATGGGGGGTGGCTTTGATTGGAAGGGAGGCGGTGGAGGGCGGGCGAGGGAAGCTGGTGGCGGGGGGACTGAGCCCGGCGCCTGGGCCGGTGCGGGTCTCGATCGGGGTGGTCGCTGATCGGGAAGCGGGTCCGGTGGTGGCGGGGTTTTGGAGGAAATTTGTGGGGTGGTGGGGGCTCTTGAGGCCTCCTAGGCCTTGCCAGTGCTAGGATTGGGCCTAGTCTGGCGGGGTTGAGGATGGTGAACTAAGGATGAATTTTTACCGCCAGATTGCGTCGAAAGTGTTGAAGGGCCCAGTTCCCGGAGATCTCGACGGCGGTGGTGCCGGAGGAGATGCCGGGGACGGCCCGCTGGAGCCTTCCGATGGGGCTTTGGTGCAGCGGTGTCAGAAGGGTGAGATGAAGGCCTTTGACGAGCTGGTGACGAAGCATCGGGGACGAGTTTATGCGATGATTCAGAACATGGTCAAAAATGATGCGGATGCCTGGGATCTCTCCCAGGATGTCTTCCTCAAGGTCTGGAAGGCGTTGCCGAAATTTGAGGCACGGGCGCAGTTCTCGACGTGGATGTATCGGATCACCCACAACGTGGTCTACGACTGGATGCGGAAGCGGAAGCTGCAGACGGTGGGGGAGTTGGATGATGGTTTGTTGGATGGGGAGCGGATTGCGGCGGGGGCACGGGCCACGCCGACCCAGGCGGCCCGGCCGGATCGTGCGTTGGAGAATGAGGAGCTGCGACTGAGAATCGAAGAGGCTTTGGAGAAGATCTCCCCGGAGCATCGCGAGACGATTGTGCTGCGCGAAGTGAATGGGTTGGAGTATAAGGAGATTGCTGAAGTGATGGAGTGCTCCATCGGGACGGTGATGAGTCGATTGTTTTACGCTCGGAAGAAACTACAAACACTGTTGACCAATGGACGAGAATCGTAAGGAAGAGTTGCTGACACTTTGGATGGATGACGGCTTGAGCTCCGCAGAACGCGAAGAGCTGGCGCCGTATCTGGCCAAGCATCCCGAGCTGGAGGCAGAGCGGGAGGAGTATGTGCGTTTGCGTGACGAGTTGCGTTCGGTGTTGCCGGAGCATGTGGAGCCGCCGTATCCGGAATTTTTCAATAAGCATTTGATGCGGCAGATTCGTGAGGAGGAGCGCATGGAGCGGATTCCTGCGGTGGCGGAGGTTTCGGGGATGTGGAGTTGGATGCGTTATTGGATGGTTCCTGCGGCAGCAGCAGCGGTGGTGGTGGCTTTCCTGGCTGGCAAGGAGATGGGGGACCGGCCGGCCGGTGCGGTGGCGACGACATCGGGGGCCGGATATACCGGGGAATTGGCACCTGGAGTTTACTCGGCGATCTCCTCGGTGGATGTGACGACATGGGAGGATCCCGATGCGGGATCGACGGTGATTGTCTTGGATGGTTTGGAGGATATTCCGAGCTCAGTGGATTTGCTGAAGACGACGGCGTCGTTGGAAGAGGGTGAGGGATCCGGGAAAACCTTTTAATTGATCCGATGAAGCACACACGAAATCGACGGACTCTTCTGGCAGCAACGGTGCTTTGTCTTTGGGCGTTGATGGGGTGTGCGTTGGCGAAGGATCCGGGGAAGGAAAAGATTGGGACGCTGAAGGCGCAGTTGATTTATGCGACGGATGAGGATGTGGAGGATTTGGGTGAATCGAGGAAGGGGCTGAGTGATGCGGAGAAGAAAGTTTTGGAGGAGTCGATCCGGAAGAAGTTCAAGACGTATTGGATGCTGGGGGAGGATCAGACGAAGATCTTGCGGGGGTATGAGAACTGGACATCACCGATGAGGGGCTCGGAGGAATTGATGGTGAGTTTCGAGCCGAAGGGTCGGGAGGGGAAGGACGGGCTGCGATTGGATTTGGAGCTTTGGCAGTCGAAGCGGAAGGTTCTGAAGGCTGATCCGGTGCTGCGGAAGGGGAAACACCTCTATATTGTGGGGCCGAAGTGGCGTGGTGGGCAGTTGATCATTGTTCTGGAGCTGGTAGATTTGCTGAAGGAATGACGAGAACACTGATGATGACCGCCGGGCTGATGGGTCTGGGAATGATCCCTGCGGTGGCGCAGTTGGAGTTTTCGAAGACTGTGATGGAGGTGAAGGCCGGACCGGAGCAGGACGAGATCCGGGTGGAATTTCCGTTTGTGGTGGGTGAGAAGGGGGCGGAGATCGCGGACTACGATGCGCCCTGTACGTGTTTGGAGGCGCGGATCAGTGACAACGGTCGCTTGAAGTGGAAGCCGGGGGAGAAGGGGGCGGTCCAGGGGATTTTCAAGATGGGGAACTTTCGGGGGAAGTTGGACAAGATGATTGTGATGCGGATGAAGGGTGGGGAGGAGCCTTTGGTGAAGCTGACGGTCAAGATGGAGTTGCCGACTTTGTTGGAGATCGAGCCGAAGACCTTGTTCTGGAACCAGGGTGAGAAGCCGAAGTCGCTGAGTTTCAAGCTGACGGTGAATCACGACAAGCCGATTCACATCGTGGGGACCAGTGGGACCAACGAGCAGTTTCCGTTTGAGGTGAAGACCATCAAGGACGGGTGGGAGTATGAGATCGTGGTAACTCCGGAGAGTTTGGAGGAGCGCGGATTCGGGCTCTTGCGGATCAAGACGGATTCAAAGTTTGCGAAGCACAAGAGCTATCAGGGGTTCATGGCGATTCGTCGGGCGGGGAGTGGGGCGAAGTAGGGTGGTGGGGAGCGGTGGATTTTTGACCACTGATTCCGCTGATTGGGAATGGGTGGTGCGAGGGATGCTCGTTCGCGGAGTTTGATCCGTCGAGTGTGGGGGAGCGAAGTCGGTGAGGAAGAAGGGAGCTTGGCAGCTGAGCTGCGGTCGGTGAGGAGGGGCGAGCTTCTGGGAAGGGGGCGGAAGGCGTTGGTACCGCGGTCGGGATGAGGCCGGGCATGGAGGAGAGAGGGGCGGGGGCCGAGGGAATGCCGGTGTCGCCAAATGCGGAGGGGCTGGGCGTGGGGGGCAGGGAGGGAGGCGGTGGAACTGCCGAAACAACGCCGTTGTTCCGCTACGTGGGGACACCAAGGCCGGGCGGAGGTGCCAGGCTTAGTGGTCGAGGGGGTTTTCGCCGGAGGCTTCGCCGAGGGCGGCGGCTTCGGCGGGGAGGAACTTTTTGAAGCGCGTTTTGTCGATGGACTTCATGTAGGCCTCTTCGGGGCTGACCATGCCGGCGCGGAGTTTTTCCCAGATGGATTCGTCCATGAACTGCATGCCTTCGGATTTGCCGCCGATGATGACGTCGTAGAGTTTCTGAGTGGCGCCTTCCCGGATAATTGCGGAGACGGCGGGGGTGGCGAACATGATTTCGTTCACCGCGACGCGGCCGGGTTTGTCGGACCGGCGCATGAGGAGTTGGGCGACGACGCCACGGAGGGAGGCGGCGAGCATGGTGCGGACCTGAGATTGTTGATCTGCGGGGAACACGTCGATGAGACGGTCGACGGTCTTCCTCGCGTTGTTGGTGTGCAGGGTGCCGAAAACGAGGAGCCCGGTCTCTGCTGCGGTGAGGGCGAGGGAGATTGTTTCCAGGTCCCGCATTTCACCCACGAGGACGATGTCGGCATCCTCGCGGAGGGAGGCGCGGAGTCCGTCGGAGAAACTGGGGGTCTGGATGGGGACTTCGCGTTGGGTAATGATGGACTTTTTGCTGCGGTGGACGAATTCGATCGGTTCCTCGACGGTGATGATGTGCCGGGAGAAGTTGATGTTGATGTAGTCGAGCAGTGCGGCGAGCGTGGTGGATTTTCCGGAGCCGGTGGGACCGGTGACGAGGACAAGGCCGGAGCGCATGTGGCCGAATTCCTTGACGACGAGGGGGATGTTGAGGTCCTCGAGGGAGGCGATTTCGGTGGGGATCAGACGGAAGACGGCGGCGAGGCCATTCTTTTGTTTGAGGTAGTTGCACCGGAATCGGGAATCCTCATCCATCTCGTAAGCAAAGTCGAGGTCGCCGAGTTCGAGGTAGTTGGCGAAGGCTTTTTCATCGCAGATTTCAGCGAGGAGCTCTTTGAAGTCGTCTCCGGCAAGGATCTCTTCGCCTTCGATGGGGGAGACCGCGCCGTGGACACGGGCCTTGGGAACCTGTCCTTCGGAGAGGTGGAGGTCGGAGCCACCGATTTTGATCAGGTGTTTGAAGTATTCGTCGATTCTTGCCATGGGATTTGGGCGGGGGGTCAGGTCAGGACTGGAAGAAGGCGTTCATTTGGACTTTGTCCTCGGAGCGGAAGAGGCATTCCTCCTGGGAGATTTTTCCCTTCACGTAGAGGTTGCGGAGGGATTCATCCATGGTGATCATGCCGACGTTTTTGCCGGTTTGCATGATGCCGGGGAGCATGAATGTTTTGCCGTCGCGGACGGTGGCGGCGACGGCGGCGGTGTTGACGAGGAGTTCGAGAGCGAGGACGCGTCCGTCGCCGGTGATGTTGGGGACGAGTTGCTGGGAGATGACGCCACGGAGGGACTCCGAGACCATGACTCGAATTTGACCGCGTTGGTCGACGGGGAACACGTCGAGGATTCGGTCGAGGGTTCGGGGGGCGTTGCCGGTGTGCAGGGTGGCGAGGACGAGGTGTCCGGTCTCCGCTGCGGTGAGGGCGAGGGAGATGGTTTCGATATCGCGCATTTCACCGACTACGATGATGTCGGGGTCTTCCCGGAGGGCGCCTCGCAGTGCTTTGGGGAATGATTCGGTGTGGGTGTGAACCTCGCGTTGGTTGACGTGGCACTTCTTGGAGTCGAAGACGAATTCGATGGGGTCTTCGAGAGTGAGGATGTGGTCTTCGCGGTCTTGGTTGATGAAGTCGACGAGGGCGGCGAGGGTGGTGGACTTGCCGGAGCCGACGGCGCCGGTGACGAGGATGAGGCCGTTGTGGTAACGGGTGAGGGGCACGAGGTGTTTGATGGGCAGACCGAGTTCTTCGATGGTGCGGATATTGGTGCTGATGATCCGGAAGACGATGTCGATGCCGAGGCGTTGTTTGATGACTGAGGCGCGGAATCGACCGATGCGGGAGGCGTAGGCGAAGTCAATGTCGCCGATTTCTTGGAGTCGATCCCATTCCTTGTCGCTGAGGAATGATCTGGCGAGGCGCTCGGTGTCCTCGGGAGTGAGGGGTTCGTGATCGTCCCAGATCGTGGAGAGGGTTCCGAAGCGGCGCCAAGCGGGGGGGTAAGCAGCGGAAAGGTGGATGTCGGAGCAGTCGTATTCAATTCCAATGGCTAGGTATTCATCGACGTGGGCTAGGACTTTGTGCTCGGACATGGGTTTGGGGGTAGGAGAATACGAGTAGGGGAAAGTGAACGGTCTGGAAACTTAGAAATGAGGGTTATGGGGTAAGCCGATCGTTTGGATTTATGGTGTATTTGCTTGGTAATCGTCATGATCGTTTCGATGTGACGAAAGGAAGCGTTCTTTTGCTTGTTTGAGGAGCCAGAGGCGGATGGTCGGTTTGGCGAGATTGAAGCCCCAGCGGAAGAGGAGTCGTTTGAAGGTGGTGGGTCGCGAGGATGAAGAGCGCCGGCGGAGGACGCTGAAGAGGAAGGCGGCGCCAGCTGCGATGCCGAAGGCATGCAGAGGATTACTTTTTACCGCTCCGCGAATTCGGCGGATGGGGTGAAGTTTGTCAGATAGGCGTTGGCGATCGAGATGGATTTGGGCGCGGGAGGCGTCCAATCGAGCGATCAACTGCTGCTTTCGTTCTTGTCCTGTTGATCCTTGATCCATTGACGGTCTTTCTGAAATTCGGAGCGGGTGACTTCGAAGAGGGGAGCCCCCGGTGGGCGGCGGAGTTTGCGCAGCATGCGGAAGGCGAGGAGGAAGTGGAGGGAGCCTGCGGCGATGGCGATGATGTGCCAGCCGAAGTCATCGAGGGGTGAGGGCAGGAGGGGGGCGATGACGGCGCCGAAGATGGCGATGACCGCGACGAGGAGGAGGGAGTATCCGAAGAGTGCGGCGACGGCGAGGATGATGCCGTGTAGCGCTTGTTGTTTGGCGAATTGGGAGGCTTCGGCGGATTCGATTCCGAGAAGTTCGGTTCGCGCGGCGAGGTATTCCTGAAGGCCTCTCAGGAGATGAGGGATGGATCCTGAGGACTCGTCGGAGGAGGAGTCAGCGGAGTCTGGGGATTGTCGCCGGCCGAGCATGTTGGGGCAGATCGTAGCGGTGCGGGGAGGAATCGGCCGGGCGTGGAGAGCGGTAGTCGTTAGCGTCGGACGATGAGGCCGAACAGGAAGCCGACTCCGGCGGCGACGAGGATGGATTTGGTGGGATGTTCGCGGATGTAATCCTCGGTGCTGGTATGCACTTCGCGGGCTTTGACGCGGGTTTCCTGCCATTGTTCTCCGGCGATTTCGCGGAACTGCTGGGCCTTTTCAGAAGTGGCGTCCTTGAGTTGCCGGGCGCTGTCTTCGGCGCTTTGCACGACTTGGCGTGCCTTTTGGCCTGCGGCTTCGCGGAGGTCATCGGCGGCTTGTTGGATGGAGGGCGCTTCTGCGGTGGCGCCTTCGGGGCTGTTGAAGGGATCGGACATGGTAGTGATGTAGTTGAGTTGTTTGGGACCGGTTGAGAGGGGATGGTCCGGTTGCTGGCCCGAAGTTGGCGCAGATGGGAGGAGGGTGCAAGGGGGAAGCGGGGGGTGGAAACAGGATGGCGGTTGCCTGCACCCCTTCAGGGTGCGGGTTCATTCGGTAAATGGTGTCCTCGGGGTGAACCCCGGGGCTTTGTGCCGAGGCCCTTTCAGGGCAGGAGGGAACGGGGAATGCCGGGTTTGCCGGACTTATCCACATTCTCAGCGTTCCCTGATGATCTTGGCGCGGCCGGGGCCATGGAAGATGGGGTCGTTTTTCCCGTCGGGAGGCGCGACGAAGGCGGCGCTGTTCCAGGTGGGGTTTGCGAGGGGTCCCTGTCCGCGGAATTGGAAGAGTCCGTTGAAGGGGCGGAGGGGAAGGGTGAGGAGGCCGAAGAGGCCCTTGGCATTCATGCGGATGACCATGTCGATGGCTTTCCGGTGGAGGTCGATGGAGCCTGCGCCGGTGAAGACGGTGGAGGGGGTGGTGGTGAGGAAGTCCTGGGTGTAGACCACGCCGTTGCGGATGGCGAAGGTGCAGGAGGCGTTACGGGCTTCTTCGTGGCTGGCGCGTTTGTCGCCGACGACGCCGCCGATGATGGTGGAGAGGGGGCCGAGGACGGGGACAAAGAAGAGGTGGCCGTTTTCGAGGCCGATGGCACCGGTGCCGTCCATGGTGCGGACGTCGCCGGAGGAGGAGGTGAAGTCGATGCGGCCGGTGACGGCTCCTTGCTTGGCCTTTTCGAATCCGTAGGTCTTCCCGATGTCGGCGAGGCGGAGGCGGGTCCACTTAATGCCGACTTTAATTTGTGACGATTGTCCGGGACGGATGCGGACGGAGACGTCGCCGCCGCCGCTGCCCTGGAATGTATTGAAGCTGAGGTCGGTGACATCGACGAGGCGGTGGCGGTAGCGGACGAGGGCGCGGACGCGGTCGAGAGAGAGGAACTTGCCGAGGAGGGTGTAGTTGGTGGTGCTTCCGGCGCTGACGCTGGTGCGGACGTCGGTTTTGCCGATGTTTTCAAAATGTCCGATGGGTCCGTTGGTGGTGAAAGTGGGTGGGCTGCGGAAGCGGTAGTCCTCCTCGATGTGATCGGCGGTCTTGGGGAGGAAGAGGCGGAGGACGGGGCCGGGCCAGGCGGTGCCGCGGACGTTGTCGAGGGTGGTTTGCTGGATGCTCTGGTCGTAGGCGATACGGTCGGCTTTGACGATGGCGTTGCGGGGGCCGCCGTAGCGTTTTCGGAGGGGGCTGTCGGAGTAGTCGAAGTCGATGGTGACTTCACTGAAGCTGCTTTCGAGTGGGTTGATGGAGTAATTGGCTTGGGCGCTGCGGAGGGGGACGCCGCGGTAGCTGAGGTTTTCGAAGTGGGCTTTGCCGCTGGCGGCCCATTCGCGGAGGTCGCTGCGCTGAATGGTGCCGTTGGTTGTCATCATGATGGTGGTCTCCGGAGTGAAGGTGGCCCGACTGATGATTTTTTCGATGCCGCCACCGGGTTTGATGAAGGGTTTGAAGGCGTTGATGGGGAGGGAGGACTCGGTTTGGTAGCGAATGACGTCGCCCTGGATGAGGACTTGTCCGGTGAGGGAGCCGTGTTCGTGGGCGGCGTGGAGGTGGCGGAGGTAGAGGTCGCCGTCCTGCCAGGAGAAGTCGGTATCGAGGCCTTCGTAGGAAGTGCCGAGGAAGGAGAAGCGTTGCAGTTCGATCGAGCCAGTGGCGGTGACGCGGAAGGTGTCGTCGGAGGCGATGCGGAAATCGCCTTCGCCTTCCACGATTGATGCCCGGGCGGTGATGATGTTGGCGAGGGGGTCGATTTGGAAGCAGGCGTTCAGCATCCGGGAGAGGTGGATGGAGGATTCGATGTTGTAGTGGCCTTCTTTTCGGAGGACGTCGTAGTCGGCTTGGGAGATGAAACGTCCGGCACCTTCAGAGAATTCGAATCGGTCGAGGGTGGCGCGGTGGCCGAAGAACTGACCCTCGAGGGTGATCTCCTTCATTGTGTAGTCGTGGCGGGTGAGTTCCGCGGCTTTGAGGGTGAAGGTTGTTTTCAGGGTGGTCGTGCTGAGGAGGTCGCCGGTGATGTCGATGTCGATGTCGGGGGCGCGGTCCTCGGGAAAGTCCCAGAAGGCGAGCTCGGCGAGGAGGCGGTCGAGGAAGTCTTTGCGGGAGGCGTCGCTATTGCTTTCGGCTTTCTTGCCGAGGCCGGTCGGTTCGAAGTTGGTGAGTTCGGCGTTGAGGGTGAAGTTCATGCCTCCGAGGACGCCGTTGGCACCTTTGAGGAGGAGGCGGCCTTGTCGATCGACGCTGAGTTCGCCGGTGATGTGTTTGAGGGTGAGGTTGACCGGATTTTCCTCATCCTTGACGAGGGGGATGATGAATTCGGCATCGCGGAGCTGGCATTTACGGAAGAGGAGCTCTCCGCGGAGGGCTTTGGCGCGATCGACGTCGATTTTCAGACTGGGGATCCGGGCATAGACGGTTTGGCGGGATTCATCGGTATAGATGATGGAGTTGGTGACGATGAGGCCGCGGAGGGGGGAGAAGCGGACTTCCTCGAAATCGGCGTGGATGCCTTGGGCGGAGAGTTCGGCGGAGATTTGTTCGCTCCATTCGCCGCTGAAGCCCCGTTGGTTCAGCCAAAGGAGGCCGCAGATGATTCCGGCCACCGCGAGCACGGTGATTGAGAGCACGGTGACTTGGATGTGTCGGAGGATTCGGCGTCTGGGCATGGCAGAGGATCGGGGGGATGATAGCCGAACTCGTGCCAAGAGGCGAGGAATGGATGAATGGGGGGAATTGACCGCTGATTACGCGGATTTCTCTGATGTTGTTTGGAGTGGGGGGTGAATTGAGGGGCGCTTGGGCTTTGGCTGGGGCGGGGAAACCGGGCGGGCGGGGAAAGCGGTGGTTTTAGTAAAACGAGCCCAGCTGATGATTTGGGGATTTGCGGTTGGCGGGATTGGTTGAGGGGCGTAGGATCGCGGGAGAATGAGAATGGCGGTGCTTGGTAGTGGGAGTGGTGGGAATGCGCTGGTCATTGATACGGGGACGACGCGAATTTTGGTGGATGCGGGGTTGAGTGCGAAGCAGCTGTGTTTGCGGATGGAGGCGAGGGGGATTGATCCGAGCTCGTTGAACGGGATCATGCTGACGCATGAGCATGGGGATCACGTGCGTGGGCTGGATGTGTTTTTGCGGAAGCACCGGGTGCCGATCTTTGCAACGGCGCTGACGCGGGAGGTGGTGGAGGACAAGTTGAAGGGGAAGGCGGATTGGCGGGTGTTTCAGCGGGGTCAGGATTTTGAGTTGGGGGAGATGGTGGTGCGGGCTTTTTCGATTCCGCACGATGCGGTGGATCCGGTGGGCTTTGTGTGCACGAACCACGATGTGAAGGTGGGGGTGGCGACGGACCTGGGTCATATCACGGGGTTGGTAAGGGATGAGCTGAAGGGGGTGTGCGGGTTGTTTGTGGAATCGAATTACGACGAGGTTCTTTTGGATGCGGATACGAAGCGGCCTTGGGCGACGAAGCAGCGGATCGCGTCGCGGCACGGGCATCTCTCCAATGCGCAGGCGGCGGAACTCGTGGCGGAGTTGGCAGGGCACGGATTGCGGGATGTGTTTTTGGGGCACCTGAGTGCGGATTGTAATTGTCCGATCAAGGCGGCGGAGACGGTGACGGGACTTTCGGGGAAGGTCCGGGTGCAGATCGCTCCGCAGGAGGTGCCGACGGATTGGTGTCAGTGGCAGGTGACGCGGCCGGTGAAGATGGGGAGTGGAGGGCAGGGGATGCTGTTTTAAGGGGGGAGGGAGTGATCAGTTGTCAGTTGTTGGGGAGGAGGGACCCGGGTTGGGGCCGGGGGAGAGCGGGCGGGGACGCCCGCGGTCCCAGGGACGGAGGGGAGACGGGGTGGCGTGTTGCGCCATAAGAAAATGACACCGGAGCCTATTAGGTAGCAGGGGGAGGTTTTGGCGATTGCAGGATCAGTGAGCACTCCTTATCATGTGCATGAAGCATGCCACTGGCCTTTTTACACAAACCAATTTACGCGAGACGGATCGAGGTCTTGTCGAAGATCATCGAGCCGCATCTCTCCTCTGGAGATCATATTTTGGACATTGGCTCCGGAGGCGGGGCTCTTGCGGCGAAACTTCGAAGTGAGGCGGCGGCAGCGGGAAAGGAGATCGCCATTCAAGGAATTGAGAAGCATCCCCGAGGAGGGGAGGAGGTGGAGACGCTTTCCTTTGATGGTTATCAGATTCCCTGTGAAGACGGGCATTATGACATGACGATTCTGGCGGATGTGGTGCACCACGAAGAGGATTACATGCAGTTGCTGAAAGAGGCGGTGAGGGTGACGAAAAAATATCTGGTGATCAAGGATCACACACCTCGCGGACTGCTGGGCTATCGGAGAATCTGCTTTATGGATTGGGCGGCCAACAATCCTTATGGAGTGAAGTGCCTGTATCGGTATTTTACCGCAGAGGAGTGGAGAGAGATCTATGAGTCGCTGGGGGTGTCGGTGAAAGTTGAATTGGAGTCGATACGGCTGTATCCGGAGCCGTTCAATCTGGTGTTTGGAAACTCGCTGCAGTATTTGGCGGTTCTCTCCCGTGAGGGGGCGGGGGAGTAGGAGGCCGGTGGTGGTGGATTGCTTATTTGGGTTTGGTTTCAGTTCCACCGCAGCGGTTAGGCCGGGCCTGTCAGGCTCGGAGGGGCGGGCGGGGACGCCCGCGGTCCCGGGGGGGAGGGAAGTGCCGGCTGGGGCCGGTTGGGTTTTGGTGGCGACCGGGACAGTCCCCTTACTGGGGGGGGCTGTGACCGGGACGGTCAACGCCACGTTCAAAGGCTTGCGGTTTGGGCGGGTTTGGGCATGCTTCGCGCGCTTTGGCGGAACCGACGGTCAGACCTGCGCTTGATGAATTTCGCTCCCTTGCGGAGCGGGGGAATGTGGTGCCGTTGTATGCGCAGTTGGCGGCGGATTTTGAGACGCCGTTGACGGCGTTTTTGAAGATTCGGGATGGGAAGAATGCGTTTCTGTTCGAGAGCGCGGAATCGACGGACGCGAGTGGACGTTGGTCGATTTTGGGGAGTGACCCCCGGGCGGTGTTTCAAGCACGGGGGATGGAGATTTCGATTACGCGAGGGAGTGAGGTGGAGACGCACACTGCGGAGCGGGATGTGTTGGCGGAGTTGGAGAAGTTCATGGCTCGATACAAGCCGGTGACGCATGGGAATGCGCCGCCGTTCTTTGGTGGGGCGGTGGGGTATTTGGCGTTTGATGCGGTGCGGCAGTTCGAGACGACGATCGGGGAACCGCCGGAGGATGATTTGGGGCTGCCGGAGGCGGTCTATCTGATTGCGGATACGCTGTTGTTGTTTGATCACAAACTTCGTCGGCTACTGGTGGTGGCGAATGCGTTCATCGATGAGCATGAGTCGCCGGAGGAGGCGTATGGGGAGGCGCGGGGGAAGATTGGGGCGCTGGTGGAGATTTTGAATCGTCCGTTGAATGTGCCGGCCTTGGATGGTCTGCAGGATTACGAGACGCCGGAGGCGCGGAGCAATACGACGCAGGAGGAGTATGAGGGGATGGTGTTGGAGGCGAAGGAGTATATCGGGGCGGGAGATGTTTTTCAGGTGGTGCCGAGTCAGCGGTTTGAGACGGAGTTCACGGCGGCGCCGGTAGATTTGTATCGGGCGCTGCGGCATGTGAATCCGTCGCCGTATATGTTCATTGTGGAGTTGGAGGGGTTCTCGTTGGTGGGAAGCTCCCCGGAGGTGCATGTGAGGGCGATTGATGGGAAGATTGATATCCGGCCGATCGCGGGGACGCGGTGGAGGGGGAAGACGAAGGAAGAGGATGATGCCCTGGCTGCGGATTTGTTGGCGGATGAGAAGGAACGCGCCGAGCATTTGATGTTGGTGGACCTGGCCCGCAATGATGTGGGGCGGATCGCGGAGCATGGGTCGGTGTCGGTGGATGATTTCATGATGGTGGAGCGCTACAGTCACGTGATGCACATTGTGTCGAACGTGAGTGGGCGGCTGTCGCCGGAGCACAGTAGCTATGATGTGCTGCGGGCGACGTTTCCTGCGGGGACGGTGAGTGGGGCGCCGAAGATTCGGGCGATGCAGATCATCAATGAGATGGAGAACAACAAGCGCAACGCCTATGCGGGTGCGGTTGGTTATTTTGGCTGGGATGGCGGGCACGATTCGTGCATCGCGCTGCGGACTTGTTTGCTGAAGGACGGAAAGGTCTATGTGCAGGCGGGGGCCGGTGTGGTGGCGGATAGCAACCCGACTTACGAATATAATGAAACCGTGAACAAGGCGATGGGCATGCTCCGTGCAATCGGCTTGGCGAAAACTTTGGAAGACTGATGCTGCTCGTTATCGATAACTATGATTCGTTCACTTACAACCTCGTCCAGTATTTTGGCGAGTTGGGGGCGACGATGGTGGTGCGCCGTAATGATCAGATCACGGTGGAGGAGATCCGGAATCTGGGTCCGTCGCACATTTGTGTGTCGCCGGGGCCGTGCACGCCGAATGATGCGGGGGTGAGTTGTGAGGTGGTGAAGGCGTTTGGGGCGACGATTCCGTTGCTGGGGGTTTGCCTGGGGCACCAGAGCATCGGGCAGGTTTATGGCGGGGATGTGGTGAGGGCGGATCGCTTGATGCACGGGAAGACGTCGGAGATCACGCACGACGGGAAAGGGGTTTTTGCGGGGATCTCGAGTCCGTTTACGGCGACGCGGTATCATTCGTTGATCGTGAAGCGGGAGACGCTGCCGGATTGTTTGGAGGTGACGGCTTGGACGGATCAGGATGAGATCATGGGAGTGCGTCACAAGGAGCATCCAGTGCATGGAGTGCAGTTTCATCCGGAGTCGATTTTGACGGAGGATGGGAAGAAGTTGTTGGGGAATTTTTTGGAGGAGTGAGGGGAGCGAATGGTGATTGCGCTGATTGCGGTTCTGCGGCTTGAGCCGTCGCGACGCGACGGGGGGAGTTGCGGGGGAGGTTTCCGTGGGTTGAGACCCGGGGCTATCATGAGTGGTCCCACCGGACCTTCGGGACTGAATGTTGCCGGATCACATTGTGCGCTACCTGAGTGCTGATACCCATCCCGATCACGATTCGATCGGCAAGTTCCGGCGTGAAAGCAAGGAACTCCTAGCTTCGGCCTTTCACCAAGTCCTTGAACTCGCGGCCAGCGCGAAAGTGCTCAAGGTGGGGGATCTCACGGTCTCGCCAAACTCAAGGAAGCC
>JAPKDA010000032.1 GCA_028822695.1 Akkermansiaceae bacterium
ATTGATCACTCATGGCACCGACACGATGGTTCGCAAGAACCGGGAGAAGGGGCGTTTGGGGAATCGGATTTCGGGTAGAAGTGGAACTGCTCTTCCTGAGCCTGATTCATGATCGTCTCCTGTTGGGCGGGGGAGACGAGGGAGTGGTTGGTGTCGCTCTGGAGGTTGACCGCGTAGGCTTGGTTGGGGTCGGTGAGAACGGAACTTTGTTG
Organism: Akkermansiaceae bacterium; assembly: GCA_028822695.1. Lineage (GTDB taxonomy): Bacteria > Verrucomicrobiota > Verrucomicrobiia > Verrucomicrobiales > Akkermansiaceae > JAPKDA01. The sequence continues at coordinate 213 of JAPKDA010000032.1, forward strand.
GAGCGGGGGAGAGGCGGGGATAATGGCGAGCGACCAATCGGTGTTGGCGATTTTCTGGGCTTGGAGGATCTCGCCGTGGAAGGTTTGAGCGATGAGGAGGGTGATCGCGAGGGGGGCGGTGGCGAGATGGCGGGAGCGGGTGGGCTCTGGGGCGGGTTAAAACCCGCGCTTCTGTGTCTGGGGGGTTGCGGGAGGCGGGGGAAATGTTCAGGGTGTCGCGGCGATGGCGAAGGTGTTTATTCATGACGATTTTTTGTTGGGGAGCGAGGCAGCGCGGCGGCTGTATCATGAGTATGCGGCGAATGAGCCGATCTTTGATTACCACACGCACTTGCCGCCGGAAGATGTGGCGCGGAACCGGCAGTTTGCGAATATCACGGAGATTTGGTTGGAGGGGGATCACTACAAGTGGCGCGGGATGCGGGCCAACGGGATTGAGGAGCGATTGATCACGGGTGATGCGTCGCCGAAGGAAAAGTTTCGGGCCTGGGCGAAGACGGTGCCGCAGACCTTGCGCAATCCGCTGTATCACTGGACGCATTTGGAACTGAAGCGGTATTTCGGGATCGATGCGCTGCTCTCGGAGGAGACAGCGGATGCGATTTGGGAGGAGACGAAGGAGAAGCTTGCGGCGCCGGAGATGTCGGCGCACGGGATTTTGGAGAAGTTCAAGATTGCGATGGTGGGGACGACGGATGATCCGACGGATGACCTTGCGCATCATCAGGTGATTGCGGAGTCGGGAATTGCGACGAAGGTGTTGCCGACTTACCGGCCGGACAATGCGCTCAATGTGCGTCGGCCGGAGGCATTCAATGAGTGGGTGGACAAGTTGGCGGCGAGTGCGGATGTGGAGATTGCGAACTACGCAGATTTCGTGACGGCCCTGAAGAAGAGGCACGATTACTTTCATGAGCATGGTTGCCGGGTTTCGGACCATGGGTTGGACCGGGCCTATGCGGACTTTTGTTCGGACACGGAAGCGGAGGCGATTTTTGGGGCGGCGCGTCTTGGGAAGGCGCCGGATGAGGAGAACTGCGCGAAGTTTGTGTCGAATCTGATGCGCTTATTCGGTCAGTGGAATGCGGAGCGGGGTTGGGTGATGCAGCTGCACCTCGGACCGTTGCGGAACAACAACACGCGTTTGATGGTCACGGTCGGAGCGGATGCGGGCTGTGATTCGATGGGGGATAAGCCGCAGGCGGAAGGGTTGTCGCGTTTTCTGGATGCGCTGGATATCGATGACCAGCTGCCGAAGACGATCGTTTACAACCTGAACCCGGCCGACAACTACGTGGTGGCCTCGATGGTGGCGAATTTCCAGGACGGGACGCTGGCTGGCAAGGTGCAGTATGGCAGTGGCTGGTGGTTTTTGGATCAGAAGGAGGGGATGGAGTGGCAGCTGAATGCGCTGTCCAACCTCGGGCTGCTTTCGCGCTTTGTGGGGATGTTGACGGATTCGCGGTCGTTCATGTCCTATCCGCGGCACGAGTATTTTCGGCGGGTGCTGTGCAATTTGATCGGGCGGGATGTGGAGAACGGGGAGATTCCGGATGACGACTCGTTGGTGGGTCCGATGATCCGGAATATTTGCTATGGAAATGCGGCGCGGTATTTTACGCGTTGATCTGTAAACGATTTATCGATGTTCAAGACCACTGATGTTCGGCCGATTGCGACGACGCTGTATTTTCTTCCGATCGAAACGCGGGTGCCGCTGAAGTTTGGTGGGGAGACGCTGACGCATGTGACTTGTGCGCGGGTGCGGATGACGGTGCGGAGTGGTGATGGGGAAGCGGTGTATGGTTGGGGGGAAACGCCGTTGAGTGTGCAGTGGGTATGGCCGTCTCCATCGCCGTATGAGGAGCGGCATCAGGCCTTGAAGGATTTCTGCGTGGTTCTCGCACAGGCTTGGGCGGAGTTCAAGGAAGAGGGGCATGCGCTGGAAGTGGGGCATGTGTTTCAGGAAGCCGTGCTGCATGATTTGTTGGCGAAGTTCAACGCAGAGGAGCGGAAGGGGCTCGATCCGATGCCACATTTGGCGGCGCTGGTGTGTTGTTCGCTGTTTGATATCGCGCTGCACGATGCCTACGGGCGATTGGTGGAGAAGCCGATCTACGAGACTTACAATGCGGAGTTTATGAACCGTGATCTCTCGACCTTCATCGAACCGGCGGCGGAGGGTGTGTCGTTTGAGGGAGTTTACCCGGCAGACATGTTCGTGGCGGATCCGCCGAGGAGGGTGAGGGCGTGGCATTTGGTGGGTGGGCTTGATGCCTTGGAGGACTCGGATCTGCAGGGGGATGAGCCGGACGATGGTTATCCGGTAATGTTGCGGGAATGGATTCGGCGGGATGGGCTGAAGTGTTTGAAGATCAAGTTGCGGGGGAGCGATCAGGAGTGGGACTACGAGCGGGTCGTGAAGGTGGGGCAGATTTCGATGGAGGAGGGGGTGGATTCCTTGACGACGGACTTCAACTGCACGGTGACGGACCCGGAGTATGTGAATATGATTCTTGATCGCTTGGAGAAGGAGCACCCGATCATTCATTCGATGATTCTCTATGTGGAGCAGCCGTTTCCGTATGATCTCGAGGCGAATCCGATCGACACGCACAGTTTGTCGGCGCGGAAGCCGTTGTTTCTCGATGAGAGTGCGCACGACTGGAAGTTTGTGCGACTGGGTCGGGAGTTGGGGTGGACGGGAGTGGCCTTGAAGACTTGCAAGACGCAGACTGGTGCGGTGTTATCGGCGTGCTTTGCGAAGGCGCATGGAATGGCGCTGATGGTGCAGGATTTGACGAATCCGATGTTGGCGCAGGTGCCGCATTGTTTGCTCGCCGCGAACGTGGGGACGATCATGGGGGTGGAGACGAACGGGATGCAGTTTTATCCGGAGGCTTCGGCGGCGGAGGCGAAGGTGCATCCGGGGATTTACCAGCGGCGCGAGGGGCAGGTTGATTTGGGAACCTTGGAAGGGCCGGGCTTTGGGTATCGGGTGGAGGAGATCGAGCGGGAGTTGCCGGAGCCGGTGGCGAGTTTTGGGTAGGTGTGCGATTATTGCGGGGGTGTTGGCGGGGAGGGAGCATCGGGGGTGCGGCGAGAGGAAAGAGGTGGAGGGTGGACGGAGGGTTGTCGCACCCCTGCAGGGCGCTGGAATCTGGCTGAAAATTTGATCCAGGGCTGCGTTCCTTGCCCTTCGCTTTGTTGTCCCGGCCATTCAGGCCGAAGAGAATGTGCCCGCTGAGGCGCTGGAGCTGTCGTTCGGAATACTCCCCGGCCCCGGCGCTCAATCCACCCCCGCGAAGCAAGGAGTTGAAAGTCCTTGCCCCTTAGGGCACGTATCAGTCTGGAACCGACGACTTCCTCACCCTCTCATGCCACAACCATCATCTCCGAACCTGCCCGGAACCCGTCCCCTCGCCTCCCTTCTTCACATTCTCGCCGTTGCCGCCGCGATGCTCTCGATGGGCGTGTGCCCCGCCGAGGAACCGGAAAAAGACCCCGCCCTGGAGCCCTACTTCATCGCGAACGGCGCTTACAACCGAAAGCTGTATCCGGTCGCCATCACGCAGTATGAGGTCTTCCTCGCGAAGCATCCCGATCACGTCAAGGCCGACCTCGCACGGCAGGGGCTCGCTCTCAGCCAATACGCGCTGAAGCAATACGAGAAAGCCCTGCCACAGCTCACCGCGCTGCTCGCGAAGGAAAAACTCGATCAACAGATCAACCGGGAACGAATCATCATGCTGAAGGGCCAGTGCTTCCTTCGGACGGGCAAGAAGGACGAGGCGCGGGCGCTCTTCGTGGCCGAGATTGGCCAGCTCAAGGCAGACGCCTACCGCACCGGAGCCCTCGCCGTGATCTGCGATGTGAGCTTCGGCAAATCAGAATGGCCGGAGGTCCTTGCGTGGAGCGGAAAACTCCTCGCCGCAAAGCCGACCGCCGAGCAGGCCGCGCGGGGGCTCTACCAACAGGGCTACGCGAATTACCAGCTCAAGAAGCCGGACGAGGCCATTGCTTCGCTCGGCAAGATTGCGGCGCTGGAAGCCAACAAGCTCTGGAGCACGCTGGCCGACTACCTCCTCGGGGAGTGCTACAACCTGCGAAAGGAATTCGACAAGGCGGAGGCCTCCTTTCTTGCGGCGCAGCCCGGCCTGACCGGGGACGATGCCACGGAGTGCCGCTACCGTCTCGGGCTGACGCGCTTCGTCTTGAAGAAATACAAGGAAGCGATCGCCGACCTCGGAGGCTACCTCAAGGACGCGAAGGAGAGTCCGCGCACCGCGGAGACCAAGCTCTACATCGCCCGCTCGCACCTTGAGCTCGACGATTTTGGCAAAGCCGCCCCGCTCTTGACCGAACTCGCGGCCGGGGAAGGGGAGAATGCCGCCCGCGCCAACCGCTGGCTGTCCCGCCTGCACACCCGCCAGAACGGGGACTACGACCAGGCCGCCGAGATTCTCGCCAAGGCCGTGACCACCTTTGCGGATTCCACCATCGTGGACGAACTCCGCTTCGATTACGCCAACGCTCTCATGGCCCGGAGCGAGCCCGACTGGAAGACCGCTCTCGACCTGTTGCTGGCCCTGAAAACGGCCGCCACCTTTTCCCAGATGGCGGAGGTGCTCGGCCAGAGCGCCGTCTGCCAGCACAAGTTGGGGGACTACAAGGCCAGCCTCGCCAGCAACGAGGCCTTCCTCGCGGCCCATGGCGATTCCGCGCTCGCCGCCGATGCCCGCTTCATGCGTGCCGAGAATCTCTTCCTGCTCAATCGCCTCGACGAAGCCACCAAGGCCTACGAGAAGTTCACCGCCAGCCACGCCGACCACGGCAACGCCCAGGCCGCAGCCTTCCGGCTCGCGCAGGTTCACCATGACCAGGGTCGCTGGGAACAGTGCCTCGCCATCGCCACCCCGATGCTCGCGCAAAAGCCCGAGGGGCGCCTCTTTGCGCAACTGCCCTTCATCGTGGGCGACTGCCATTTCCGCCAGGGCAAGTGGGCCGAATCCCTTCCGGGCCTCGAGGCCTTCCTCGCCACGCGGGTCCTGCCCGGCGGCAACAAGAAGGTCAGCGTGAAGCCCGACCCCAATGTCGACACGGCCCTCATGCAACTGGCGATCGCCCACGACCGGCTCGATCAACAGGACCAAGCCCTCAAGGACCTCGCCATCCTGACCGGAGCCTACCCCGAGCCCACCGCGCAGCTGCCGCTGGCCCTCGCCGAGCAGGGACGGCTCGCCTTTGAGAAGAAGAACCTCAAGCTGGCGCGGAAGGCCCTTGAACGCTTCCTCGCGGAGGACAAGAAGGACGCCGAGCCCTTCAAGAACGGCGCCCCGGCCCAGCGGGCGCGGGTCAATTACTACCTTGGTTGGGTGGAGAGCTCCGAGGAAAACCAAGAGGAGGCCGCGAAGCGCTTCGGAATGGTCGCCAAGGTCGATCCAAAGCACGCCCTCGCCCCGGACGCCGCCCTGCAGCAGGGCATCGCGTGGGTCAACAGCGGGAATTTTGAGGCCGCCGCCAAACACTTTCCCGCAATGTTGAAGCAGTACCCCAAGCACGAGAAACTCCCGCGCCTCGTCTACTACGCCGGCCTTGCCCTCGCCCGGCAGAAGCAGTGGGACCAGGCCCTCGTGCACTTCAAGCGCATCGCGGAGAAGTTCGCGGATTCCGAGTTCGCCGATCAGGCCCTCTACGAATGGGCATGGTGCGACCGCCGCTCGAAGCGCGAGAAGGAGGCCATCGTGCGCTACGAAAAACTCCTCGCCGACCACCCCGCAAGCCCCCTCGCCGTGAAGGTGCAGAGCGAACTGGCCGAACTGAACCTCGAGAGCGGCGCGCAGGACAAGGTCATCGACCAACTCACCGCCACCCTCGAGAAGGTGAAGGACGAGAAGCTCCGCGCCGACATCCGCTACCAGCTCGCCAGTGCCCACTTCAAGAAGGGCGACCACAAAACCGCGGCGACCCGGTTCGAAGCCCTCCTGAAGGACTACCCGGACTCCGCACTGCTCGTCTCCATTCTCTTTCAGGCCGGCGAGTCGCGCCTGAAGCTCGGCGAAACCATCACCGCCCGCGATCACTTCGCCGCCGCCAACATCGTGAAGGGTGGTGCCGCGAACCTTAAGGAGTCCATCACCATGCGTCTCGCCGAAACGCAGGCCCTCACTAGCCAGCACGAGGAGGCCAAGGTGACCTACGCCTCCTTCATCAAGGCCTTTCCGGAGAGCCGCTGGGCCCGCAATGCGCAGTTCGGGCTCGCCTTCGCCACCGAGAACGGCGGCGACTCCGCCAACGCCATCCCCGAATACAAGAAGCTGCTCGACGACCCGAAGGTCGATCTCTGGACGGTCCGCAGCCGCTTCCAGAGCGGGGAGTGCCTCTTCAACCTGCAGAAGTACGAGGAAGCGGTCACTGAGTTCGTCAACGTGGAGATCAGCTACACGAAATACCCGGCCTGGCAGGCCAAGTCGGTCCTCGAAATCGCGCGTGTCCTCATCGCCCAGAAAAAGAACGAACAGGCCGCGGAGCGTCTCAAGGACGTCATCCGTCGCTTCCCGAAGGAAAAGGCGGCCCTCGTCGCGCAACAGTATCTCGATGAACTCCGCACCAAATAGCAGCCACTCATGAACAACTTCCAACCGACTCCTTCCCCTCTCGCTTCCTTCTCCCGCCCACGTGTCTTGTGGGGGTTCCTCCTCCTCGCGGGCTTCCTTCTCGTTCCTTCCTCCCTCGCCCTCGCCGCGGAAGCGAGCTCCGAATCGGGGGTCGAGAAGGAAACCATGTTCACGCTCGTCAAGAAGGGTGGTTGGGTGATGATTCCCCTCGGGATCGCCTCCATCATCGCCCTCGCCCTCGCCGTGGAGCGCCTCATTTCGCTGCGCCGCGATAAGGTACTTCCTGCCGGCTTCCTCGACGGACTCGGCCAAGCCTGGCACGAGGACCCCTCCGGGCAGGCCGCCGAACTCTACTGCGACCAGTCCGGCGGCGCGGTCGGCCATGTCTTCAAGGCCGGCATCCAGTGGCGTGACTATGGCTATGAGTCCGTCAACCGCGCCATTGAGGACGCCGGATCGCGGGAGGCAGACCGGATGAAACGCAGCCTGCGCGGACTCGCCGCCATCGCCGCGGTGAGCCCCCTCCTCGGCCTGCTCGGAACGGTTTACGGCATGATCGAAGCTTTCCAGCGCACCTCCACCAGCGGCGGGGCCGCGAAGACCGCCGACCTTGCCACCGGCATCTATGAAGCCCTCGTCACCACTGCCGCGGGCCTCACCCTCGCCATCCCGGTGATGCTCATCTTCCAGTATCTCGCGGCCCGCGTCGATGGCCTGATCGATCACCTCGACGAGGTCGGCACCGCCTTCATCGTGGAGCATGCCCGCATCGAGATGCCGCAGCCGTCCTCCCCGGAACTTGAGAGCGGCGAACACGGGGAGCACACCCACCCAACCCCTCCCGAGGCCTGAACGATGCGTTTCAAGTCCAACTCCAACGAGAGCAACGAGCTGATTAACATCTCGAGCATGATCGACGTCATGTTCATCCTGATCATCTTCTTCCTCGTCACCACCACCTTCAAGGAGGAGGAGGTCGATCACCTCGTGAAGCTGCCCACCGACAAGCTGAACCAGTCCCTCAGCCAGATGAAGGGCAGCCTCATCAAGATCAACATCCGAGAGAATGGGGCCTACCTCGTGATGGGCACACAGATGACTGAGGAGCAGCTTAACACCTGGATGGAAGCCGAAGTCAAACGGAAGCCGGAATTGAAAGTCCTGATCCGGTGCGACAAGGAATCGAAGCACCTCCACCTTGCCAACGTGATGTCGATCTGTCGACACGTCGGCGTTCCGGAGGCCAGCATCGCGGTACGCACCGGGAGTCAATAGACATGAATTGCGCCTCATCACCAAGGGAAGGATGGGTGCTCCGCCACTGAACCATGAACAGCTCCGACGCCACTCCCTTGCCGCGCAGGATCTTCGGCCTGACGCGCAAGCAGCGTTACCGCCTCTACCTCCGGGCGGGGCTCGTTCTGTTGGCCGGGTTCGTCCTGTGGGCGTGGCTTTATCTGCAACCGAGCCGCTGGTATAAATACACCGACCAAGTCGCCTTCGAGCAGGTCGCGGAGGATGTGCAGCTCGGTCACGTCATCTGGGAGCCCGCTTCGATCGAGGCCGCAGGACTGCCCGCGAAGGAGCGCGCCTCGCAGGCCGCGATTTCCTCGGACGGGGCGCGCATGGTGTTCTCGACCGGCAAGCGGGGCGGCAACGCCGATCTCTTCCTGCGCCGCTGGAACGGCACGGTGTGGGGCGAACCACAGAAAATGCGGGCCCTCAACAGCGCCTTCCACGAAACCGCCCCAACCCTCAGCGGTGACGGCCGCTTCCTCTTCTTTTCCAGCGACCGCCCCGGGGGACGCGGCGGCGACGACATCTGGGTCGCGAAATGGGACGGCACCGACTACGCTTGGCCGCTCCCTCTCACCGGCCGCGTCAACACTCCCTTCGACGAGACCGATCCCGCCCTCACCCCGGACGGGCAGCGCCTCTACTTCGCCTCGAACCGGCCCTATGTCTCGGAGGAGGAGGTCATCAGGGCGGAGAGTTCCGGCAACAACGATCTGCTCGCCGAGGTCGACGACCTGAAGGGCGACTTCGATCTCTACGCCGCCGACATCGCCGGCGACACCCCCTTCGACCTCGTCATCGAGCGCCAGCTCAGCATGCTCTACTCCCTGCGCGAGGGCGCCTTGGCCGATCCCGCGGTGATGGAAAAACTCGGCGGGTCAACGCTCACCGAGAGCGCCATTGATCGGGGATTAAAGTTCCTCGCCGAGACCCAGGAAGAAGACGGCCGCTGGGACATCAAGCGATCTGGAGGGCAGGGTGGACACGACGTGGCCGCCACCGCCTTCGCTCTCCTTGCCTACTACGGCCGCGGCGAACGGCACGACCGGGAGTGCCACTACCGCGAGACGGTCGCTCGCGGGCTGCAGTGGCTGCTCGCGCAGCAGGATCGAGTGTCCGGCGACCTGCGCGGACCGCGTCCGCAGCACAATGCCATGTACGACATGGGCATCGCCACCCTCGCCCTCGTCGAAGCCTACGGAGTCACCAAGGATCCCACCCTGCGGCCTCGCGTCATCGCCGCGATCGAGTTTTGCACCGCCTCGCAACACAAGGAAGGTGGCTGGCGTTACAAGCCCGGCGAACGCGGCGACCTTTCCGTGACCGGCTGGTACCTCATGGCCCTCGCCAGTGCCGAGATGTCCGGGATCCCTGTACACGAAGAGACTCTCACGGGCGCCAAGAAGTTCCTGCGCGCCATGAGCGGCGGCAAGCACGGCGGATCCTACGGCTACACCGATTCTCCCGGAAAGGGGAACTCGGGCAGATCGGGCATGGACGCGGCGGGGTTCTTCTGTTCCCAACTGATCGGGGCATCCCCGAACGGGGCGCGGGCCTACGAGTCGGCGCGGATCCTCGCCGACCTCGGACTCAAGCCGGGCGATCTCTACTACATCTATTACGGCACCCTCGCCTCCTACCAATACCAGGGACCGCTCTGGCGTTCGTGGCGGGAGCGGATGCAGAAGGACTTCGTGCGTTCCCAGGCCAAAGACGGATCGTGGCGTCCGGGTGGAGGCCATGGCGGCGCGATGGGCAAGGCGGTGGGCACCGCCGTCACTGTGCTCTGCCTCGAAGCGCACTACCGCTACACCCCGCTTTACGGGCTCGGCTACGAACCCAATCCCGACGGGCCGGTGCCCGGAGCCCTCGATCACATCGCACTCGCGCCGACCCCTCTCTTCCGCCACGCCAAGTATTTGGAGGAGTTCAACTCTCCCGCCGATGACAGCGGTCCGATCGTCACCGAGCACGGCGACTTCCTCTACTTTGCCTCCGCCCGCGAAGGAGGCTTCGGAGGCAACGACCTCTACCGCGCCCGCATCAGCGGCCCGATTTCCGGTTCCCCCGAGAACCTCGGCGAGGAGGTCAATAGTCCCGCGGAGGAGACCCATCCAGCCATCCGCATGGCCGGCTTCCATCTCCTCTTCAACTCGACCCGCGACGGCGAGGAGGGTGCCCTTTTCGGAGCGCGGAGCAAGCGGCTCGAAAAGCGCTACGACTACGCGCAACTGCCTTCCGTCGCTTGGTTACTCGGCAACCTGCCCTGGCTACTGCTCTTTTTCGGGGGGGCCGCGGCTTGCGCCTGGTTCACGCGGCGGGCCATCGCCGCCACGAAGTCCGCCGCTCCTGAACCGCCCTCCGAAGGCACCGTGACCTGATCGAACAAACCGTCCATGTCCTCCTCCGAACCAGATCGACCCAAGATCGTCCGCCCTGCGTGGCGGCCGTGGCTCTGGCCGGTGATCGCCCTCCTCCTCGTCGCGGTGGCGGGAGTCACGTTGTGGAGTAATTTGCGCGAGGACACTTGGGCCTACTACACCGACGGCGAGGGCATCCGCGCCTCGGTGGAGGGGGACAAGACGCGGCCGGTGCTGTGGCAGGATCCCGAACCGCACCACTTTGATGAAGAGAAGGACAAGCCCACCGCCAACGCCCCCGACGGCCACCTCGAGGCGACCTTCTCCCCGGACGAGACCATGATGATGCTCACTCGCTGGGACGAGACACGCACCAACGCCGATTTGTATCTCTCCCGCTGGGACGGCCGCCGCTGGAGCACGCCGCAGCCGATGAGCTCCCTCAACACCCCGGCCAACGAACGCGGACCGGCCTGGTCCCAAGACGGGGCTTACCTCTATTTCTGCTCCGACCGGAGCGGCGGGCAGGGCGGCTATGATCTCTATGTGGCCCGCTGGAACGGCCAGGAGTGGACCGGAGTGGAAGTCCTCCCCGCCAGCGTCAACACCTCCGCCAACGAATTCGGCCCGGCCGCCTCTCCCGATGGCAAGCAGCTCTTCTTTTCATCAGACGGCGCGGGCAGCGAGGACATCCTCGTCTCCGCGATCACTTCCGGGAAAGCCGACGAGAAAGCCACTGCGAAAGCTGCAGCGAATGCCACCGGGAAAGCCGACGAGAAAGCTCCGAAGCTCGCCCCCGTTCCGAAATTTGCCGCAGCCGAACCGGTCAACAATCTCAACTCCAAGGCCGCCGACGTGCAGGCTGCCCTGACCTCCCGCGGCGATCACGTCTTTCTCGCCTCCGATCGCGAGGGCCGCAAGGAGGGATTCAAGCTCTACCTCAGCCGCGTCGTCGACGGCAAGACATCCAAGCCCGAGGAGGTTGACGTCTACGTCCAGGAAGGCGACGCCACTGATCCGGCGGTCCGCATGGAGGGCTTCGGCCTCCTCTTCAGCTCCAATCAGGATGTGGGTAGCGGAGAGGACGGCTACCGTCTCTACCGCACCACGACCCGCGAGGTGATCGCCTACCGGGACCTCACCCGCTGGGAGCAGTTCAAGGAACTGATCGGCAACATCATCTGGTGGATCCTGCTGGCCATTCTCGCCGCCATCGCCCTGCTCTACATCTTTGAGAGTTGGGAGAGCATCACCAGCCTCTTCCACAAGTGCCTCGCCGGCTCCGTCACGGTGCACCTCATTGCGCTCCTCCTCGCCATGCTTTGGCTCATCGTGCAGCAGATCGAGGAAGAGGACAGCCCCAGCGAGGATGTCTCGATCGCCCTCGATGCCCTCTCGCAGGAGGAGCTCGCCATGGAGAGTGTCCCGGAAGAAACCGTGCTCACCGACACGACTACCAATCTCGAGAGCGAGAAGGTGGAGAGCGATTTCGGCGCTCCGGGCTTCGAGCCGCAGAAGGAAGCGCAGGCTGTCCCGGAAGCGGCGCGCACCACCAAGGAACCTCTCCCTGTCCAAACGCAACCGACCGTCGCCACCCCCACGGAACGGCCTCTCACCCCACCCGCGGAATCGAGTGTGCTCAGCAACCTGACCGAGACGGTCCTGCCCGAGGTGGAAACCCCTCAGATGGAGGAGCGCGAACCCAGCGAGAACCAGCCGGTGGCCGACACCAGCAACGAGGTCTTCGAGCCGACCTCCCCGATGCGCGAAACTCTCCAAACCGAGCCTTCCACCGTCGCGGATGCCGCGGTCGAATCGGAGGCCAATCCCACCGAAGTCACCGATGCCGAACCACGCGAGCCGCTTGCCGAAACCGCGCAGGTCCCGGTCGTGGAGCCCCTCACCGCGGAGAGCACCGAGGCTCCAAGCACGCCTTCCGAGCGGCCCGAGCTGGAGTCCGAAATGCTCACGTCGCTACCCGACGCCCAGTTCGTCGATCCTAGCGAAGCGCTCCTCGAGGAACCAAATTCCGCGAACCCCAACGAGGCCCCCGCCGATCCAGCGCAGGAGGCCTTCGATCCCGGGCAGGCCATGGCCAAACTTGCCACCACGCAAGGCGAGAGCGGCACGGTGGCGGACTCCGCGGTGGCCGATTCCGCCGACGCTGGGGAAGTGGCTTCCAGCGAGCCCGCCGGCGGCACACCTGCCCTCGATGGCTCGCCCTCGGAGGCGATGCAATCTGAACGCACCGATCTTGTCCCTCCTACCGAGCCCGGTTCCGGACCGCCCAGCGACCTCCCCGCGCTTTCCATGAACGACCTCGACGCCCCGACCCTCGAGGAACCGGCCGAAGCCCCCGGGGGAGCGATGGCCGATCCCGCCGCCGATGTCTTCACCCCCGTCGGTGCCGCCTCCAACCTCACCACCTCACCCTCCGATTCCCAAAGCGTGGAGGACTCCGCCGTGACCGCGGCGGCCGAAGCCGCCGCGGTCGCCTCCGCCAAGAAAACGGCCACTCCCGCCGTTGAGGCACGACCCAGCAAGGCGTCGTCCACTACCCCGACCGAGGACGTCCCGCCTTCCGATCTCGGACTTCCCCGCCTCAACGACCTACCCGCGCTCGCTCTCAACGATCCCGGAGCCCCCCTGATGGAGGAACCCGGGAAGCAAGTGGGGGGAGCTCCCGCCGATCCCAGCGCCGATCAGTTTAAACCCGGCGGGGCGGTGGCGAAGCTCAACACCTCCCAAGCGACGGGTGCCGCCGTCGCTGATGCCGCCAAGACCGACGCCAGCGATCCTGCCGCGATGGCAAGCGGCGCCCGCACCACCGACGCGGTCGACATCAAGACGAAGCCCGCCGCCGCTGCCGCAAGCGCCACTGGAAATCCCACCACCGGCCTCGCCACCATCGCCCTGACCCAGTTGCCGGAGTCCAGCCTTACCGATCCCGGCGCGGCCCTCCTCGAGGAACCCGGTCAGGAAGGTGGCGTCGCCGATCCCAGCGCGGACCAGTTCAAACCGGCCACCTCCGGGGCCAGTCTCGCCACCTCGCAGGCCGACGGCTCGCCCGTTTCGGGTGGCGCGGTGGCCAGCCAGTCCGATGCCAAGGCGGTGGGAGGAGCGGCCCGCGACCCCGACGCCAACGCCCCGGTATCCGGCCGCGTCTCCGAATCCGACAGCAACCCCGAGCCAGGCGGCGGCATGATCGCGCCCCAGCTCACCGCCCTCGACGGACTGGTCGGCGAACTGCTCCCCGTCGCTCTCGAAGCCCCCGGCGAAGCCATGAAGCCTGGCGACATGGCCAAGATCATTCAAAAGCAGCGCGGCAAACCGGGGATCGACACCATCAAGCAGATGGGTGGATCGGACGGCACCGAAAAATCGATCAGTGCCGCCATCCGCTGGTTGGTCGACAGTCAGGAGGAAGACGGGCACTGGGACACCCTCAAGCACGGCGCCAAGCACCAGTATGACACCGGCGGGGCGGGCCTCGCCCTGCTCTGCTTTTATGGCTGGGGCGAACGCCACGACAAGCCCGGCAAGTACCAGGACAACATCCAGCGCGCCCTCGACTGGCTGGTCGCTCAACAGGATGCGCAGGGCTACCTCGGTGGACGCACCAACATGATGTATTCTCACGCCATCGCTTCCATCGCGCTCTGCGAGGCCTATGGACTCACCAAGGACGCCCGCCTGAAGGAACCCGCGCAGCGCGCCATTGCCTACACCCTCGCCGCGCAAAGCAAGACCCTCGGCGGCTGGCGTTACGCTCCCGGCAACGATTCCGACACCTCCATCACCGGTTGGCAGTTCATGGCCCTGCACAGCGCACGGATGGCCGGCCTGGAGGTGCCCGAGGAACACTTCGAACGGGTCCGCGGCTTCCTGCGCCGCACCGGCGGGGGCAAACACGGCGGCCTCTACGCCTACCAACCCGGCAACAAGGCCTCCAACGCGATGGTGGCCACTGGAATGTTCTGCCGGCAACTCGACCTCGAGCCACCCACCGATCCCATGATGCAGGAAAGCGCGCGTCACCTGAAACTGCATCCCATGGAGACCTCCCGCCCCGACCTCTACTACGTCTACTACGCGACCCTCGCCCTCTACCAGCACCAGGGGCCGATCTGGACGGCGTGGAACGAGCAGTTGAAGGTGAACCTCCCCCTCATTCAAAAAACGGTCGGAGAGAAGGCCGGAAGTTGGGACCCGAGCGCGAACATCACCGTGGAAGGCGGCCGCGTCGTCAGCACCGCCCTCGCTACCCTGAGTCTCGAAGTCTACTACCGCCTCCTCCCCATGTACGGCTTCCGCAACGAGAACGCCGCCCCCGACGCGAAGAAGCGCGGAGAGTGAAGCCTCACGGCGGCCAAGCCCGGGAAGGCGTGAAACGTTTTCACCTCCAAATTCCAACGGGATTCCTCGAGTCACCGGCGGGAAGTCATCCGCGTCAACTCCATCCCTTGAAAGCATGGTGGAGGAGCGACCGTCCCTGCCTTAGAGGGCAGCCTTCTGGAGTTCCTTGAAGCGCTTGCGCATTTCGCCTCGGTGATGGGAGATGTCCGTGCCCGCTAAACGTTCCATGGAGGGAGTTCGGTAAAATTTGTTGAGCGGATGCTCCACCAGCTTACCTTTGCCATCGCTCAGAAATTGAAGGGAGCTGGCCCCCAGAGATGATTGGAAATAAAGCTCTCAACCCCGTGATTGTCGCCGCAGACCGGAGTCTAGCAAGACTCTGGGTTGCCAGTCCCGCCCCCTACATCAGGATCTCGCTGACCACTCGCGACGGCTCCACTCCGGTCAGCTTCTGATCAAGCCCCTGGAACGGGAAGATGAGCCGGCTGTGATCGAGGCCGAGCAGATGGAGCATCGTCGCGTGGAGATCACGGACGTGGACCGGGTCCTTGACGACGTTGTAGCTGAAGTCGTCGGTTTCGCCGAAGTGCATTCCGCCCTTGATACCGCCACCGGCCAGCCAACCTGAGAAGCAGCGCGGATGGTGATCCCGTCCGTAATTGTCAGGCGTGATCTTCCCTTGGCCATAAACGGTCCGTCCGAACTCGCCGGCGAAGACAATCAGTGTATCTTCGAGCAGGCCGCGCATCTTCAGGTCCTTCAGCAAGGCCGCGGTCGGCTGGTCCACATCGCGGCACTGGCCCGTGAGGTTCTCGGGGAGATTCGTGTGGTGATCCCAACCGCGGTGGAAGAGTTGCACAAAGCGCACATCGCGCTCGGCCATCCGCCGTGCGAGGAGACAGTTGCGAGCGTATGAACCGGGGTTGTTTACCTCCGGGCCATACATCTCGAGAACCTCCTTCGGCTCGTCAGAAATGTCGGCAAGCTCCGGCACAGAAGTTTGCATGCGGAACGCCATCTCCTGTTGACTGATCGTCGTCTGAATCTCCGGATCGCCGACCTCGCCAAAATGCTTGTGGTTCACCTCCCCCAGAGTATCGAGCATCCGCCGACGAACCTCGGCATCGACCCCCTTCGGGTTGGACAGGAAGAGCACCGGGTCGCCGGTGGTCTGGAAGGAAGTGCCTTGATGCTTCGAAGGGAGGAATCCGCTGCCCCACAAGCGGGCATAAAGTGCCTGCACGTTCACCTTCCCACTCCATCGCGCGGAGGGCATGACCACGAAGTCGGGAAGATCCTTGTTCAGCGTGCCCAAGCCGTAGCTCAGCCACGCTCCCATGCTGGCCTTGCCGGGAATTTCCGTGCCCGTGCAGAAGGATGTCTTGCCCGGGTCATGATTGATCGCATTGGTGTTGAACGAATGAATGAGACACAGGTCGTCCGCCATCGTGGAGAGGTGGGGCAGCAGCTCACTCATCCACACCCCGCTCTTCCCTTGTCGGCTGAACTTGAACTTCGAGGGCGCCACAATCTGCTCCTTGCCCAGGGTCATCGCGGTGACGCGTTGCCCCGCACTGATAGATTTCGGCAGAGCGGTCCCGGCGTATTTGTGCAGATCCGGTTTGTAGTCGAACAGGTCCACCTGACTCGGGGCACCTGCCATGAACAGGAAGATGACCCGCTTGGCACGGGGCCGATGGTGACTGCCCGGTTCCGCGGCGGCCCCAAGCTGGGGAACCAATGAGGCGAGGGCGGCGGTGCCGAGCCCCATCCCGGAATTGAGGAGGAACTCACGGCGCGACTGGAGAATGGAGGATTCGAGGAATGGTAAATTCATGGCAGGATCATTCCCGGGTTTTGGTGATGTCGAGATTGTAGAGCGTGTTGATAAAGACGGTCCACGCCGAGAGCTGCACCTTCGCCGCGGCATCCGTCAAATCCAGCTCACTGCAAAGTGCGTCGGCGAGGGCGGGATTGCTCCGATACTTTTCTTGAAGATCTTCCAGTAACTTGCCGAAGAGCTTCTGCTCGCCCTCGTCGGGGAGCTTTGACGTCACGGTTTCATACGCGAGTTCGATGCGCTCCGAGGGGGTAGGTCCCGCCGCCGCCAGCACCCCTTGGGCAAGCGTGCGGGCCGCCTTCAGGTATTCGCTTTCGTTCAGCAACAGGAGGGCCTGCGAGGGCGTGTTGGTGCGCTCGCGACGGGCCGTGCAAGCATCGCGGATCGGCGCATTCAGGATCGTCATCTGCGGCGGCGGCATGGCCCGTTTCCAAAAGATGTAGAGACTGCGGCGATAGATGTTGTCGCCTTCGTCAGGCTTGAACCGCTGGCCGGTCATGGTGACCGCCTGCCAAAGACCGTCAGGCTGGGGAGGCTTGACGCTTCTCCCATACATCGTCGGAGAGAGCAGTCCACTGGAGATCAGGATTTGGTCGCGGATCATCTCGGAGTCCATGCGAAACCGCGAACCCCGCGCAAGAAGCCGGTTGTCAGGATCTTCCGCGAAACGCTCCGGCTCCGCGATCGAAGACTGCCGATAGGAATTCGTCATCACGATCTCTTTCACCAGCGCCTTGATGTCCCAGCCGGATTCCACGAAGGACACCGCGAGGTGATCGAGGAGCGCGGGATGGCTTGGAGCCTCACCCTGCGCGCCGAGGTCCTCCGAAGTTTTGACCAAGGCTACGCCGAAAAACTGCTGCCAGATCCGGTTCACGGCCACCCGCGCGGTCAGCGGGTGCCGCGGATCGATAAACCACTCCGCGAGGTCCAATCGCGAGGCGATCTCGCCCTTCTTCTCAAGCGGCGGCAGGAATCCCGGGGTGTCGCGGGGGACTTCCTCGGCCGGGTCATCATACTGACCTCGGTTCATCAGGAAAGCCGGCCGGATCTCCGCACGCTCTTTCATCACCATCGCCCGCGGGATGGATTGGTCGAACTCCGCACGCGTTTTCGCAAGAGCAGTCCGCTTCGTTTCCAAGGCCTTCACCGCCTTGGCGAACTCGGGCTTCCGCGCGGGATCCTTCTCTTCCTCGGCGACCTGCTTCGCGGCCTTCAACTCCGTGTCGAGCTTCGCCAAATCACGGTCAAACTCCGCAAGCCGGGCATCCTGCTGAGGACTCGAAAACGTTGCAAAGGGTGCCTGCAGACCGTTCCTCGGCTTGTAGCCGGTCTCGGGCTCCGCATCGATGTTGTTGAAGAAGGCATAGAGCGAATAGAAGTCCTTCTGGGTGATCGGATCGTACTTGTGATCATGGCATTGGGCGCATTGGACGGTCAGCCCCATGAACGCCGTCCCCACCGCCGTGATACGATCCACCACATTCTTGAAATGGCTTTCCTCCGGAAGCGCCGTTCCCTTGTCGATAATGAGGTGAAGACGATTGAATCCCGAGGCCACCAGTTGATCCTCGCCCGCATCGGGAATCAGATCGCCAGCCAATTGGAAACGCAGGAAGTCGTCGTAGCCGAGGTTGCCGTTGAAGGACCGGATCACCCAGTCCCGGTACAGGATGTTGTTCCGATAGAAATCCTTGTGCATGCCGTTGGTGTCGGCGAAGCGCACGAGGTCCAACCAATAGCGGGCCATGTGTTCGCCGTATTGTGGCCGGGCGAGGAGTTTATCGACAAGGGCTTCGTAGGCTTCCGGGCGCTCGTCGTTGAGAAAGGCATGCACCTGCTCGCGGCTCGGAGGGAGTCCGGTCAGATCAAAGCTCAGCCGCCGGATCAGGGTCCGCTTGTCCGCCTCCGGTGACGGCTGGAGTCCCGCGTTCTCAAGTCGCTGCAGAACATGAAGGTCAATGGCTTGCTCGCTCCAGTCGTCCTTTTTTACCACAGGCCGCCCGGGTGCCTTGGGAGGAACGAAGGCCCAGAACTTCTCATACGGCGCACCTTTGAGAATCCAGCGCTTGATGATGTCCTGCTCGCTCTTTGAAAGCACCTTCTTGTGCGAGTCGGGCGGTGGCATCACATCATCTTCGTCGGTGGTCGTGATTCGATTCCACAATTCGCTCTCCTCCAACGAGCCCGGGGTGATCGCAGTCGAGCCCTTGTGGGTCCGATACGCGCCATCCACCCCGTCGGCTTGATCGAGCCGGAGATCGCCCTTGCGTTCGTGCGCATCAGGCCCATGGCAGGCGAAACAACGATCGGAGATGATTGGCCGGACCTCGTGATTGAACGACACCTCCTGCCCCGCGGCCCCATCGGCGAGCAATGCCACGGCCGCAGCGAGAACCGGAAGCAGCCGGATAGAATTTTCACGCGGAATCATGTGCGGGTAACCATACTTGTGGGTTCTTCGCTTTCAAACAAAAGAAAGCGCAAGACGCAGGGCCAACAAGATGGGAGGCCTGGGGTTGGAAACGACAAACCCAACTTCCCGCGGCCCCCCGCCGAAAGCCGCGCATCCAGGTAGGCTGGCATGGCCCGCCACCGGCTTTGCGACCTCAGGGCTCGATACCACGACGGTCTCACCCTTGATCGTCATGTTCTTGTAGGGGGCGTCGTCATCCCTCTCGGAGAGAAAGCCTTCTGGCTCCCACCCCGGGCATCACTCCTTCAGTCCTTTCAAGAAGGCCAGCACATCGGCCAGTTCCTGCGGCTTCAGAATCAGCTCCATCGGCGGCATCGAGCTGATCGGAAGGGACTCGAATCCTTTCGCCATCTTGGCATTGGGGTTGATCAAAGACTCCAGCAAGTAGGCCTCGTCCTGACGCGACCCTACCCCATCCAGAGCCGGCCCCACCGCGCTGCCCTTGCCTCCCAGCATGTGGCAGTTCATGCAAGCTGCGACCGGATGCTTCCAGAAGATCGCTTCTCCGCGGGCAGCATCGCCCGGCCCGGCCTGATCCTCCGCACCGTCAATCGGAACCATCTCAATCAGTCGCACGTCATCGAACCAGGCCTTGCCACTGCCGCCGTCATAGACCAGATGGATCTCGGCGCGTGGGATCTCGCCGCTATTGAACAAGAGATCCACTTCCTTCCAATCCGTAGTGTCAGAAACCGGCGAGGTCTCGACACCCCGAGCACGATCGACGAGGGAGACCCGACCACGGAGTTCTTCAGCCCGCAACCAGCCCTTGAGACGGTAGTAGGTGTTCGGTTTGAGCTCGGCCTGAAGGACCATCGCCTTAGCGATATGCCCCCCCTTGCCTTCAAGTTTGAGCGCTTGCTTGCCGGCGTGTTTGACGTCCGAAACAATCTCCCAAGAGTGGTCCGCATTTCCCGGTGCTGTTCCGTAATTCTTTTCCTTCCAAGCCGCAGGCGCAGTTCCAGTGGCCTCCTCAAATCCGGAGTTTGCGAGCACGTTCGCCCCCTCTTTGAACGGGTTGTGTTTCTGCGAGAGAATTCTCGCGGCCTCGGCGAGCCATTCGTCTTTTATCAATTCAGGATCACTGCCCAGGCCTCCCACCAAGGTGGCGATTTCCGCCGATGTCGGGAGTTCGGAGAGCTTGATCATGGCCGCAAGCCGGGTCACCGGATCGGGATCGCTGAGCGTGCCTGATCCAAACAGCAGGGACTGCGAGGCCTCGTCGCTTCCAAGCGCCCGCACGGCATTTCGGCGTAGACCGCGATCACCCGCAAGCAGCGCACTGCGGTGCGTTGCCTGATCAAGTTCTCCCAGCCCGTGCAACACCCACAAAGCATGGATGGACCCAATATTGCTGCTGTTCTCGACAATGCCTTCTCGCAAGCTCGGCACGACGCCTTTGCGCCCCCCTTCGACCAGCATCTGCTGGGCCTTGAGGCGCCAGAGTGGATTGTCGCTGCCGAGTGCCCGAACCAGCTCGGCATCGCTCGCGCCCTTGAGACTGGTAATCACCGGCTTCTTCGCCTCGTTCCACACCACCCGGTAGATCCGCCCGCGCTCATGATCGCGCAGCGTGTTCTCGTGGGCACCCCCGACCCCACCCTTGGCCTGATAGCCGCCATGGCCGACGCTCGGGATCGGGTTGTGTTGGATGATGAAATTCTGGAAGTCCGCAAACCACACCGCGCCGTCCGGCCCGACTTCAGCGAAGACCGGCGACATCCACTCATCCGTGCTCGCGACCAAATTAAAGCCATCGTGTGCGACATAGCCTGCCCCGTCCTCGCGGACATCCATCAGGGCGATCAGCTTCATGGTTGGCTCGGTAACCAACGCCATCCCCTGCATCCGGGGTGGCAGGTTGTCACTGTAGATGAACGCGCTCCCCGCCGCAGCGGTGTAGGCACCCATCCAATCAACCTGGCGAAAGTTCGGAGTGATCGCATGAGCCTGATTGACCAGATTGATCCGCTTGGCCGTCATGCCGCGCATCCCTTCAGGAATGGCCGTCTTCGGAATGCCGCCGTAAAAAATCGGGGCTCCGTTGGCGGTCCCACCGAACTGATCCCCCCACTGGTTATGCGATTGCGCCCAGGAGTTGTTGGAGAATTGATGAAGGAACTCGAGTTGTGATCCGTCCGCCTTGAATCGGTAAGTCCCTTGGGCAAAACTCGTCTTCTTCCCAGCCACCTCGCCGCGGTACCCCGAGTAGCCGACACAGCCGTAAAGCCAGTTGTCCAAGCCGTAGTGCAGGTTGTTGGCTTGCGCATGGGTGTCGCCGATCCCCCAGCCGGTCATGATCTCCTCGCGCACGTCCGCCTTGTCATCGCCATCGGTGTCCTTCAGGAACAGAAAGCGCGGGGGCTGACTGACAATCACCCCGCCATTGGCGAATACCAGCCCGGTCGGAATATTGAGGCCTTCGGCAAAGACCGTGAACTTGTCCGCTTTGCCGTCGCCGTCGGTATCCTCGCAGATCCGGATGCTATCGCTGCCCACCCCGTCCGGTTTGACTCCGTGGGGATAGTCGCTGGTCTCCGCGACCCAACAGCGGCCACGCTCGTCAAAGGCGAAGGAGATCGGCTTACGGATGTCCGGCTCGCTGGCGAAGAGTTCCAGCCTCATGTCGGCCGGCACCTGGGTGCGCTCCATGCTGCCCTTCACGCTGAAAGGATGCTGGAAGGTGATCGGCTCGGGACGACGCTCATAGTTGGCGACGTTCTTATTTTTCTCACGAACCTCCTTCTCGCGCGAGGCAAGAAAGGTATCCCATTCCTTCCTCGTCTCGTCGCCAACCGACCACACAATCGCATTGCGGAGTTTCAGTTGGAAATCGGGGTTCTTCCAGGTGCGCTCGTCGTGACCGCTGGCGGTGTAAAAAACCCGGCCCTTGCCCTGACTTCGAACCCATGCCCACGGCTCGCGGCGGTCACCCTCGGCACGCTCCATCAACAGCTTCCGCCCCTCCTCGTTCAGCTCGTCGTGCACAGAGGCTTCATCCCAAGTTTTGTATTCGTTCACTCCCTCCATGATCGGATGCCCGGGCTCCAGAATGCTCGCCTTGAACTCCCCACCACCATGGGGTTTGAACTTGCCCCCAAGCTGAACCGGGACGAAGCCGTGACCGCTCTCGACGAACTCGCTGAGTGCTTTCATCTGCGCCTCGGTAATGTTCTCATGATTGGCATAGAGCATCACCGTATCGTAAGGCGAAAGCGTCTCAGAATTGAGACATTCCGGCGTCGTATAGTAGTCGAAGTAGATCGCTTCACGGCCGAAACGCTCCATCAAGTAGGGCAAATATTTTCCCGAATTGTGATCCTTGCTCTCGTGTCCAAGAAAGAGCACCCGGATCGGTCGCGGAGCGATCTCAACCGCAGCGCCAGATAAGGCGAGGAATGGCAGGATCAACAGGGCCGCGAGAAGGGCGCGTCGAATTGTAGAAGATGATGTCAAGGTCATGGGGGCTAGGAATTTGCTTTTTGTGGGGTGTCCCTGAGGACGTTGTGGAGCAGATCGGAGAGGCGATTCTTCGCCAATCGAGTCGAAACTAGATTGAATGCGCCAGATCGTCTTGTCTGAATCGGACGTTTTTGTTGTGTTTCGGACATATTATTACTGCTTGGATTACTATTCGAGGTTGGCCAAGCGCCAAGAGTTCTTATCATTGTAAGAGCTCATAACAATGAATTGAGACCACGTTGAATGCGGGAAATGCAGGGACTGCCCCACCCTAATGCCAGTGCTTGTCCGTGGTGAACGGCGACGCGGGTAATCCGGCTTTGTTGTAGAGGTTACAGCCGTCCGGGTTCTTGGTGTACGCATACCGCACCGCCACCGGCTTGGTGACCTCAGGGCTCGATACCACGACGGTCTCGCCCGCGATCCGGGCGTCAGCCCAGTGCCATTTGCCGTCCTCGCCGGAAATCGCGAACTGCTTCAAAGTGCCGTCTTGCAAGCTCTTCACGGGCTCGATGCCGGTCTTCTCACCACCGACCATCAGACCCTCTCCGACATGGTCGAAACTGATGATCGCCTCGCCGCC
>JAPKDA010000137.1 GCA_028822695.1 Akkermansiaceae bacterium
ACCCGCTCAAGCAACCCTGCAATTCGATGCCCTCTCCCCCCTCGGCGGGATGGATTACTTTCTCGAATCCAGCCCCGACCCAAGCTCCCCAAGCTGGGAACGCATTGCGCAAGATTTGCAAATCACTCCCTCCGGCTCCTCCGCCCGATACCGCCTCGTCACTCCCGTCCCACGCAACAACGAACCCACTCTTTTCTTCCGCGCCCGGGCTCGCTTCCAAGAATAATAGAGCAACCCTCGATGGATAAGCTCATCGACGTCACTCCCGAACTCCCGAAGATTTCAGCTTGTCCTTTGACTTCGCAACCGGCCCTTCAGACTCCAAGCTCCCTCGATTTGTGGGTGTCTGCTTCTTTCCTCTGTCTCTCGATGGCGATCCGACCCCCCCACGAGTTCCTCAGATCCTGAGTTCCTCCTCCGCCGCCCCTTCAACCCGTCACAACCCATGTGAACCGGGCGGAGAGAGGTCCGTTTTCCGTTTACTGGCCTTGTGAAACTTCGTGAGTTTATTTTTTGGGGGTGACAACCTCGATGAGAATTGGCGCCGATCGGTAGACCGAGTTGACGGCGATGGTGAAGCGTTGCGGATCAGTTCCCGCTTTGAACTCTACCGTGGCGGGTCCCTTTTCGGGGAGTTTGACTTCTTTTTCACCGTCGAAAAGATGCATCAGTTGGGTCTCGTTGATTTTGAGAGAGAAGGCCCCGATTGCGGGCTGCTCCACTCCAAAGCGCACCACCCCCCAGCGGCTTCGGCCACGACCGAGCACGGGAGGAAGATCCTTGGGAGGAAGCCCTCCGCTGACCAGGCTGCCGACGGGTATCCACTGGTAACCCTCGAAACGATCGGCGAAGAGAGCGGGGCCGTAGTGGCCGATTTCGTCGCGCGTTCGTTTGTGTGGTTGCAGAGCCATCCAGTTGCGGATGACGGGACGGGAATCGACTTTGAAATCGCCTTCCTTGCCGAGCTCGGAAAGGAAACGAACGAGGTCGATGAATTCGTCTTCACGCAGACTGGAGGTGAGTCCGGGAGGCATCATCGAGACCGGGCTGATGATTTTTGATTTCACATCGGCCTTGGCGATCTTGGTCATGCGACCGGAGTTGTCACGCAGGGTAATTTCCTGATCGCCTTCGCTGACGAGTCCGCCCGTGAAGGTGTCGCCATTCTTGGTGGTGATCAAGGTGGTGTGATAGCCCTCCTTGATCTTGTCGTTGGGGTCGAGGAGGGAGGTGATCAGGTAGTCAACAGGCGCGCTGGCTCCGATGCTGACCATATCGGGGCCGATGGTTCCGCCGACGCCACCGATAGCGTGACAAACGGCACATTGCAAATCCGCGCGCCGATAGATCCGCTCGCCTTGATGTGGATCGCCATCTGCTTGGACGCGTTGGACGAGGAGAGTCATCTCTTCCGCGCTGAGCTTCTGGGCCATGGGCTTGAGGTCTCCGGCCACTTGCAGGGCCTCGATGAGGTTTTTGGGCGGCGCGCCGGTGGTGCCGGCGCGTTGCAGGCCGAGGCTGGCGATTTTGGGAGGAAGCTTTTGTCCCTTGATCGCGTTTGCGAGGGCCGTGGCAGCCTTGGGGTTTTTCAGGAAGACATCGAAGAGACGGTAGTGGTCCTTGCCTGATGTATCCTTTGCCAAAAGAGCGACGGCAGCCTTGGCGGCGCGACCGGGATCGAGGTTGGCGAGTTCTTTGACGGCGAGGGCTTTGATCTCGTCCGACTGACCTTCGCGGGCGAATTTTTCAAAGATGGTGACGGATTCTTTTCCGCCGAAGTTGCGCAGTCCTTCCGCCGCGGCCTGACGTTTGGAGTCGGCGCTCTTGGGCGAGCTGAAAGTGGCGATCAACTTTTGGCGGGCCGGTTCGATCCGCCAGAGACCGGCGAGCAGGGCTGCTTTTTGGAAAGTGGCCTGATCATCGGTGTTGAAAAATTCGAGGATCTGTTCGGTTCCCTTGGAGGGTTGCAGCTTTCGGATCTTCTTCGTCTCGATGAGAACATTGAGGGTATGAAGGCGAGGGGTCTTGTTCCCGGCGGCAAGGGAGAAGAGGCGATTGAGGTCTTCGGCCGATCCCACTTTGGCAATTGCGGAAATGGCAGAGGTTTGTTCCGCGCCTTTGAGTGATCCGGAGACGAGTCCTTTTACGATTAAATCGAGGGCGATGGGTTTTTCGAGCGCAGAGATCGCGAAGAGGAGACGAGAGAGCTTTCCGTCGAAGTTGATCTCGCCTTTTTCAAAAGCCGGAACCCAATGTGCTTCGTGTTCCCGCACGATGGACCAGAGCGCGAAATCGATGGGCTCGTCGACCTCGTGATCGAGCGCTTCCAGGGCGAGCGTGACTGATTTCGCGGAGGGCTTTTGAGCAAGACAGCAAATGGCCCAGAGGCGGACTTGCGCGTTTTTGTCGTGGATCGATTTTTTGATCCACTCGTCATGCCCGGGGATTTCGTTTGCGCGATGATAAAGAACGCGTAGAGCGGCAGCGCGATAGCGGGCGTCTGCAGACCGTAGTAATCTATCGATGGTTAAGGAATCGGTCGTGTTGAGAGCTTGTAAGGTCCAAAGGCCTTGGAGTAGGGCATTGTGATCTGTCTTCAAACTTATCCAATCCTTTAGAGGTTTGACTGATTCTTTGGCGCCGCGGTCACGAATCTCTCTACGGGCACTCTCTCTGACAAATCGCTCTGGGGAAGTCTGCAGTTCCATGAGCTGATAAATCGTTGCTTTCTGGAAGTCAGGTTTCTTGGCGAGCGGCCGATCTTTATAAGTGACCCGCCAAATCCTGCCGTGGGTGTGATCGCGGCGTGGATCACGGAAGTCGACTTCGCCGTGCTGAATGATCGGGTTATACCAATCGGCAATGTAGATCGCGCCATCGGGGCCCATCTTGACATCGATGGGACGGAAGGCGCGGTGCGAGGAGCTGAGGAAGTCGTCGAGTCGCGTCGAGGTGTAGGTGCTGCCATTCGGAGTGACGCGGTAAGCATTGATGCGGTGTCCCCGGAAGTCGGGGGCAATCAAGACGCCGCGCATTTCTTCCGGGACGTGAGTGCCGGAGAGGACTTCCAGTCCGCAGAGTTTGGGTTGGCCGGAGCTCAGGCCTTTGATGATTCGTTTGGCTCCGGGGGAAGTAACGTGCACCGAACGTGGGAAGACGAAGTTGATGCCATGGCCGCCCGCGCCGTCGGTGGCGAAGTTTTGGCCATAGTCGTCGAAGACAAATCCCCAGGGGTTGATGAGTCCTTTGTAGAGGACTTCGGCTTGCTGGGTTTCCGGGCGGAAGTGCCAGGTGCCTCCGCCCATGAGACGACGAACGCCGTGCGGGGTTTCGAGGTGACTGTGGATGTAGATGGATTGGCTGAAGTAAAGCATGCCATCCGGTCCGTGTTCGAAGGTGTGGACGATATGGTGGGTGTCTTCGGTGCCAAAGCCCGAGAGGACAGTGCGGCGTTCGTCGGCAACGAGGTCGCCGTCGGTGTCTTTGAGGAAGAGGATCTCGGTGGAGTTGGCAACATACGCGCCGCCGTCTCCGGGGATGACTGCGGTAGGAATGTGGAGATCATCGGCGAAGGTCGTGCTCTTATCAGCCACGCCGTCGCCGTTGGTGTCTTCGAGGACGAGCACCTTGTCGTTTTCCTCCGCGCCCGGGACGATGTGAGGATACATTCCGCTGGAAACCAACCAGAGGCGGCCTTGGGAATCCCAGTTCATCTGAACCGGCTTGGCGATCATGGGATCGGAAGCGTAGAGATTGATCTCCATGCCTTCGGGAAGATTGAAGCCTGCGATTTGTTTCGCGACATCGGGGTCGGGAATGTCGGTCAGGCCGTTTTGGGCCGAAGCGACGAGGCAGGTGAGCGATAAGTTGAGAGCGAGACGAAAGATCATGATTTCACCTCCAGAGTTGCGGTTTTGAGAGATTGGACTTCTGATTCACGTGCTTCGATGATCGGATTGAATTCCTCAAGCTCCTTCGCGTTGTTCCCTTGCTCGTGCTTTCGGAAAAGCCGGAGGTAGGTTTCGTTCGACGGTCGCCATTGAAAAAAGAGGAGTTTGTTTTTGGCGATGATTTTTTTGCGAAGCTCCTGTCCCGGCGTGCTCTTGAGCTGCTTTTCGGTGGGAGGAGTGAGGCCGAGAGACTGGAGCAGTTTTGGAGCGAGAACGGCGTAACCCTTTTCGGTGTAGTGTAAGCCGTTGTCGGTAAGTCCGGAGTTGTGGCCTTTCAAGGCAGCGTAGAGATCGGCAAAGCCGTGCTTGCGAGTGGCGGCAAGTTTGGAAATGGCATCGCGGTAAACAGCGAGTCGTGCGTTGTGGCTGCTCATGTCCGGCATGGGTGCTTCCAGTAATTCGGCCGGAGGAGGCGAGATCAGGATGATCGCGCGAGGATTTGCCGCGCTGTTGATCATGTCGAGGAGGCGATTGTATCCTGCCAGGAAATGAGGGAGGCCCGCTTCGCCTTCGAAGGCGGCCACCGCGCCGTAGCAGACGAGGACGACATTGGGCTTGATGCCTTCAAGATCGGCCTTGAGGCGATCGAAGCCTTCCTGGGGCGGGCCGAAGTAGCTGCGGGCATCGCCGTAGACGGTATCGCCGCTCCAACCGAGATTGCGGAAACGAATGTTCTTTTCGCCTGCGGCAAGAGTGAGAGCCGTTTCGAGGTGCCCGTATTTTTGGGCGCGTTCGACGACGGTATTTCCCAGAAGAGCGACGCGGTCGTTGTTTTGAAAAGTGAGTTCGTCACCTTTCGCCAAGGAGATGAGAAGGAGGAAGAGAGGCCAGGATTTCATGCGTATTTCGAGTGCAGTCTTTCCTATTTAAAAGGCCCGGACAAGCCGTCATCGGAAATAATTCTTCAGGAATCGCAAGTCGGTCAATACCGAAATCATTCACACTATGCCTCATCACTAGAAATCTAAAACAGCAGAAACTGAAAGGTCCGAACGAGAGGTGATTTCTTCGACAACGCGCGTTCTATTTTTCCCCAGGCCCACCTTCTCTTTGACAAACTCCAAGGCCTTCTCGGCATGGCCGGTTTTTGCCATCTCTGACAATATCGCTTTTTGGAGAAATCCTCGGTAGCGCCTGTCCTCTATTTTCTCAGTAGCAGCCCGAGCTGCCTCAATTCCGCTGCTAATATAAATTTCAAGAATCAAGCCCCTTCCCCCCTCTCCGATCCCGTCAACGGCGCCCCCAAGCGCCCCACCCCAAAAGCAAATTCCTAGGAGCCAGCCACCCGGGCGCTCCCGGGGGAAGATTATTGAAGAAACGGAGCTTAGAGCACCAGTTTTATAAGAGCGATTGCTAAACCCCCGAATCCCGGGCATCGTGTGGAGGTTCCGTCCCCACATACCCCCTCATACCCCCACATGCAGCCCTCGCAACCCTCGCA
>JAPKDA010000033.1 GCA_028822695.1 Akkermansiaceae bacterium
GTTGACGAGACGATCATCTTCGATCGACTGGATCGCGAGGAGTTGACACAGATCGTGACGCTGCAGTTGACTCGGGTGCGGCAGCGTCTGGCGAAACAGGGGCTGGGACTGGCGATGAGCGAAGAGGCGAAGGAATTCATCGGGAACCAGGGATACGACCCGGTCTACGGTGCCCGACCTCTGAAGCGGGCTATTCAGCGGCACTTGCTTGATCCACTTAGTCTGGACGTTCTAGAAGGGACGTTTCAGGAGGGGGATGTGATCGTGGCGGAGGTTGCGGACGGTAAGCTGGCCTTCAAGAAGGAGTAGGTTGCTGAGCTGAGTGAGCTTTTGGACTGCGGTGGCAGAGCGAAGCACGAGCGGCGACACCGCTTTGTGGGAAGCGGAAGATGGGAGGAGGCGCGTTGGTGCTGCGCGAAAGCGGTGTCGCCGCCCCTTGGGGCCCTGCCACCGCAGGCCAAAAACGGGAGATGCCAGTCAAACTTTTTGAAATTCCAGACTCGTAGACCAAAACTTCCTTAGGGCCTTGTCGATGATCGTCGGAATAGGCATCCTTCGCGGGTGATGTCCCGATCCTTTGCCTCCCGTCTTGCTTGGATTCTTGCAATCGCCCTTCTCCTAGTCGCCGTCGTCGATCCCGGGTTGATGGCTCAGACGACGGATCCGCCGGTCGAACCTGCGGTTGGTTCCGAAGTGACTCCGGTTGAGAAGATCATGTCCTTCGACGAGCGCGTCAATGCGTTCATGGCGCCGGTCACAGAGTTTGTCTTCAAATTTGTCTTCGTTAGCGTTGAGATCTCATTCAACGGAGAGACCATCGATGTCCCCCTCATTCTTCTGTGGTTGGTGGGTGCGGCCTTGGTGTTTACGATCAGCTTTCGCTTCATCAATCTGCGCTCGTTTGGCGTCGCGCTGAAGACGATCAAGGGCAGGTATTCGAGTAAGGACGATCCGGGAGAGATTAGTCACTTTCAGGCGCTCACTGCGGCTCTTTCTGCGACAGTTGGTCTTGGTAACATTGCGGGCGTGGCCATTGCGGTCTCGGTCGGTGGCCCTGGGGCGGTTTTTTGGATGGTCGTTGTCGGCTTTCTTGGGATGACGTCCAAGTTTGCCGAGTGCACCCTCGGCGTGAAGTATCGGCAGATCATTGGAGGGAAAGTCTTCGGTGGTCCCATGTATTACCTCCGGGATGGATTCAAAGAGAGGGATATGGAGGGTCTGGGCAAAGTGCTGGGCGTGTTGTTTGCGGTGATGTGTGTTGGTGCAGCCTTGGGTGGAGGAAATATGTTTCAGGCCAATCAGAGCGGACAACAGTTGCTTGGTGTGGTGGAAAGTGAAGAGCACCTGGGCGCTCAGAAGGAGCTGTCTGCAGCGCAGGCTGAACTCGCATTTTTGACTGATGTCAAAGAGAAGACCGCCGTGGTCAATACCAAGGCCAAAGAGTTGGCGGCAATCGAGAAGGGCTCGAAGGCCTTTGACTGGATGAATGAGAAGACCGGAGAAATTTTGGGGAGCGTTCAGGAACGTCTCGGTGATGAGAGCGCTCACTTGGATAATAGTGCAGAGGGGATTGTTGCCGCGGAAGCCAAGGTGGCTTTGAAGCAGGAGAGGGTGGAGGAAACGAAGGGGTTTTTCAGTAACAACCGCTGGTTGTTCGGAGTGGTGATGGCTGTTCTTGTGGGTCTGGTGATTATCGGAGGGATTACAGGAATCGCCACCGTGACGGCACGGCTGGTTCCGGTCATGACAGTGACATACGCGCTGGCTTGTATTGTGGTTTTGCTCTCAAACGCTGCGGAGGTGCCGGCCGCGTTTGGTTCGATTGTGAGAGAAGCATTTGTTCCCACTGCAGTTGCGGGAGGATTCATCGGAGCCTTTATCCAGGGGATCAGGCGGGCGGCCTTCTCGAACGAGGCAGGCTTTGGGTCCGCGCCGATTGCTCACGCTGCGGTGAAGACAAAGTATCCGGCATCGGAGGGGCTCGTTGCTTTGCTCGAGCCGTTTGTGGATACGATTATCGTTTGCACGATGACCGGGTTGGCCATCGTGGTGACTTCGCCCATTCACCAATACAACGCAGGGGACGGCGGCATTCAGCTCACCTCCGCAGCATTCGAAAGTGTCGTTCCATGGTTCAAATACATCTTGTTGATCTGCGTCGTGCTCTTCGCATTCTCGACGATGATTTCATGGTCTTACTATGGTCAGCAGGCTTGGAGCTACCTATTTGGTCGAAGCAAGACGGCTGAGAAAATTTACAAGGTCATCTTCTGCGTGTTCATCGTTATTGGGGCATCGCTGAGCCTGGGAAGTGTGTTGGATTTCTCTGATGGGATGCTCTTTGCGATGAGCCTTTTCAATCTCATCGGGGTGTATGTGCTCCTGCCGGTTGTGCGTCGGGAATTGAGTTCCTATATGGATCACGTTAAAGCCACCGATCGGAAATAGAGCGTGGCGAGGGACTATCAACTGAAGAGGCCTGCCTCGGGTGGGACGTCGGGCATTGACTATGCTGCGGAGCTCAATGAGCAGCAGTATGCGGCGGTGAGTGCGCCTCCGGGGAGGTCACTGGTGATCGCAGGAGCGGGATCGGGGAAGACGCGGACACTGACGTATCGGGTGGCCTACTTGTTGGATCAGGGGGTGGAGCCGAAAAACATTCTACTCCTGACATTCACGAACAAAGCCTCGAAGGAGATGATGGATCGGGTGCGGAGTTTGGTGCCACAGGATGTCAGTGATCTCTGGGGCGGCACGTTCCATTCCATCGGAAATCGGATGCTCCGGCGGCATGCGGATGAGTTGGGGTTCACGCGGTCCTTTTCGATCATGGATCGGGATGACCAGAAGTCGTTGATGAACACCGTCATCGCGGCGTGTGAGATTGATACACAGGGGAAGAGGTTTCCAAAACCGGACGTGCTGATTTCGATTTTCAGTCTAGTCGTCAATACGAACGACACGCTCGAGGAAATTGTGGAGTTCCGGTATCCGTATTTTGAAGAATGGCTGGAGGAAATTCGGAGGGTGGAGAAGGCCTATCGGAAGAAGAAGATACAGATCAACTCGATGGATTTCGATGATCTACTGGTGCTGACGCTGCAGTTACTGCAGAAGGATTCGGAATTGCTGCGTCTGTATCGGAAGAAGTTTCGCTACATCCTGGTGGATGAGTATCAAGACACCAACCACGTACAGTGTGAGTTGATTGATCTACTGGTGGGAGAGGGACAGAGTCTGATGGTGGTGGGCGATGATGCGCAGTCGATCTACTCCTGGCGCGGTGCGGACATGGGGAACATTCTTGGGTTTCCGGAGCGTTATGCGGACGCGGAGGTTTATCGGATCGAGACCAACTATCGGAGTGTTCCGGAGATTCTCAGCCTGTCGAATGCGGCAATTCGGGCGAATCGGAAGCAGTTCAACAAGGAGTTGAAGGCGGCAAGGGCGAGTGGGGTGACTTTGCCGGCCTTGGTTCCGGTGGAGGATCCTACGACGCAGGCGCAGTTCGTGGCGCAGCGGATATTGGATTTTCGGGACGAGGAGGGGATCGAGTTGGAGGACATTGCGATTTTATACCGGGCCCACCATCAGAGCTTGGAATTGCAGATGGAACTCACCAGTCGTGGTATTCCGTTTCAGATCACGAGTGGTCTGCGATTTTTTGAGCAGGTCCACATCAAGGACGTGGGGGCCTTCATGCGGTTTGTGGTGAATCGGAAGGACGAGGTTAGTTTCAAGCGGATGGTGATGTTGTTGCCGGGTGTGGGTGCGAAGAGTGCGGACAAGCTGTGGGCGGGCTGGGGGGCAAGCGACTTGGCGAAGGAGGAGGGGGTGCCGAAGAGTTTTTCGGAGACCTTGCTTGCTCTGCCGGCACCGAAGAAAGCTCAACAGCAGTGGGAGCAGCTGGCTCACACGATGGACGAGTTGGTGGTGGGTGGGGAGTTTGCGCGCCCGTCTGATATGATTTTTAGCATCTTGGAAGGGGTCTACGACGATTACATGCGGGGGAGTTTCGACAATTATGAGAACCGGCGGCAGGACATCGAGCAGCTCATGTCGTACGGTCAGGGGTTCAACGACGTGTTGGAGTTTCTTGCGCAGTTGTCTTTGATGTCTGCGGTGGATGGTGATCCCTCGGGTAGTCGGGCCGAGCCGGATCCCGAGCAGGTCACCTTGTCATCGGTGCACCAGGCAAAGGGGCTCGAATGGAAGGTGGTCTTTGTGATTTGGCTGACCGACGGCATGTTTCCGAATGGTCGTGTTCTCGAGGCGGACGATGAGGACATGCTCGAGGAGGAGCGCCGGCTGTTCTACGTGGCGATCACGCGGGCGATGAATGAGCTCTACATGGTTTATCCGCAGATCAATCCGAAGAGTTACACGGGGGACGTGATACAGCGGCCTTCGAGGTTCTTGGATGACTGCCCGGCGGAGCTGATGGAAGAGTGGCGGGTTGGGGGGAGCTGGTAGGTCTAGCAAGAACGTCCGCCGTCAGGGAGAGATTCCGCAGCTTCGTCGGCCGACTCTTCGAGGACGCCTCGGGCTTTCGGCCAGGCGGCGAAGGCTTCGAAGAGAATCCAGATTTCGAGGGCGATGGCGGCGAGACCGAAGGCGGAGAGAAGGTAGTTCGGTGAATCTCCAGTCAGCCAGGCCTTCGGACCAACAAAGAGTTGCAGGATCATCGCGGCAGCCGGGAGGATGAGCATGAATGTGGCGGGAATGAGGACGAACCAGTTGGGAATGTTGCGGCGGTGCATCCAGAAGAGGATGACGAGGAAGGCCAAGCCGCCGAGTAGTTGGTTGGTGGCCCCGAAGAGCGGCCAGAGGAGAAGTCCGCCTTTTCCAGAGTAGGTGTTGAGCCATTCGCTTGCGCCTGCGAGGCCGCCGCAGGAGAGGGTCGCAAAGAAGCCTGTCTCGGGTGCCGCGGCGGGCAGTGCGGCAATGACGCCGGCGATGACGATGGCGAAGATGGTGGCGCCGTGTTTGTTGGTGAGTGGTTTGACTTTGATTACCCGGCCGAGTTCCTGGGTGACGTAGCGTTGGAGGCGGCAGGCGGTGTCGAGGGTGGTGGCGGCGAAGGAGGCCACGAAGACGCCCATGAGGGCGACGGCAAAGCTAGCCGGTATCCCCAGAGCTTTGATGAAGTTCGCCGCGCCATCGACGAAGGCTCCGACCTTTGGTCCGAGTCCGGCAGAGCCAGCCCATGTGCCATAGCGGGCGCTGTAGGCGTCGGCCCCGGTGAGCATTGCTCCGGTTTTCTCTCCATCGACAAGTTCGGGGATGCCCAGGCCGAGGCCAGCTACACAAGCGAGGATGACGAGGACGGCGAGGAAGCCTTCGGTGAGCATGGAGCCGTAGCCGACGAACTGTGCGTCGGTCTCGCACTTCAGTTGTTTGGATGAAGTCCCGGAGGAGACCAGGCAGTGGAAGCCAGAGACCGCGCCACAGGCAATGGTGACGAAGAGGAAGGGGAAGATCCATGGGGCGCCGTGTCCGCTGGGCCGGTAGGCTTCAGCTGCGATCTCCAGCGCGGGGCGGGTCGTCGTTTCGTCGACCGGGGCGCCACCGACAAATGCGGCGACGATGAGTCCGATGACGATGAGCGCGAGGGCGGAGAGGAGTTGGAGGGAGTTGATGAAGTCGCGCGGTTGCAGCAGGGTCCAAACGGGGAGGACAGAGGCGACGTAGGAGTAGATCAGCAGGACCGCGACCCAGACAATCGTGGGCCATGCTGCCATGGCAGCATTGATCGTGCCGAGGAAGCCCGAGTCTCCATAAGCGACGGAGAGATACATCACGGCAAGAGCGATGATAGAGGGGATGAGGATGTTGACCCCCTTCCGGTGCAGCCAGACGCCGATGACAACGGCGATCGGGATTTGCACGAGGCAGGGGAAGATGGCGGCGGGATACATCTTGAAGACCGCAGCAATGACCAGGCCGAAGATGGCGAGGACGATGGTCAGGGCCATGAAAAGGATGGAGAGGAAGAGGAGGCGGGCTCGGGGGCTGAGGACGCGTCCGGCGATGTCGCCAACAGTTTGGCCGCGATGACGCATGGAGACGACCAGTGCGCCGAAATCATGGACTGCGCCGATGAGGATGGAGCCGAACAAGACCCAGAGGAGAGCAGGAAGCCAGCCCCAGATCACGGCGAGGGCGGGTCCGACAATCGGGCCGGTGCCGGCGATGGAGGTGAAGTGGTGGCCGAAGACAATGCCTTTTTGAGTGGGAACGTAGTCCTCTCCATCCTCCAACTCGATGGAAGGGACCTTCGCGTTGGGGTCCAGCTTGAAGATCTTCCGGGCGAGCCAGCGTCCGTAGGTGTTGTAGGCGATAATGTAGAGAATCAGGGAGCCGAGAGCGATGGCGAGGGTCTGCATGAATGGGTTCTGTTAAATGGCCATCTACTTGGCCAGTTTCTCAAAGACCGGGCCGGGAACAAAGCGGCGGACGGTGTCTTCCCAACCTTTCGGGCCGATGAGGCTTTTCACCATGCTTGAACTCAGTTCGGCGATGTCGCGGGGAGGCATGAGAAAGATCGAGTTAATCTCCGGGGCGAGGTCGGCGTTGATGTGCCGCATGACGCGCTCGTATTCGTAGTCGTTGGCGGTGCGCACTCCGCGGAGGATGTATTTGGCGTCTTTTTCCTTCGCGTAGTCGACCAGGTAGCGGTTGTCGAAGTGGGCGATCTCCATGCGTTCGCAGGAAGGGACGGAGGCTTTGAGGAGTTCTAAGCGTTCCTCGACGGTGAAGGTGTAGGATTTCTCGGGATTGCTGCCGATGGCAACGATGAGGCGGTCGAAGAGCTCCAATCCTTGCTGGATCATCCACAGGTGACCATTAGTCGGTGGATCGAAGCTGCCGGCGTAAACTGCGGTTCTCATGAGCTGTTGGCCGTTATGGGCGGTTCACGGAGTTTGCGTCCTGCGCTACCGCAAAAACCACCGGAAAATGTATCGGGTTTCCAAATCTTAGACCCGGCGCTCAATCATGGCGCTGCGTTTGATGGTATCCATCCACTTTTTAAACCGGGCGGAGCGTTTTTCGATTTCAACCTCTTGGCGCATGCGGTCGGCAACTTTCGAGCGCGAGGGCGCAGGACCGAGATTTTTCTCGATCACCGTGATGATGATGAACCCGGCGGGGTCTTTGAGAGGCCCGATGATTGTGTCCGGGGCTGATTCGAAAATGACCTCGGCGAAGGCCGGGGAGAGGTTGATTCGTTCTTCGTTTTCCCACAGGCCACCGCTGTCGCTGAAGGCTCCGGCGGAGTGTTCCTTGGCGAGCTCGGCGAAGTCGCCGTCGGCTTTCAGCTGTTTGGTGATGCCTTCGGCGAGAAGTAATTGTGTTCCCGGGGTGCTCCCGGGACGGTGGGGGTCGACAGCGCGAATGAAAATTTTCCGGTAGGTGACCTTGTCCTGGGTTCGATCACGGAGATCGCTACGGCGCTTCTTATATTGGACACTGACTTCGGCGTCGGTGGCCGGAGGGACGTCGTTGAACTGGGATGCGCGGAAGGCCTGGATGAGGATCTTTTCTTTTTGCGACTCGCGAAAGCCCTGCATGTTCATGCCGCTTTCGCCGAGCGACTTCCGGAACTCTTTTTCGCTACCGTTGAAGAGTTCGCTGATGATGCGCTTGACCTCGCCGTCGATGACGTGC
Source organism: Akkermansiaceae bacterium (assembly GCA_028822695.1). Lineage (GTDB taxonomy): Bacteria > Verrucomicrobiota > Verrucomicrobiia > Verrucomicrobiales > Akkermansiaceae > JAPKDA01. Next base: position 7,669 of record JAPKDA010000033.1, read on the forward strand.
TCTGGGATTCCGGCGCCCTTGCGCTCGAGCTCGGAGACAACAATCTTGTTTTCGATCAGACGATCAAGAATACCCGAGCGGGCTTTCTTGATTTCCTTTTCATAATTCGGACCTTTGCGTGGATATTTTGCCTGGAGGAGTGCCATGACCGGAGCCATGTGGAAGTCGATTTCCTTGGAGGTAACAAGCTTTCCATTGACCTTGGCGGCGATCTTGTTGAGTTCGACGGGGGCGGCTTGCGCGGCACTGAAAGCGAGACCGATCCCGGCGGAAGCGATGAGCGCTAATCGTGAGAAAGCTACTATGGTGTGAGAACACACCCCGGCTGCGGAAAAGGCGGAGATTTTCATGATCGGTTTAACGATTCTATCCAAGTGACTGCTTCGCGGAGCATAGGGCCAGGTTTGCCCGATTTCAAGCGAGGAAAGCGGCGGCCTTCGAGCATGATATAGCCGCCATTTCGCTGCACCATGAGGCGATCACCCTTAATTTCGACCAACTCGACCCCGGCGAGGGAGGCCTCGATGCGCAATTTGCCGACCTCAATGAGATTGATGACCTCGGAAGGGAGGCGGCCGTATCGATCGCGCCAACGGGACTCGAGGGCGGTGAGTTCGTCCCGGTTGGCGAGACTGGCGAGTTCGCGATAGGCTGCGATGCGTTGTTTGGAGTCGCTGATGTAAGAGGAGGGGAGGAACGCAGGAAGTTGTCCGGCGCCTGCGGTGGCGGAGCGGGTTTCGGAAAGGCACAGCATGTCGGAGCGCAGGACCACGTCGCTGCGCCTGCTGACTTTTTTACCACTGAGCTGATCGACCGATTGGCGAAGGAGTTGGCAGTAGAGATCGAATCCGACAGCGGCGATGTGCCCGGATTGCTTTGTGCCGAGAAGGCTGCCGGCACCGCGGATCTCGAGATCGCGCATGGCGATTTTGAATCCCGAACCGAGGGCGGTGTATTGTTGGATGGCGTTGATGCGTTTCCGGGCATCGCCGGAGGCCACGAGATCGGGTGGGAGCATGAGGACTGCGTAGGCCCTCCGGTTGGCCCGACCGACCCGACCTCGGAGTTGATAGAGATCGGCGAGGCCGAATCGGTCGGCGCGGTCGATGAGAATGGTGTTGGCGTTGGGGATGTCGATACCGCTCTCGATGATGGTCGTTGCCAGGAGGACATCCGCCTTGCCTTCCACGAAGGTGTGCATGACGACCTCGAGTTCCTCGCGCGCCATCTGTCCGTGGCCAACGAGGACGCGTGCGTCGGGGACAAGATTTTCGATCCGCTCCTTCATCTTCTCGATGCTCTTGACGCGATTGTGGAGGAAGAAGACCTGACCCTCGCGTTCCAGTTCGCGGCGCAAGACATCGCGGATGACTCGCTCGTCGTAGGGAACGATGGAGGTATGAACGGGAATGCGGTTGGCAGGGGCGGTATTGATGGTGGACATGTCCCGCACGCCCATCAGTGAGAAATAGAGAGTCCGTGGGATTGGCGTGGCGGAAAGGGTGAGGAGGTCGATCTGTTTGAAGCGCTCCTTGAACATCTCCTTGTGCCTCACGCCGAAGCGTTGCTCCTCGTCCACGACGGCGAGGCCGAGGTTTTGGTAGTGGACGTCTCCGGAGAGCAATCGATGGGTGCCGATGACGATGTCAACACTGCCGTTGGCGAGGCCCTCGACAGTGTCTCGCATTTCGGAGGGTGTCCGAAAGCGGTTGAGGAGGTCCACGCGGATCGGAAAGTCGCTCATCCGTTCGCGGAAGGTCCGCCAGTGTTGGTCGGCGAGGACGGTGGTGGGGACGAGAATCGCGACTTGTTTACCGCCGGTGACAGCCTTGAAGGCGGCGCGGATGGCGACCTCGGTTTTGCCAAAGCCAACGTCGCCGCAGATGAGCCGATCCATGGGCTGTGGGGATTCCATGTCGGATTTCACTTCGCTGATGGCGCGAAGTTGGTCGGCAGTTTCCGAGTAGGGGAAGGAGTTCTCGAATTCCCACATCCACTTTGAATCGGGAGGATGGGTATAGCCGTTGAGGGATTCGCGTTCGGCGTGGGTGCGGAGGAGGAGGGCGGCGTAGTCGCGGATGGCGCCCTCTGCGGATTTCTTGAGCTTGGACCAGCGACCGTCGCCGAGGCGGCTCAGGGTTGGGGCCTTGCCGCCGACGCCGACGTAGCGGGAAACCAAATGGGCTTGATCGACGGGGACGTGGAGCGTCGCGCCGTCGCGGTATTCGATGGAGAGTTCATCGTCCCCGAGGTCGTTCTTGGTGACGCCAGTGAACTTCCCGACTCCGTAGTCTGCGTGGACAACAAGATCGTCTTCGGAAAGTTCGTTGAGCTCAGTGCCTGCGGAAATGCTTCGTTGGTCCTCGAGCCGTCGTAGTCGGGAGACAGGTGCGACGGTGTGGAATCGGCCGAAGAGTTCGGTCAGGGAAAGGACGGCGGCCTTTGCGGAGCGGAGGACAAAGCCCTCGGCGAGAGGGGCGTCGATGAAATGAAGTTCAGGGTTCTTTGGCAGGTGGGTTCCTGTGAGTTCGAGGAAGCGTTCTCGTTCGCCTTCTGTTGCTGCGGCAATGCCGACGGTCCAACCGGAATCGAGCCAGTCGGTGATATGATGGAAGACCGTGCTTTGTCGTGCTTCCTCGAGAATGAAATCGCCGGCATTGAAGTGGGCGAAGGGAGTGCCGTATGCCTCGAAGGGTTCTTTGCTGCGAATCGGATCATCGCTGATGAGAAGATCGACCTCCGGGCCGTCCTCTTCGATGGAGACGACGATGTCCCCGGGATTCCGCCAGGCGGAGAGTTTGCGGTTGAGCTTGGGAGTATTGAGAGCGAGTCGGACATCCTCGAGACGCATCACGGAGGTCTGTGCATCGAGGTCGAACTCGCGCAGTGATTCGATCTCCGTGTCGAAGAAGTCGATACGAATGGGGCGGGGCCCGGAGAGGGGGAAGACGTCGAGGATTCCTCCTCGTCTCGCGAATTGCTGGCGGGCGTGGACCTGGGACACCTCTTCGAAGCCGGCCTTGAGAAACATTTGTTGGAGCTTCGAGGGATCATGGTTGGTTCCGATCTCCAGCGAGAGGGATCGCTGTTCGAAGCGGGCGGGATCTGGAGCGGGCTGCTTGAAGGATTCCAGCGAGACGAAGACCATTTCGATGCCGTCGCCAGGTTCGGTGAGCGCTTCGAAGGCCGCGAGGCGTTCTGCGTCGCGATCGGGGTCCTGGAGTTCGCCGGCGATGTGGTCGTCGACATGATCAGGAAGAACGAGTGAAGAAATTCCCCAGCTTTGGGTTTCGAGGGAGAGTCGTTCGCGATGACGTGGCGAGCCTCCCATTACCCAGATGCGGCCACCCTGTCCGCCTTCCTGGCGATGATAGGCAAGGAGAGCGAGGATCGCGCTATGAGCGGGAGCCTCGACTGGCGCTAGAACCTTGGGTGTTCCATTGCCCACTTGATCGAGGTGCTTTTGGACGGACACAGTTCTCCCGATATCCGCTAGGAACACGGACGAACTGTCAGAGCCGGAATTGGGATCGGGAGTGCCGATGGCGCGAACGATGGAGAAGGTTAGGAATCCGGCAACTTAGATCTTCACTTTTGTCGAATTTTTACTAGTATAGTCGTATCGTTCACCAGTTCGGACTATGAGTAATTCTTCAACGTTTGCGATTAAAACTCTCCTCCTCACTGGTTTGGTTTTCGCCACTGGTTGTGGATCCGGCCCCGATGTCGTGATGGTGAAGCCGCGGTCAGATCTCCAAGGTATTCAGTCGACAACGGTCAAGCGCGATTCTCACGGGCGGCCCGTAAAAATTTATCTAACCGGGAAACCGGGGAGCGGACAAACTGCGACGGCGATTTCGCATGCGAAGAAGGGCGGAACACGACGGATGAGTTCCTCGACTCTCTATTCTCAAGCTGGCGTAAAACGGGATTATATCTCCAAAAGAGCACGTGGACGGACCAGTAAATCGATGCGGCCGCGATACATTACGATCCACAGCACCCAAAATTGGAGCAGTGGAGCGGATCCATGGAGGCATTCTCTGGCGCTAAAGAACAGCAAGCTCGGCAAGCTTTCCTGGCACTACACGGTGGATGAGAAAGTTGCGGTGCAGCATATTCCGACCACGGAACAAGGTCGCCATGCGGATTTCAATGGTCCCGGAAACAAGTATTCGATCGGTATCGAGATGTGTGAGCATCCTGGTAACAGCCGTTCGGCGACGTTGGACCGGACTGCCAAGCTGACTGCTTGGTTGATGAAGCAGCACAACATTCCTCTGAGCCGTGTCGTGCCGCACTATCACTGGCCACGGTGGGGCCGCAGTCCTGCCCACAAGAACTGTCCGCATTTCCTGTTGGATCACGGCAAGCCGGGTCGGAAGTGGAATGCGTATCTTGCGAAGATCAAGAAGTACCACGACGCGATCACGCTGCCGCAGAGCAATGCCTGGGCCTCCCGCTAAGGACGAACCCGGAGAGGGGGACGTCTACTATGTCTGCCAGCGGTGCACGAACTGCTGCAAGTGGCCCGGGGATGTTGTGTTGGAGAACGGGGAAACGGAGGCGATTGCCAAGTTTCTCGGAATGGATCTGTTGGAGTTCACGGAACGCTATACGAGGTTGCGAGAGAACAGGACGGGATTGTCACTGATCGAGAAGGAGGGGAGTCACGAGTGCATCATGCTGGAGGGGGCGGACTGCCGCATTCAAGCGGCGAAGCCGAAGCAGTGCGCGGGCTTTCCAAATACCTGGAAGTTTCCGGGATGGCGGAAAGTGTGTGAGGCGATTCCGGTGCCAATGAGTGATTTACAGGAAGTCCAGCACCAGCAGAGAGAGACTCACCACAGTTGCTACCATGCTAATGACGACATGAACGAGTAGGCCGAGTTTGGAGCCTGCTTCGCGGCCTTTGCGGAAGAAGGCGGAGAGGAGGAGGGACCAGGCGGAGAGGGCGTAGATGAAGCTGACGGCGGCGACGGTTTTGAGGATGGCGCTCATGAAGCCGTCTTTGAGGAGGTAGGCGGCGACTTCGAGAAGGATCCAACCGATGACGACGAGGAAGGCGCCGACGATGCCTCCGTAGAAGAGGCGGCTAAAGAGGTCCGCGGCGGGTGAGGTTGGCTGTTCTTCCGGTTCGGTGTCCGGAACGTCGTAGACGGTGACGCGGATCTTGCCGATTGCAGCGGAGCCCCAGAGGGTGGGGATGCTTTCGCTCATGACTTCGGCGACGTGCCCTTCACTGCGCATTCGGCAGGCGAAGAGTTCAGCTTCCTCGAGGTTGTCGAATTCGCGATTCATGAATTGCTGAATTCTAGCACCTTTTGCAGAAACGGCAAAGGATCAGCGATTGGAGGGAAGGAGGGCCTTGCCGAGATCGGCGACTTCCGGATAGAGGAACTCGCGGCCCTCGTAGTTGCGGAGGTGGACTTCGGAATCGTTGTCGCTGACGACGTAATTCGGATTGAGGGGGATCTTTCCGCCACCTCCCGGGGCGTCGATGACGAACTGTGGGACTGCGTAGCCGGTGGTGTGGCCGCGAAGGCCTTCGATGATTTCCACCCCTTTGCTCGTCGCAGTGCGCAGGTGGGCGGAGCCGTCGATGAGGTCGCACTGGTAGAGGTAGTAAGGGCGGGCGCGACAGAGGAGGAGTTTGTGGACCAGAGCGCGCTGCACATCGAGGGAGTCGTTGATGTCCTTCAGGAGCACGGATTGGTTGCCGAGTGGAATGCCGGCGTCGGCGAGTCGGCCGAGAGCATCGCGGACTTCGCAGGTGAGTTCGCGGGGATGGTTGCTGTGGATGGAGATAAAGAGCGGGTGGAACTTCTTCAGCATATCGCAGAGTTCCGGAGTGATTCGTTGCGGGAGAAAAATAGGAATGCGGCTGCCGATGCGGATGAACTGAATGTGCGGGATCGCATGGAGGCGCGTGAGAATCTTTTCGAGGCGACCGTCGGAGAGGAGAAGGGGGTCTCCGCCAGAGAGGAGGACGTCGCGGACGGTGGGGGTGTTCTCGAGATATTCGAAAGCGGCTTCCCACTGGGTTTCGAGCTTTTGATCGCTGACGCCTGACACGACCCGGGAGCGGGTGCAGTAACGGCAGTAGGAGGCGCAGCGGTCGGTGACGAGGAAGAGGACGCGATCGGGATAGCGGTGGACGAGTCCGGGAACGGGCATGTGGCTGTCTTCGCCACAGGGGTCACTCATTTCCTCGGGGTTCTCCCAGGTTTCTTCAATGCGGGGAATGACCTGCTTTCGGATCGGGCAATCGGGATCCTTGGGATCGATGAGGTTGAAAAAGTGTGGTGTGACCGCCGCGGCGAGCTTGGTGCCGGTGAGAAGGATGCCGGCGCGTTCTTCCTCGCTGAGTTCGAGTTTGGACTCGAGCTCCTCAAGGGTCTGCACCCGGTTCTTCAGCTGCCATTTGGCATCGTTCCAGTCGGATGCCGAGACCTCTGGCCAATGTCCGGGAGCGGGGGAATTGAATGTGATTTCCTCGTCGTAGTCGAATTTGGTCATGAATGAAGTCGGGGTGACTCTAGTGGAACCTCAGTTCTTGTCAAAAGCGTGTTGACAGATTCACAGAGACCTTTATAGTTCACATCACTTAACCATTAAGTTTTTAAAAATGTTTTCACAAGCTTTACGTGATATGGCTCGGCGCTCCTACACCGAGATTTTAGAGGCCCTCAAGCGGTCGGATGGAATGGCAGTCTCAGAGTTGGCTAAAGAGCTGAATATGAGCTACATGGGAGTAAAGCAGCACTGCGTAAATCTCGAGAAAAACGCCTATCTGGAGACTTGGAGAGTCCCAAGAAGCCAAGTGGGACGCCCTGAGAAGCTTTATCGGTTGACCAGCAAGTGCGATGAGCTTTTCCCAGAGGCGGGAACGGGTCTGACCCTGAGCGTGATGCGGGGAGCTCAGCAAATGTATGGGGAGTCGGCCCCTGAGAAGCTTCTTTTTCACCATTTTGAAGAGCTCCGCTTGGAGTGGGCACCAAAGATCACCGGGGCGCAGGCTTTGGTCGAACGGGTGACCCGTCTCGCTGAGCTTCGTGATTCGACCGGAGCCTTCAGTCGTTGTCGCTATGATGCGCAGGATGGCTTGCGGATTGAGGAGTATCACAATCCGTTGGAAGCAATTTTCAAGGAATACCCCAATGCGCTTCGGATGGAGACGCAGATGATGGAGCGTTTGCTCGGCACCAAGGTGAACCGTCGTCAAGTGAGTGTCGGCAAAGGTCGGCAGCGGATTGTTTACGAAGTGGCGTCACTTGGAATCAATCGCAACACGAGCATGGAGGCGGATCGCAGTTCAGCGATCAGCAATCCGATCAACAAGACGATCCTCGAAGGTTGATCAGCGTCCAATCTGGCCTTCCAGAGCGAAATCGGGCTGACGTCCGCTCTCGCGGGCTTTTCGGTAGAGTTTCCGGGCCTCAGTCTTCTTGCCTTCACGGAGGCGAAGAATGGCGAGGTTGTAGTAAGGCTCGCTGAGGGTGGGGTCGAGACCGATGGCTTTCTGCCAGTGCTTATCGGCGTTGCTGAATTCTCCAGCGACGCCGGCGATACTTCCGATGAAGACATGGGCCTTGGCGTTGGTTGGATCGCCTTTGAGCGATTCTTGGAAGGACTGGCGCGATTGAAGGTAGTCGCCGAGTTCATAATGGCTCACGCCGAGCATGAAGTGGGCGTAGGGGATGTCGGGGCGGATGGTGAGGGCGTCGTTGAAGGACTGGATGGCGAGCGTCGGGTCCTGATTGCGAAGGTGGACGACGCCGAGGTTGAGTTTGGTGGGCACGTGACCGGGATGCTCATCGAGGATGGATTCAAAAAACTCCCGGGCGACGAGGAAGCGTCCATTGGAAAACGCGCGTTTGGCGAGGTTGCTTTTGATGCCGATGCTTTGTTGGAGCTGATTGCCGGCCTTGATCCGGTCTTCCGGGGCGACCCGTTCTCCGAAGACGAACTCGCCATCGATGGCCCGGTTTTCGACGAGCTTGGATTCTTCCGGGGTGAGCTGAAGCTCTTGGCCGCCGAGAAGTTCGAGGGCACCCCAGACTTCGGGATCCTTGATCGCGTTTCTCTTCACGGTCTCCAAAAGAAGTTTCTGAGCCTTCCGGCGGCGGGTTTGGACCTTGAGGGTGCGGTCGATGATTCCTTGGAGAACGGTGATTTCTTCACGGGAGTTGCCCTTGTCGTTTGGGACATCATCGGTAAGGGATTTACTTTCTTCACGGAGGCGTTCCTCGAGTGCAACAAGCCGCTCGGCCTGGTCTTGATAATCGGTGTTGAGTTGGATGATTTTCGCTTTGGCAATGGCAAGCCGGCTCTTTGCATCGATGAGTTCCTGCGCGGTGCGGTTATTGTCGGCGGCGACTTGGGCGAGGCGCTCCTTCGCGTCGTTGAGGTCGTGGCCGAGTTTCATGTTTTGTTCGATGAGGATTTTGACGCGATTGGTCTCGTTGAGTTCGAGTAGAGAAGCCATGTGATCGCGTTCCTTCAGGAGCTCGCCGCGCTCTTCCCGCAAGTCGGCGATCTCGGCGTTGGATTCGCGAACCTGCTGGGAGAGTTCTGCATTCTGCTTGTTGGCCGCAGCGAGGAGGCGGTCCTTATCAGCGGCAAGGGCCTTCATGTCCTTGAGTTGATCGCGGAGGCCGCGGACCACTTGGGTGGAGGCCTTTTGTTGGACGGCGAGGTTGTTCTCAATTACGTTGATCCGGTTCATGGCTGCGTCCCGTTCGGCGGTGAGAGCGGTGTTTTGGGCGAGGGCTTTCTGTAAAGCAGTGCGGCTCTGGCTGTGCGCTGCGGCCATGGCTTCGCGTTCCTGTTGGACCTTGGCAATTTTCGCATTGAGATCCTGCACCTGCCCTTCGAGAGGGGCGCGGGCCATTTTGTCTCGTTGCGACTTGAGATCGGCAAGGGTGCGGCGCAACTGAGCGGCATTGGCATCGCGATCGTTGGTCACGTTCTTGACCTGGGTTTCGAGGGCTCGGATCTGTCGTTGGAGCGTGGCGACGATGCGATCTTCTTGAGGGGTGAAAGGTTTGATGCCGATGTCCGGTCGTTTTGTCGGAAGGCCGCGGCCTTCGATGACCATGCCATCGAGTTTTTTATCATCCGCTTGTTGTTCGGCGAGGGCCTTGTCGCGAATCTTGTCCATCGAGCCAAGGGTGGTGGCCTGGCGATCTTTGACGAGGTGTGGTTTCCAGTCGGGATGATACACACCGACCGTGTCGAAAAGGCTTCCGGCCTTCTTGTAGTGGTTGAAGGCTACGAGATACTTCTCCTCCTTTTCGGCGTTCTCCGCTTCACGGATTTTCAGCCATGCTTGGAAGTAGACGTCGGAGGGGTCGAATTGACGCAATTCTTGATCCTGTCCTCTGGTATGAGGACAAACTAAAACGAGTGCGGCGAGGACAAGGCCTTGAGCGAAAGACCGCAGGTGTGAGGTCATGAGTCGGGGAGCGTAGGGGGGGAACTATGCGTAGAAAAGCCTGAAACCCGTAATTTACGGGCGTTTGGCCTTCGGGAGTTTCATCCAGCCCTCGATTTCCGGGAGGGATTGGCAGTTCAGGACATCTTCCCGGCGCAGCCAGCCTTTACGGGCGACGCGGACTCCAAAGTGAAGGGCTTGGAGTTGCGATGTGCTGTGGGCATCGGTATTGATGGAGCATTTCACGCCCTTGTCCCGAGCGCGATGCCACCAGCGCCAGTCCATGTCCATGCGCTTGGAAGAGCAGTTCAACTCGATCACCGTTCCGGTCGCCGCAGCGCAATCGATGATCTTGTCATGGTTGAGCGCATAGGCATCGCGTCGAAGGAGGAGGCGTCCGGTGGGGTGGCCGAGCATGGTGACATGAGGATTTTCCATGGCGCGAATGATGCGCTTGGTCATGTCCTTCTCCGGCATGCCGAAAGAGGCGTGGACGGAGACGACGCAGAAATCGAGTTGAGCGAGAATGTCGTCCGCGAAGTCGAGGCTGCCGTCTTTAAGAATATCGACCTCTGATCCGGCGAAAACTCGAAAGCCGTCTTGGGTTTCATTGAAGGCGCGGATCGATTCGACTTGCTTCAAGAGTCGCCCTTCATCGAGTCCCCGGGCTTGGAAGGATGACTTCGAGTGGTCGCTGATGCCGAGGTAGTCCAAGCCGAGTTCTTGTGCTGCGGCGGCCATCTCCTCGAGCGTGGAGCGGCCATCGGACTCGGTGGTGTGGCAGTGGAAGGTGCCGCGGAGATTGTCCTGTTCGACGAGGGTGGGGAGGTCGCCCTCGGAAGCGGTGTCCAGTTCGCCGCGATCTTCGCGGAGTTCGGGTTCGATGTAAAGGAGTCCGAGTTCGCGGTAGATGCCCGCCTCGTCCTTAATGTCGGAACTGGGATTCTCCCTGTCTGATCCTTCGGTCGGAGCGAGATCATATTCATTCAGGGTCAGGCCTTGAGACAGGGCGAGCTTTCGCAAGGCGACGTTGTGTTCCTTGCTGCCGGTGAAATACATGAGGGCGAAGGGGAACTGGGCATCGGAGACGGCGCGGAGATCGCATTGGAGTCCGCTGGCGAGACGGACGGCGCCTTTGGTGTCGCCTTGGGCGATCACTTCCTCCAAGCCCTCGCGTTCCGTGAACCATTTGATCACGGCGGAGGGATCCTTGGTGGAGACGAGGAAGTCGACGTCGTGAACTGTTTCCTTGGCCCGGCGATATGATCCGGCGACGGCGGCGCGGATGACAGCGGGGTGTTGGCGGAGTTCTGAGAGGATCACTTCGGCCTCGTTGCCGGCGACTGAGAGAAGAGACCGACCCGCAAAGCGTCGGCGATTGTCGATGGCGGAGAGGATTTTCTCGGCGGTCTTTTTTCCAAAACCGGCGAGCTTTGCAAGCTCCCCGGATTGGCAGGCACGCTCGAGACCACCGAGGGAGGAGATCTTGAGTTCTTCGTAGAGTGCTTTGACTTTTTTGGGTCCGAGGCCCTGTAGTTCGAACAGTTCGAAGAGGCCTTCAGGGAACTCTCCTTTGAGGTCCTGGTGGAATATCAGCGCGCCGGTGCTGGCGAGTTCGTGGAGTTTTTGTTGAAGGGCATCGCCGATCCCCTTGATCCCCTTGAGGTCGTTGTCTGCCGCTCGTTGCACGATGTCTCCGTCGAATGAGCGGACGGTCTCAGCTCCATTGCGGTAGGCGCGGATCTTGAATGGATTTTCTCCCTTCAATTCCTGGAGGAGAGCGATCTCGTCGAGAACGTCGGCAATGGCGTCGCGGGTGATGTCGGGCATGAGATAGGCAGAGCTTACTTGAGAATGAGGTCGGAGACGACCATGCGGTGATCTGATTCGGGGATGGTGACGACGGTGGAGCGCACGGAAAGAAACTCCCGAGAAACGAAGATGTGATCGAGGCGAAGGATGGGGAATCGCCGATGGTAGGTATTTCCCCAGCCGGTGCCGGAGGCGTCGAAGGTGTCGGTGAAGCGTTCGCCGAGCATGCGATAGACAGAGTCGTTGGCCGGGGCGTTGAAATCTCCCGCGATGATGGAGGGTCTATTGATGGCGATGATGGATTTCTCGAGAACCTCGAGCGCGAGGAAGAGTTCGGCCCGGCGTTTCTTTCGGTTGAGTCGGTGGCCCCTCCAGCAATCGCGGGACCAGAGGCGGAGGTCGGTGGAGGCCGGTTGGAGGTGGAGGTTGAGGAGTTCGACACGGCGCCCGTTGGGGAGTTTGGCGGTGACCTGCTGGCTGCGAAAGACTTGGTTCTTGATCTGTCGTTCGATTTCACCGCGGACGATGATTCCGCAGCGCTTGTCGGAGTCGTAACGGTAGTCACCCTTGCCCTGATAGAGGGAATCGTTGAGTTGCCGCAGGCGGTAAGGGTGGGGTATTTCCTGGATGAAAATGATGTCTGGTTGGTAGCGTTCGATGTCGGCGGAAAAGCTATTTTGTGAGGATGACCAGTTGATGGTGACGATGCGAATGACGTTTCTTCCGTCGTATCGCTGAGGGATGCCGGGTTCAGGAGAGGGCTTACCAATTCTGCCGAGGGAGCGGGTTTCGTCGGCGAGGCCGAGGATTGAAATCGCCCAGACTCCGCTGGTGAACAAGGCGAGAGGGGCGCGGAAGATGAGGAAGGCGGTGCAGGAGAAAGCGAGGCCGATGGAACCCCACACCCAGATGGGGAAGAGTGTGAACGCCGCGAACATGTCCGGTTGGCGGGTGTAGAGCGCCATGGTCACGAGGTGGAAGCCCAGGGCCGCCACAACCAAGGCGACGCCAAAAGCTTTTCTCCGCGGTCTATACATGGGGCTGCTACTTCTTCAGTTTTCCCTCAAAGATCCGGACGGCTTCCTTGACGAGCGGATCGTCGTGGAACTCGTTGGTAGGAGGGGGCGCAGATTCAGGTTCCTTGGGGGAATCCTTCGCTTGCGGAGTAGCGGCGGGATCTGGAGTCGGGTCATTAGGGCGGGACTCCGGGGCATTTTGAATGAGATTGTTGAGCTGGTCCTCTGGTGATGAGGAGTTTTTTTTGGGCTCCGGCTTGGCGCGGGCGGGAGCGGAAACAGCGACTGGTGTGGGGGCCGCGGCGGGGGCTGGTCCTGCGTCACCGGGAGCGCGTTCGAGGGCTTTGATGACGTCGCTGATACGGACTTCATCAAGACTCTGGATGGCGCGAATGAGCGCAATTTCGAAATGGAGTTGCTTGTTGGAAGCGCGACGCATTTTTGAATCGGCGTCGGCAAGTCGGTCGAGGACGGCGAGGAGACGGTCTTCGGTCACCCCGGCGGCCTTGTCGCGGATCGCGGTCCAGATGGCCTCGGGGATTCCCTCGTTGGAGGCTTCGGTGGTGAGTCGGGCGATGAGAAGGGTGCGGAGAAAGCCGGTGAGTTCGGCGAGGAGTTGGGAGAGGTCCTTGCCTTTGTCGGCTTCTGTTTGGACCCGGGCGATGGCCTCGGAGGTGTCCTTGTCAATGATGGCGGTGGCGAGTCCGGCGACGGTTTCGCTGGAGGTGAAGCCGAAGACTTCCTGCACGTTCGTCTCGGTGATCTCGTTGCCGCAGAAGGCGACGAGTTGATCGAGCATGGACTGTGCGTCACGCATGCCGCCGTCGGCACCTTTGGCAATCGCCCAGGCCGCGGGGGGGGCGAGGGTGATGCCTTCCTCGTCCGACATGTGCTGCAGGTGGGCGGCAATGATGTCGGTGGGGATGGGGCGCAGATCGAAGCGCTGGCAGCGGGAAAGAATCGTGGCGAGGATCTTATTCGGCTCGGTAGTGGCGAAGATGAACTTCACGTGCGGAGGCGGTTCCTCGAGGGTCTTCAGGAGGGCGTTGAAGGCCGCATTGGAGAGCATGTGGACCTCATCAATGTAGTAGATCTTGAATCGGCCGGTGGCTGGGGCGTAGTTGACCGTTTCGCGGAGCGCTCGGACCTGCTCGACGCCGTTGTTGGAGGCTCCATCGATTTCGAGGACGTCCAGGGAACGGCCCTCGGCGATTTCGATGCAGAGGTCTTCGTCCGGATCAAATTCAATTTTCGGACCGTCGGAGCAGTTCAGCGCCTTGGCGAAGATCCGGGCGGTGGAGGTTTTTCCGGTGCCGCGGGGGCCGACGAAAAGGTAGGCGTGGGCGAGTCGCTCCTTCTCAATGGCGTTGCGGAGCGTCTGCACGACGTGGTCCTGACCCAAAACATCGGCGAATGTCCGGGGGCGGTATTTACGTGCAAAAACCTGGTAACTCATTTGTTGGGAACGGTTAAAATCGGATCGAGGGCAGTCGGATTAGATCGGACTCTCTCTCCTGCCCCGAATGTAGGGAGATTCCGCCGTTTGTCAGCGATGAGTTTTGGGATTCTTGAGGCGGTCATTCTGCACCGAAGGTCCGGCCATAGACCCCTAGGAAAGCGGCGATGGCGCCGAGGGCGAGAAGGATGCCGACAACGGCACCACAGGGCAGGAGGCGTCGTTTGGCGACGGTGAGCATGCCGCCCATGGCAATCAGGATGGCGATTTTGGCGCCGAGCCACCAACCGGGGTATTTGACGCCCATCGTTCCAAGTTTCGCGAACATCGCGAAGCCTGAGACAAGGATGAGGAGCAGCGCGATTCCGTGAAGAATGGCGCCAAGCTTTTTGCACTTGTCGCATTCGCTGGCGGCAACGCCGCCGAGTGCCATAAAGAGGGCCATGATGCCGAGGATGTGAATGATGTTGTAGACTTGGATATCCATGATGGTAGTTCGCTTAGGTTGTGGTGAGATGGGGAATGGCGCTGAGAAGTTTCTTGGTGTAGTCGTGCTCAGGTTCGTGGAAGACGCGATCGGCGGGGCCGTATTCGACGATCTTGCCGGCGAGCATGACGGCAATATTGTCGGCGAGGTATCGAACCACGCTCAGGTCGTGGGAGATGAAAATCATGGTGAGATTCAGCTCTTTGCGAAGTTTGAGGAGAAGGTTGAGGATCTGCGACTGGATGGAGACATCGAGTGCGGAGACCGGTTCGTCGGCAATGATGAGCTGGGGCTCCGGGGCAAGGGCACGGGCGATGGCAATACGCTGTCGTTGTCCACCTGAGAATTCGTGGGGGTATTTCCGCATGAAGCGCGGATCGAGACCGACGAGTTTCATGAGGTCTGAGATCGCGGAGAGTAGGTCGGGACGGTTGCGCTTCAATTGGGGCTTCCGCTGGATGATGGCCTCGGCGAGGGTCGAGAAGACCGTCATGCGGGGATTGAGGGAGGCGTAGGGGTCCTGGAAGATCATTTGGAATTCCAAGCGACGGCGGCGGACGAGGGAGCGCGGCATGAGACAGAGGTCTTCTTGGTCGAGAATGATCGAGCCGCCGGTGGGGCGGACGAGTTGCATGATGGTGCGTGAGAGGGTGGACTTTCCACAGCCGGACTCACCGACGAGGCCGAGGATCTCGCCTTTTTCGATGTTCAGCGAGACGCCATCGACTGCCTTGATCACTTTGCCCGTCGCCCCTGAGAAGGCCCCGCCCCGAACTGGGAAGTGGGTGTGGACGTCTTGGAGTTGGAGAAAGGACACGTGAGTAGGTAGAGAAGCAGTATTTCAGGATTGGGGAATTCCAAAGTGAGGGAAAGTGCTGATGGACGGCCCCTTTTCTCGTTGGCTGCACCCGATCGGCCCAGCGCGGGCTCCCTCAGGCTTGCGTGGCCACCTGCCGCTGCGTGCCCAGACCGTCTATCCCCAATTCAATTTCATCGCCGGCCTTCAAGAAGATGGGAGGCTTGAATCCAGCGCCCACGCCACCCGGCGTCCCCGTGGAGACCACAT
>JAPKDA010000034.1 GCA_028822695.1 Akkermansiaceae bacterium
ATGGTGAAATTATGTGCGGAGATTTACGGGGTGACAGGTTGGTTTTTATCGGAGTAAGCGGGATTAATACGGGCGGCCAGATCCCCATTTTTTGCGATGGGGGTTGTTGTGCTGAGGACTCCGGGAAGGTGGGAGGCCTTTTCTGGCCCGTATTCTGAGCGTTCGAGGATGAGAGTGTAGGCGCCTTTTACCTGCGGAGAGAGTTTTTGGGGGCGGTCGGAGGAGACTTGGCCGTCACTGGAGAAGAAATAGAGGTTCTCGAGTGTTGCGGGTGGGTGCGCCTGGGGGACGAGGAGGAGGTGGATGGTGGGGGAGCTGGGAGAGGAGAGCAGATTGACCGACCAGTTGGCGAGGGGTGTTGGCAGTTCTTCTTTCGCCTTCTTGAAGAGGGGACGGGAGACGGAGGGGGTTGTTTTTCCGGTTGGGAGGGTCAGGGAGAGGGAGGTATTTCCGGGGTGGCAGGTTTTGGC
Source organism: Akkermansiaceae bacterium (assembly GCA_028822695.1). Classification (GTDB taxonomy): domain Bacteria; phylum Verrucomicrobiota; class Verrucomicrobiia; order Verrucomicrobiales; family Akkermansiaceae; genus JAPKDA01. The sequence goes on from JAPKDA010000034.1 coordinate 471, forward strand.
ACAGGCCATCCAGTTGATTTCGGCACGGAGAGTGATGTCCTTGGATGTGATCTCTGATGGGGGAGTGATCTGGACCATCAGGAGAACGTCTCGGTGAAATCCGTGAGCGGGGTGGCCGGCCATGTCGACGACTTCCGGGGTGGGCCATTGGATGGGGTCGGTGGTGAATCCGGGGGGAAGGGTCCACGCGATGTCGGTAGGGACGCCGACGATGCCGGGGTTTTGCCAGTAGGTGTGGTAGCCTTTGTGGTGGTGGATGTGGAGGCCGACGGTGAATGGCTTGGAAGCCTCAACGGCGGTGGTGTCGGAGACGAGTTTGAGATCGACGCCGGTGAGGGGGGCGGCGTGGCAGATGCCCATCGAGAGCATCAGTAGAATCAAGTGCCTCATCGGTGTGCGGGGTTGGTGTTTATTTGCGCTCCCAAGCGAACTTGAAGAACTCGTTCTCGGTGTGGGCGTCATCGAAGTGTCGGGTTACTTCCTCGACGAGTTCCTTGTGCTTGGCGGCGACGTTCTTCTGCTCCTTCGGGTCCTTGGACAGGTTGTAGATCTCGATGGGGGCGTTCTTTCCCTTCTTGTTCAAGCCGAGTTGGACGGCCTTCCAGTTGCCGTTTTCACCGAAACGTAAGGCGCGTTTTCCGCCTTGTTCGTGGAATTCCCAGTAGAGGTAGTCGTGTGTTGGCTGCTCTCCCCCAGTGAGGGTGGGGAGGAAGGAAATGCCGTCCAATCCCTCTGGTATAGGGGCTTCGGCGACTTCACAGAGGGTCGGGAAGACGTCCCAATGGGCGGAAATGTGGTCGGTGGAGGAGCCTGCTTTGATTTTACCGGGCCAGCGGGCGATCATGGCGGTCTTGATGCCACCTTCGTAGAGGGCGCGCTTGTGGCCGCGTAGTCCGCCGCTGGAATTGAAGAAGTCGGGCATGTGGCCGCCTTCTTGGTGGGGGCCGTTGTCGGAGGAGAACATGACGATGGTGTTGTCGTCGATCTTGAGGCTCTTGAGGAGATCCATGAGACGTCCGGTGTCTTCGTCGAGTTTGACCATCATGCCGGCGAACATGGCGGCGGGGTTTTTGATACTGGGGCCAGCGTAATTTCCGACCTTGTCCTCGAACTGCGGAAACTGCTTCCGGAATGGTGCGGCGTATTCCTCGGGAACGTGGAGGGCGGCGTGGGGGATGGTGATGGGGAGGTAGGCGAAGAATGGCTTGTCGTGGTGAAGGGTGATCCAGTCGAGGGTTTGCTCCATGATGAGATCGTGCGAGTAGGTCTCGCCGTCCAGGGTGATCTTCTTGTCGTCGTCGTAGAGCCAGGTGGGATAGTAAGTGTGGGCGTTGCGCTGGCAGTTGTAGCCATAGAAGCGGTCAAAGCCTTGATGCAGGGGTTCGCCTTCTGAGCCGGGGAACCCGAGGCCCCATTTTCCGAAGGCGGCGGTGGCGTAGCCTTGTTTCTTGAGCGCTTCGGCGATGGTGAAGGTTTCGGCGGGAATGGGAAATTGACCAACGGGTTTGATTGCCTTGTTGCCGCGGCTGGGGGTGTGGCCGGTGTGAAGTCCGGTCATGAGGACGCTGCGAGTGGGCGCGCAGACGGTGGAGCCGGCATAATGGTTGGTGAACTTCATTCCCTCGGCGGCGAGTTGATCGATGTTCGGGGTGCTGAACTTCTTCTGCCCGTAGCAGGAGAAGTCGCCGTATCCGGCATCGTCGAGGAGGATGTAGATGATGTTGGGGGCAGCCGTGGCGCTGAGGCTGAGGAGGCCGGTGAGGAGGCTGGTGAGGGTCAGATGTTTCATAGACTGGATTCTCTGGGCAAAACTACGTTGCGTGACGACGGGAGTCATTCATATTTCTGCCATGGGCATCGAGATCGAGTATTGTCAGGATTGAAACTACCTTCCGGAGGCCGACCGTGTGTCGGCCGAGATCAAGGAGGCAATCGGAGGAGAGGTGACTCTGGTCGGTGGGGGCGGCGGGGTTTTTGAAATCCGCCGTGACGGGGAGGTGTTGTGGGCCAAGGTGCGGAAGGGGCCATTTCCCGCTCCCGGGGAGGCGGCGGCGCTGTTTGCGTAGATACGAAAATATTGCGGAGGGATAGGCGGGAATCAATTTTTTCGCACGGACTGGCCGGGGGAGGCCGGGAATTCGCAAGAGAGGAGTTTTTAAAATTGATAGGAGAGAGCGGCTCGGTCGTAGTGAGGCGGTGAGAAAGACTTCCTTAATAGCGATTTTGTTGGGTTTGATGGTTGGGGCGGTGATGGCGGCGGAGAAGCCGCAGTGGATTTGGAATGCGGAGAAGGCCAAGGACGGGGAGCGGGTCTTTTTCCGGAGGTCCTTTGAGTTGCCGGAGAAGGCGAAGCGGGCCGTGATCACGGCGACCTGCGACAATGGGTTCACGCTGTACCTCAATGGCAAGTCGATCGCGCGGGGGGCGGACTGGAGCAATCCGCAGAACGTGGATGTTCGGGCCTTCCTGCAGAAGGGACGCAATGTGTTCGCGGTGGCCGGGACGAATGAAGGGACGATGGCTGGGTTGTGTGTTCAGTTTGAAGCCGATGCGGGTGGCAAGAAGATGGTGCTGTCCACGGACGGCAAGTGGGTGTTTTCGACGAAGGAGGAGAAAGACTGGATGAAGGCCGGATATGATGACCAGAATTGGAAGCCGGTGAAGGTTCTTGGGCCGATGGGGATGAATCCGTGGGGGAACTTGTTCAACACGGTGGTCGCGGCGGGTCCGCAGGGGCCGCAGGATGCGACGGAGCAGTTCAAAGTGGCGAAGGGATTCAAGCTGGAAAAACTCTATGATGTGCCGAAGACGCAGGGGTCGTGGGTGTCGATGACGCAGGCCCCGGATGGGCGCTTGGTGGTTTGTGATCAGTACGGCGGACTCTACCGCGTGACGGTTGGTGAGACGGTGACGGCTGAGCCTTGGGATCTGCCGATCGGGGGTTCGCACGGGATGTTGTGGTTCAAGGGGGCGCTTTACATCTCGGTGAATGAGACGCCGAAGGACAAGTCGAAGCAGGTTGATAAAGGGGTTTACAAGGTGGTGGACAGCAATGGAGACGGGGAGTTGGACAAGTTGACCTTGATCAAGAAGATCAACGGTGGTGGGGAGCATGGCTTGCACTCACTGGTGGCGTCTCCGGATGGGGAGTGGCTCTATTTCATCGCTGGAAATCACACCAAGCTGCCGGAGATCGATCACTCCTGGGTGCCGCAGAACTGGAAGGAAGATCACCTCCTGCCGCGGAATCCGGATGGTCGGGGCCATGCGCGGGGGATCATGGCGCCGGGTGGATATATTTGTCGGTTCAAGCCGGATGGAAGTCAGTGGGAGCTGATGAGCACGGGGTATCGGAATCCCTACGACATGGCCTTCAATGTGGATGGCGATCTCTTTGCCTACGACGCGGACATGGAATGGGATTTGGGAATGCCGTGGTTTCGGCCGACGCGATTGTGCCATGCGGTTCCAGGGAGCGAGTTTGGCTGGCGGAACGGGACGGGGAAGTGGCCCACGTATTATGAGGACAGCCTGCCGCCGGTGTTTGACATCAGTCCGGGATCTCCGACCGGTGCGGTTTCAGGGAAGGGTGCAAAGTTTCCGAAGAAGTATCAGGAGGCGATCTACTTGCTCGACTGGACCTACGCGACGATTCACGCCGTGACCTTGGAGAAGGATGGGGCGAGCTATACAGCGTCGCGAGAGGACTTCGTGGCTGGGGCGGGATTGCCGTTGACGGATGCGATCATCGGGCAGGATGGGTCGATGTACTTTACGACGGGCGGACGGCGGACGGCCGGCGCGCTGTGGCGGGTGACCTACGTGGGTGAGGAATCGACGGCTGAGGTGAAGTATTCGGCGAAGTCGCAGGAGGTGCCGACGATGGATGAGAGTGTGGTGCAGCGGAATTTGGCGAGCGATGATCGCTTCATCCGGACCATGGCACGGGTGCAGTTGGAGCGGGAAGGGGCGGACAAGATTCGGAATGTCCTGCAGGGACGGAATGAGCCGCAAGGGGTGATCACGGAGTGTATCGGGCTGGCGCGGACAGGGGGGGAAGATGATCGATCTTTGATCGTTTCGAAGTTGGAGCGATTGGGTTGGGAGGGATTGCCGAAGCAACAGAAGCTGGGAATGTTGAGGGCTTATGCGCTGACGTTTTCGCGGCTCGGTGAGCCGAGTGAGGGAGAGCGGGAGAGAGTGTTGGGACAGATCGATGCGGCGTTTCCCGCGAAGGATGATCAGTTGAACGCGGAGCTCTGCCGGGTGCTTTGCTATTTGCAGGCGCCGAAGGTGGTGGAGCGGACGCTGAAGTTGATGAAGATTTCGGCGCACAGCGAGATGCCGGACTGGGCGGAGTTGGCGACGCGGAACAAGGCCTATGGCGGCTCGGTGATCAAGATGCTGCGCAACATGCCTCCTGGGCGGAACATCCACTATGCGTATTGCCTTCGAGTCGTGAAGGGTCCGTGGACCGAGGGGCAGCGGAAGCAGTTGTTCGAGTGGTTTGCGGGGGTAAAGAGCAAGAGTGGAGGGAATAGCTATCAGCTGTTCCTGGAGCAGATGCAGAAAGATATTTTGGCCACGGCGACGGAGGAAGAGCGGAAGATGATCACGGGATGGAAGCTGGGCGCGCCGATTGATCCCTTTGCGAATCTGCCGGCGGTGAAGGGACCCGGGAAGAACTGGACGGTGGCGGAAGTGACCGCCTTGGCGGCTGGGGATTTGAGCAAGACCGATCTGGAGAACGGGAAGAAGATGTTCAAGGCGGCCTTGTGCGCGGCTTGTCACCGGATCGCGGGAGACGGTGGTTCGGCCGGGCCGGATTTGACGGCGGTGTCGGGGCGATTTGCGCCACAAGATTTGGCGGATGCCTTGATCGATCCGAGCAAGACGGTTTCGGATCAGTATAACTTCGAGTTGATCACGAAGAAGGATGGCTCGGTGGTGATGGGGAAGACCCTGACCGAGAAGGATGATATCCTGATCGTGGCGACGAATGCCTATGATTTCACAGACACGACAGAGGTGCCGCGCTCTGAGATCAAGTTGGTGGAAGCTTCCGAGGTGTCGCCAATGCCTCCGGGGCTGATCAATCGGTTGAATGAAGAGGAGTTGAAGGATCTGCTGGGGTATTTGATGAAGAAGTAGGGACCCATGGTTGAAACCGTGGTCTTTGTGCCGGGCCCTTTTCAGGGGCGGGGGGTGGCGGGCAGGGCGCCCCATCGAGGCGTTCCTGCCGGGCTGGAAGGGTGGGGGGAGTCAGCTCGCTAGCGCGAGGGGGTTTAGACGGCGCCCTGGAGAACGCCGCTCCTTGGGGGAGGGTGCTATCTCCTCGACATGTGTGGGTGGGGGTCTTTGCATGGGGGGCGATGAAAATTGGAACACGATTGATTCTGGGACTGTTGTTGGCGGCGTTTGCGTTGAGCGGATGTGGGGAGAAGGGGCCGGAGAAAAAGAAGTATGGGGTGGTGACCACTGGGGTGGCGTCGTTCTGGGATATTTGCAAAACCGGCGCGGAGCATGCGGGAGCAGAGCTTGATGTGGAGGTGGAGGTGTTGTTCCCGAATGACGGGGTGGAGCAGAAGAGCAAGATGGAGGACATGCTTTCGCGGGGTGTGGATGGGATCGCGGCGGCGGTGATCGATCCGGTGAATCAGTCGGAATTTTTTGACGAGGTGGCAGATCGGGTGGAGTTCATCACGATGGATACGGACGCGCCGGACTCGAAGCGGAAGGTTTACATCGGAGTCGACAACTACGACGCGGGCCGGATGTGTGGTCAGTTGGTGAAGGAAGCGCTGCCTGATGGTGGCAAGGTTGTCATGTTCATCGGTCGTTTGGAGCAGGACAACTCGAAGCGTCGTCGGCAGGGGGTGATTGATGAGTTGCTGGATCGGTCGCATGATTCGTCGCGGTTTGATGTGCCCGGAGAAGTGCAGAAGGGGGACAAGTATACGGTGTTGGCGACGTTGACTGATGAGTTTGACCGGGCGAAGGGGAAGGCGAATGCGGAGGACATGTTGACCAAGCATCCGGACGTGGGGTGTTTCGTGGGACTCTTTGCTTACAATCCGCCGTTGATTCTGGAGGCCTTGAAGCAGGCGAAGAAATTGAATGTGGTGAAGGTGGTTGGCTTTGATGAGGAAGGACCGACTTTGCAGGGGATTATCGACGGGACGGTGCATGGCACGGTGGTGCAGAATCCTTATGAGTATGGATACCAGTCCGTGAAGGTGCTTCATGCCTTGGCGACCGGGGCGGACGCGGAGATTCCGGAGAACAAGTTCATTAACATTCCGGCGCGGCAGATTCGGAAGGATAATGTGGAGACGTTCTGGGCGGATTTGAATAAGAAGTTGATCGGTGAGTAGTCTTTTAGAAGCCCGAGGGGTGGTGAAGTCGTTTCCGGGGGTGAAGGCCCTTCGGGGGGTCGACTTGCGCCTGGGGGCGGGGGAGGTGTTGGCTGTCCTGGGGGAGAATGGGGCGGGGAAGAGTACGCTGATGAAGGCGCTGGCGGGGGTGCAAGCGGCGGATGGGGGGGAGTTTCTGATGAATGGGGATCCCGTGCGGGTCGATACGGTGCGGGGAGCGATGGCGGCGGGGATTGCGCTGATCCATCAGGAGCTGAACATGGCGGGGAATCTCGATGTGGCGGCGAACATCTTTCTGGGGCGGGAGTTCCGGAAGTTCGGCTTGGTGGATGACGAGCGGATGCGGCGAGAGGCGGTGACGTATTTGAAGATGGTAGGGCTGGATGTGGATCCGGCGGTGGAGGTGGGGACGCTGCCGATCGGCAAGCAGCAGTTGGTGGAGATCGCGAAGGCACTGTCAGTGGACGCGAAGGTGCTGATCATGGATGAGCCGACCTCGAGTTTGTCGCAGACGGAGGCGGAGCAGTTATTCGTGGTGGTGAAGGATCTCGTGTCGCGCGGGGTGAGCATCATTTACATTTCGCACCGGCTGAGTGAGATCGTGCAGATTGCGGATCGGGTGACGGTGTTGCGGGATGGAGAGAACGCGGGAGAGTTGGCGGGGGACGAGATCACGCACGGGAAGATGGTGCAGTTGATGGTGGGGCGGGATGTGGATCGGTTTTATCAGCGGACGCAGCATGAGTTGGGTGAGGTCGCTCTGGAGGTGAAGGAGTTGCGGACGACGGCGTATCCGGAACACGCGGCAAGTTTTCAGGTGGCGCGGGGGGAAGTGGTTGGGGTGGCTGGTCTTGTTGGTGCGGGGCGGACGGAGATGTTGGAAGCGATGTTTGGGGTGATGCCGGCCTTGGGAGGTGAGGTTTGGGTGCAGGGGGAGAAGGCGACGATTGGTGCACCGCGGGAGGCGATTGCGGCGGGTTTGGCTTTGGTGCCGGAAGATCGGAAGACGCAGGGGGCGATCCTCGACATGGCGGTGTTGGAGAATGCGAGTTTGGCGAGCTTGAAGCGGGACGCCCGAAAAGGGGCGTTTCTGAATCGGGAGGCGGAAGAGGCTCTGGCGGAGAAGGGGATCAAGGATTTGTCGATTCGGACCCCGGATGCGGCGCAGTTGGTGCGGTATCTGTCGGGCGGGAATCAGCAGAAGGTGGTGCTGGCGAAGTGGTTGGCGATGAAGCCGAAGGTGCTTTTGCTGGATGAGCCGACGCGGGGGATCGATGTGGGAGCGAAGCAGGAGATTTACGGGCTGATTGAGGAATTGGCGAAGCAGGGGATGGCGATTTTGTTCGTTTCGAGTGAAATGGAGGAAGTGATGGGCTTGTCGGACCGGGTCCTTGTGATGCATGAAGGGGAGGTGGCCGGTGAACTGAAGCGTGGGGGCATCACGGAAGAACAGATCATGTCGCTGGCTACGGGCGGCGTTTCTCAGGAACTGAAAGTATGAAGAAGATTCTCGGTATTTTGATCACGTTGGTTGCGGTCTATGTTTTGACTGCGATGGTGGGAGACAACTTTCTCAGTGCCTACAACCAGGAGAAGTTGCTCGAGCGGACCGCGTTGTTTGGAATTCTTTCCATCGGGGTGGCTTTCGTGATCATCACGGGGGGGATTGATCTGTCGATTGGCTCGGTGGTTTGTCTGACGGGGTGTGGTTTGCCTTGGCTGATGGTGAAGCATGAATGGCCACCAGCGATTGCAGTGCCGATGGTGCTGGTCGTGGCGGCGTTGATCGGGCTCTCGCATGGGTTGTTGATCACGAAGCTGAACTTGCAGCCCTTTGTGGTGACCTTGTGTGGCTTGTTGATCTATCGGGGACTGACGCGAGGATTTACGGAAGATCAGACGCAGGGATTTGGAGGGGAATTTTCGGGGCTGCGGGCTGTGGCGAATGAGAAGATTTCGCTGACGGCTGAGTTTGGCATTCCTTGGACTTGGGTGATCCTTGTGGTGATCGCGGTGATGGCGTGGATTTTTCTGAATAAGACGATCTATGGACGCTATCTCCGGGCTTTGGGGAACAACGAGGACGCGGCTCGGTTCAGCGGGGTGAATACGGATCGGATGATCATCCTGGCCTACGTCTTCAGTTCGATGTTGGCGGGACTGGGGGGGATGTTGTTCGTGATGAACGTGGGGTCGGCGCAGCCGAGTAACTTTGGAAATTTCTACGAGCTGTACGCGATCGCGGCGGCGGTGTTGGGTGGCTGTTCGCTGCGGGGTGGGGAAGGGACGATTCTCGGGGTGGTGATCGGGGCGGCGGTGATGCGGGTGCTCTACAACATGATCAACCTGGTGACCTGGATTCCGACGCACATTGAGTTCGCGGTGGTTGGCGCGGTGATTCTCGTCGCGGTGATTTCGGACGAGTTGGTGAAGCGGGCGGCGGCGCGGCGACGGGTGAGAGGCTAGGCCATGACGTCCTTGATGACCTTGCCGTGGACGTCGGTGAGGCGGAATTGGCGGCCTTGGTAGCGGAAGGTGAGGCGTTCGTGATCGATGCCGAGGAGGTGGAGGATGGTGGGGGCGGTGGGTCGTTGTGGAGTGACCCAGGCCCAGTGATCTTCGTATTCGGCGCCTGAGGCGATCCAGTCACGGAGGAGGGTCTTTTGTTTTGTGGTGAGAATACGTTTGGCATCGGGAGGAGGCATGATTTCATCCGGATCGTCTGTATTGATGCGGACGATGACTTCACTTTCCCCGGGTTTGCCCGGGACGACCGGGTCGGCGAACTCACCACCGGTGGTGGCTCCATGGAAGGTATCGAGGCGGAGATCGGCTTCACGGGCCTTGGCGTCGGGGCCGTGACAGTGGAAGCAGTTCTCGGAGAGGATGGGCCGGATGTCGCGGTTGAAGTCTGGAGCTTCCGGAGCGGCCAGCAGACTGCTGGTGCAGAAGGCGGCGAGGAGGGTAAGCAGGAGTGAGAGCCGGATCATGGAGTCCGCAGCTATACGGAATCCGGGGATCGGAAGGATCACTCCAGATTGTTGGAGTGGGGTCTTACCTCCGTTGAGGTGGAGGGACTGGCCGGTGATGAAGGAGGCCTCTTCGGAGGCGAAGAAGGTGACGGCGCTGGCGACGTCTTGGGGGGGCCAGCGGCCGGCGGAAATTTGGGCGAGGTAGCCTCCTTTTGTTCCTGCGGATCATTCTCGTGGCGATGACGACGAGGAGTTCGGCGAGGGTGAAGGCGCTGAGATGTTTTCTGGAGGGAAGGGATATCGTCATGGCAGTGGGTTCGGGTTAATTCGGAACTTGTCGCTGCGGGTTTCGGGCAGTTTCTTTTCTTTGTAGTGGCAGGGGGAGCTAGCCCCGGCCGACGGCATCCCGGTCCCGGGCGTCGACGAAGAAGTTGATGGCGCTGCAGAGTTGGATGAACATGATGATCGCGACCACGAGGCTGACGAGTCTGATGGCTCCATCGAGGAGGCCGAGAAGCTCCATGCCATCGATGTTGCTCATGATGTTGAAGGAGATCGAGGCGATGCCGCAGATGCAATAGGTGAGGAAGGCTCCTTCGTTGGCCCGTGGTGCTGATTGAAATCTGGGATCGGATTGGATGACCCGGTTGTAATCCTTAGCCCAGAAGTAGTAGGCGCGGAAGGCCCAGTAGAGGTTGAAGAAGGGGATGAACTGAAGACCGACGGCGATGCCGGGAGTGGTGCTGACGCCCCAGGCCTGAATCATCAACCAGCTGCGGTAGAGAATGATCATGCTGAGGACGACGGCCCAGATGAGGACACCAATACCTGCGATGAAAAAGATGATGACGGTCGGCCAAACCCAAGCGCTTCCAGAGGAAGGTCCGGTTGGGGTGAGGATGCCCGAGCCGAGGACCATGATTCCCATCGCGGTGCACATGAGGGCGATCGCGCCGAGGGACACAAAGAGGAGTTTGAGGAAGCTCACCCGTTTGAGGGTGGCGGGGATGAGAAGGCGGTCCTGGGTGTGGGGGGCGTGGCCTTGGGGGAGAGTGGAGGAGCCCGGGGTGTCGGCGATGGGAGAGGGCAGGTTTGCGGCGGCGACGTCGCGGTAGGGGAGCCAGTTGGGCATGCCTTCCGACCAGACGAGGGTGTGGGAAGGAAGTTGTCCGGTGCCGACCTCCCGCTGGATTTGTTCGAAGGGGACGGGTCCTTTTTGTTCGTCACCGTCGGCGTAGTGCCAGGACGTCTCAGATGGATTCATGTGGCCGTGGTTGTGCTATGGATCGTGGTGGGCGGCGATTGGAAAGGCGGGAGTGGAGGTCCCCGGGGTTGGGAAAGCGGCTTGGAAAGCCGCGCTCCTCTTTACCGCATTGCGGCGAAGCGCTGGCGGAGGAGATCTTTCTCGGAGAGATCGGCGGCCTTGGCTTGGGCGTCGGCGATCCAGGCGCGTTCGCCCTCATTTTTGGTGGGGCGTTGTTTCTCGAGGAAGACGCCGAATTTACCGGGGGCTTCGAGCTCGGCGAGCTCCAAGGCGGCGAGGTTGGATTCCATGTCCTGGGTTTTCTCGTCGACGAGGTCAAATTTGCCGCCTTTGCGCGGGTTGCCGTCGTCGAAGGCGCCGGGGTAGAACATGGTGCACTCGGAGAGAGTTTCGACCACCGCGAAGCCGGGGTGGAGGATGGCGCGCTCGAACATTTCGTTCATGTGCTTCACCTGGGCGGCGTGGGTCCGGGCGATGAAGGTCGCCCCACTCGCGACGAGTTGGGACATGGGGTTGATCGGTTGATCAATGGCGCCGCGAGGGTCGGTTTTGGATTTCCGGCCAATCGGGGTGGTGGGGGAAGTTTGGTTCTTGGTGAGTCCGTAGACGAAGTTGTCCATGATGACGTAGGACAAGTTCACGTTCTTCCGGGCGGCGTGGTTGAGGTGGTTGCCGCCGATGGAGTAGCCATCGCCGTCACCGCCGAAGACGAAGACGTGCAGGTCGGGACGGGAAAGGGAGATGCCGGTGGCAAGAGGCACGGCGCGGCCGTGGATGAAATGGATGCCGTGGGTGTTGACGAAGTAGGGGAAGCGCGAGGAGCAGCCGATGCCGGCGACGCAGACGATCTTTTCGTGGGGGATACCCAGTTTCTGGACGACGTTGAAGAAGGAGGCGAGGACGGCGAAGTCACCACAGCCCGGACACCACGTGGGGTGGTCCGCTTTGAGCATCTTCTTGGTGAGTCTTTCGGGGGCGGCGGCTGGTTCGGACATGATGGGAAGTATTCAGTAGGGAGTTTTCAGGATTCAGAAGCTTAGCCTTGAGCCATGAGTTTTTCGGCGGCGGAGATGAGTTCGCGGACGCGGAAGGTGATGCCTTCGACCTTATTGACTGATTGGATGGCGGGGTTGCAGGTGACGGATCGCAGGAGGGTGGCGAGTTGGCCGTGGCCGTAGGGGCCCTCGTCGTTCATTTCGGGAACAAGGATGTGCGTGTAGTGGTCGAAGATTTGGTCGAGTCCGTTGCGGAGGGGGTGGACGTGACGGAGGTGGAGGGAGCCGACTTTGTGTCCTTCGGCGCGAAGGCGGTCGGTGGCTTCCTTGATGGGGCCGTAGGTGGACCCCCAACCGACGAAGAGGAGTTCGCCTTGTTCGTCGCCATAGAAGTCGGGAGAAGGGAGGGAGTTGGCGAGTTTGACCAACTTATTGCGGCGCTTGGCGGTCATGTCGGCATGCATTTTGGGGTTTGCCGATGGGTGCCCCCATTCGTCGTGTTCGAGACCGGTGACGACGGGATACTTGCCCTCCGAAGAGCGGGAGCCGGGAGCGGAGTGTTGGGTGATGGCGTCGAGTGGGTAAGGTTTGAAGTCCGCGCCGCGCTCGTTGAGGTCGAGGGTAGGTTCGCGCCAGTGTTTTTCGAGATCGGGTTCTTCGAAGGCCTCGATGCGGGTGGCGATGGCCTGATCGGAAAGGATGATGACCGGCGTCGAATACTCTCGGGCGATGCGGCAGGCTTCGATGGCGGTGTAGAAGCAGTCTTCCACGTCGCGCGGGGCGAGGACGACGCGTGGGGAGTCGCCGTGGGAGCCGTAGATGGCTTGGAGAAGGTCGGATTGCTCAACAGAAGTTGGCAGGCCGGTGGATGGCCCCCCACGCTGGATGTTGCAAACGATGAGGGGGAGTTCGGCCATGGTGGCGTAGCCGATGGCCTCAGATTTCAGGGAAAGTCCCGGACCGGAGGAACCGGTGATGGCGAGGTGGCCGGAGTAGGCGGCGCCGATGGCCATGGAGACTGCGGCGAGCTCGTCTTCCACCTGGATGAACATGCCGCCGTATTTGGGGAGTTCGACGCGGAGCATTTCCATGATGGTGGACCATGGGGTGATCGGGTAGCCGGCACCGAAGCGGCAGCCGCCGGCGATGAGGCCGAGGGAGAGCATGGTGTTGCCGTCGGTGGAGAGGCGTTTTTCCGCAGAGTTCTCGCCGGGGACGAAGGGCATGTGCTCGATGTCGTGGACCGGCCAGGCGGCGCCGGCATCGAAGGCGAGTTGTGCGTTGCGGAGGATGTCTTCCGATTTGCCGCCGAATTTCTTGGCGACGATGGCGAAGAGCTTTTCTCGGTCGAGTTGGTAGACGCTGCAGAGGACGCCGAGGACGAAGAGGTTTTTGCCACGGCTTTTGGCGGTGCCGCCGATGGCTTCGATGGTGGCGGTAGTGAAGGGCACTCCGATGTGGATGATGCCGCGCTCGTCTTTGACTTCCTCAACGTTGTCGGAGTCGTAGAAACAGATGCCGCCGTCGCGGAGTGATTTGAGATGGTTGTCGTAGGAGTCCTGGTAGAAGGCGACGAGGGTGTCGGCTTCGTCACCGGGATGGAGGACTTTGCCTGAGCCGAGGTGGACTTGGAAAATGGAGGGCCCCCCGGAGATGGTACTGGGGATGGTCATGTAGGTCATGACGTCCTGAGCAGTCGTGCCAGCAAGCTGGGCAAGGAAGGCTCCGATGGATTGGATGCCATCTTGGGAATGACCAGCAAAGCGAATGACGGCATTGCGAAGCGATTCGCATTGCTCGTCCCGAGTGGGGGAAGGGGTTATACTCATTAACTGGCTGTGGGGCTGTGAATAAGAGCGAAGGAGATACGCCCGGATTTCTAATAACGGAAGGAAAAAGGGAGGAGACGACCCGCCTAAATTGGGCATTGGATACGGGGGAGCGGCGGGATTCGTTCGATCAATCGGGAAAGGTGGTGAGAAACGCAAAGTGGGGCTCCGGGAACGGGGCTCCACCTTGTGGGTTGGGGGGGTGGGTTTTAGGGGGAGGAGGGCTGAGGGAGAAGCTTAAGGGGTGGGATGGCTGGCCTCGACGGTGAACCAGAATGCCTTTCTCGACATCGGTCATCTTGATGGAATCGGTGAGCCGGACATTGTGGCCCGGGGAGCCTGTTTCATGAACAACGGCAATGGCACCTTTGTCGCGGAGCAGAACGATGATCCGCTTCTCGGTGGGGTCATCCAGAGCCTGCGTTCGAATTCGAAGTGGGATGTGTTGGATCAGCCCGGGCCGGCGGGGCGGGTGATGGATGAGGTGTGGGAGCGGGCGGGGGCGAAGGGGTTTGCGCGGCGGGGGGACGAAGAAGCGGGTTGGAACCCCACGCTCCTTTAGTCGAAGAGGTCGAGCTGGGGGGCGTTGGATTGGGGGAAGGTGTTGTCCTCTTTGGCGGTCTTCTTTTTGCGGGTCGGTTGGGACTCGGGGCGGGCGGCATTTTGTTCGAGGTGGCCGAGGATCTCTTTGGCGCGGTCGATGATGGGTTTGGGCAAGCCCGCCAACTTGGCGACTTGGATGCCGTAAGACTTGTCGGCGGGGCCGGGGAGGATTTTGCGGAGGAAGATGATGTCGTCGTTCCATTCGCGGACGGCGACGTTGTGGTTTTCGACGGCGGGCTTGGTGTTGGCGAGGTCGCAGAGCTCGTGGTAGTGGGTGGCGAAGAGGGTGCGGGACTGGATGACGTCGTGGAGATATTCGGCGACGGACCAGGCGATGGAGAGGCCATCGAACGTTGCCGTTCCGCGGCCGATTTCGTCGAGAATGACGAGGGATTTGTCGGTGGCGTTGTTGATAATGAGGGAGGTTTCGTTCATTTCGACCATGAAGGTCGATTGGCCTTTGGAGAGGTCGTCGGAGGCGCCGACGCGGCAGAAGATGCGGTCGACGAGGCCGATGTGGGCGGATTCGGCGGGGACGTAGGCGCCAACCTGGGCCATGAGGGTGATGAGGGCGACCTGGCGGATGTAGGTCGACTTACCAGCCATGTTGGGTCCGGTGAGGATGACGAGGCGCGAGGTTTCGGGGTCGAGGAGGGAGTCGTTGGGGACGAATTTTTCGTCGACCATGGTTTGCTCGAGGACGGGGTGGCGGCCGTTGACGATGTTGAGGTGGCGGGATTCGTCGAGGGCGGGGCGGGAGTGTTGGTAGCGCTGCGCGGTTTCGGCGAAGCCGAGGAGGACGTCGAGGGTGGCGAGGGCGTCGGCGGTGGTCTGGAGGGCGTCGAGTTGGGAGGCGACGGCTTCGCGGAGTTTGACGAACTCTTCATACTCCAGCTTTTTGGATCGTTCGTCGGCGCCGAGGATTTTGTTTTCGACCTCTTTCAGGCCGGGCGTGATGTAGCGCTCGGCGTTGGCCATGGTTTGCTTGCGCTGGTAGTCGTCGGGGACTTTGGGGACATTGGATTTGGTGATCTCGATGAAGTAGCCGAAGACGTTGTTGAATTTGATCTTGAGTGAGTCGATGCCGGTGCGCTTGCGTTCGGAGGCCTGGAGTTCGGCGATCCATTGTTTGCCATCGCGGGAGGCGTTGCGGAGTTCGTCGAGTTCGGCGGAGTAGCCGTCGCGGATGATGCCGCCGTCTTTGGGGGAAGCAGGGGGCTCGTCGGAGAGGGCGGAGGCGAAGAGGGTGACCAGGGTGGGGAATTCCTGGATTTTTTGGAGGAGGGAGGACTGGAGGTTTTGGGGGGAAGGGCTTGCTCCTCCTTTGTGGGAGGGGGATTTAGAGGCGACCGGGACTGTCACCTTACTGTTGGGAGGGCCTGTGACCGGGACGGTCATGCCACTTTGGAGAGCCGCTACGTCGGTTCGGAGGGGGGGGATTTGGGTGAGGGAGGTGGAGAGGGCGAGGAGGTCGCGGGGGTTGCCGGAGCCTTGGGAGAGGCGGCCGGTGCAGCGCTCGATGTCGCGGATGTTCTTGAGGGCCTCGCGGCATTTGGAGAGGAGAAAGGGCTCGGCGAGGAAGGATTCGACGAGGTCCTGGCGGGATTGGAGCTCCGCGAGGTTTGAGATGGGGTGGAGGATCCAATCGCGGAGTTTGCGGGCTCCCATGGGGGTGGAGGTGCGGTCGAGGACGCCGAGGAGGGTGTGTTCGCGGCCGGAGCGGGAGTCGACGAGGTCGAGGTTTTGCTGGGAGGCGGCGTCGATGGCGACTTGCTCGCCGGAGTTGCGTACGGAGAGGGTGCGGAGGTGGTCGCAGGAGCGGCGGAGTTGGAAGGAGAGGTAGTGAAGGATGGCGCCGGCGGCGGAGATGGCGGGGTGGAGTCCGGCGCAGCCGAAGCCGTCGAGGGACTGGACTTTGAAATGCTCGGTGAGGGTGTGGGTGGCTTGGTCAAGGAGGAAGGCGTAGCCGTCGTAGGGTTGGCAACCGCGGAGCCCGCCGAGTTGCGCGAGTTGTTCGTCGGAGATGAGAAGTTCGGAGGGGGAGAGGCGGGCGAGTTCGTCTTCGAGTTGTTGGCGATCGGGGAACTCGGCGACGGTGAATTCGCCGGTGGAGTGGTCGGCGCAGGCGAGACCCCAGGACTTTTTGTGTTGGAAGACGGCGGCGAGGTAGTTGTGCTTGCGGTCGTCGAGGAGGTTGAGATCGTCGATGGTGCCGGCGGAAAGGATCTGGGCGATCTCGCGTTCGACGAGTTGGCCGGGGACGGGGACGGAGGTTTGCTCGCCGAGGGCGACGCGTTTGCCGGCCTGAATGAGCTTGGCGATGTAGCCCTGCGCGGCGTGATGCGGGACGCCGCACATGGGGACGGTGTGGCGTTTGGTGAGGGCGACGTTGAGGATGGGGGCGGCGATTTTGGCGTCCTCGAAGAACATTTCGTAGAAATCACCAAGGCGGTAGAGGAGGAGGACGTCGTCGGGGAGGGAGCGGCGCAGTTTTTGATACTGCGCCATCATGGGGGTGAGTGCTCCTTCCTTGCTGCTGGCCATCTGGGGGGAGCTTGAACGAGGGAGGCGGGGGATTGAACCACTGAATTCGCTGATTTCACTGAGTGGGAAGATTGATCCGCAGATTTTCGCAGATTTTGTCCGGACAGGGGAGCTGATATGCTCTGGGTTGGTCAAAGACGGGCGGTCCCGGGGAGTGGAAAGTTGACAGAATGGCGGTGCTTGGCGAGTAGTGGGGCGTGATGAAAGTTGAGTCTATTGGCAAGCTGTTCGCCCTCGGGGCGATGATGGGATTGGTGGCGATTGCTCCAGTCAGGGCAGATGATGATGAGGAAACTCCTCTGGGTGAGCAAATGGGGGACGTGAGCGGTGCCCTGAAGGGGTTGCGCAAGGCTCCAGATTTTGCTGCGAAGGCCGAGTTGGCCCGGAAGGGGCAGACGGCGGTGATCAATTCCCTGAAGTATCTACCCGTGATGTTCGAGGGGATGAAGGACGAGAAGGTGAAGACCAAGGCAACCGCTGACTACAAGCGGATGATGGGTCAGGCCCTGATGTTGTTCGCGGAGCTTGAGCTCGCTTTCCTTGAGGAAGATGAGGACAAGGCGGATGAGATCGTCGACAAGTTGAAGGACCTCAAGAAGGAGGGTCACAACGCCTACGTGGAGGACGAGTAAAGACCGTCTCTGAACGAAACACCTTTAATGAAAAGCGCGGCCTGTGGGTCGCGCTTTTTTGTGGGGAGGGCTCCTGAAAGGGAGGGCTTCAGGGACGCGGGATACCGGGCGTGTGCGGGCCTGCGAATGGCTGTCGCCATCCCGTCAGGGTGGGTAATTGCAGTGGGGCAATCTTCCCATGGTTGGAACCATGGGCTGTGTGCCGTGTCACTTTCAGGGACGGGGAGCGGTCGACTGAAGCGGGTTGGAAACCCACGCTCCTGTTTACTTCACGATGCTGACGGGGGTGCCGACGCGGACTTGCGAGTAGACGGTGGAGACGGCGGCAGAGTAGGTGCGGACGCAGCCGTGGGATGCCGCGTAGCGGGGGACGTCGCCGCGGTGCATGCCGATGCCGCCCCAAGTGAGGCGCATCCAGTAAGGCATGGAGGCTCCGACGAATTTGCCGCCCTCAGGAATACTGTCCTGGGTGGAGTCGGCGTTGGAATTGTGGACGTTGCCTTCGGCGTCGTAGATCTTGCCGTAGAGGTTGGAGCGTTTGTCGGCCTTGAGTTTCTCGAGAACCCGGTAGCTGCCGGGGGGGGTTGGGAAGGCCCGCTTGCCGGAGGAGACGGGGTAGTCCATGGCGACTTCATCGCCTTTGTAGAGAACGGCACGCTGCAGGCCGAGGTCGATGGTGATGCGTGACGGGGCGCCACTGCTCAGGACGGTCTGGTTTTTATAAACCTTGTAGGTCTTCTGGTAGCCAGGCTCGGCTTTGAAGTGATCGTGGCTTCCCGCCGAGTGGGGGTTCACGAAGACGCCGGTGATTTTTTTCGTCTGCTCCGGGTTTGGAGTAGGCGGAGTGGAGGTACAGCTCGCGAAGAGTCCGGTCAGGAGGGCCAGAGGAAGTGCTGATTTGAGGAGGTGCATAGCTTTGCTATCGCGATTGGAACGAGGGGAATGTACATTCTATGGGATGATTCTCAAGTCCCGGAATTACCATGTATTGTCTGGCAAATCGGGCACCAAGCGGTGGTGCGGCCGGCGATGGTGGCCCGGGCGAGGGATTTGTTGCACCGGGGGCAGGATCCGCCGGGTTTCCAGCGGTGCTGGAAGAGCCAGGAGGGGGGTGGGACGAGGTGGACGTAGCTGCCGGGAGCGAAAGCCTCGGTGCGGGTGCTGCTGAGGGCGAAATTCTTGTCGGCGACGTGGCGGATGGCTCCGCGGCAGACAAATTGAGAGGATTTGCGGAGGTCGGCGGGGTCGAGTCGGCCGACAGGGGTGGAGGGATGGGCGTTGAGGCGCCAGCAGATCTCGTCGGCCATCCAGTTGCCGACGCCGGGGAAGGCGGATTGGTCGAGGAGGAGGGCTTTGAGGGCGACGCGGGGTCGGCGGTCGAGGAGGGCGGTGAGGTAGGCGAGGGAGAATTTGCGGTCGAGGACCTGGGGTGGGAGGGCCGCCCAGGGGTCGGCCTCGCGGTGGAGTTTGACGCCGCCGAACTGGCGGTAGTCGTTGTAGGCGAAGGTGTGGTTCGGGGTGCGGAGGAGGAAGTGGTCGTGTTTTTCGGCGAGGTGGTCGGGGGGTGCGGTGTAGAGGCGGCCGGCCATGCCCAGGTGCAACTCCAGGTGGAGGAAGTGTTCAGTTGCAGAAGAGAAGGTGAAGAGGAGGCGTTTGCCGTGGGCGCGGGTGGCGATGAGTTGGGTGCCGGGGAGGAGTTTGCGAAGGGTCGCGGCGGGGCAGTCGCGGAAGACACGGGTTTTGGGGTGGCAGTCGACGGCGGTGATGGTGTCGCCGACGGCAGGTTCCCAGAGACGGCGGGCGAGTTCTACTTCGGCAAGTTCGGGCATCTGCGGAGCAGGAGTTATCGGTTATCCGATTTGGTGATCAGGGGAGATATAGGTTCAGGCAATTGGCGGGTTCGACAAGCTGAATATCCGTCGGGGGTTTGCGGCATCCCTTCGGGAGGCGTTGGGGCGGGTGGGGAATGAGCCGGGGATGGGATCACCGGCTACTGTTTGGTGTCCCTCCGGGACGGGTTTCGTCCTCTCCCCCCGGATAACCAATAACCGATAACGGAGAACTACTTCTTCCGGGCTCGCTCGAGGAGGGCGGCGGTTTCTTCGTTGTCGGGGTCGAGGGAGGCGGCGCGTTTGAGGAGGGAGGTGGCGGGGGAGTGGTTTTTGTCTTGGTCGAGCCAGAGTTTGGCGAGTTCGCGGAGGGCGCGGGCTGCTTGTTTTGGCTTTTCGGGCGGGGTGTTGCGGACGGCTTCGCGGAGGCGGGACTCGGCGCCGGGGAGGTCGCCGGCGTCGCGGAGGGCGCCGGCAAATTCGAGTTGGAAGTTGGCACCGAGGAACTTCTTGTCGTCGGGGTCTTTGGAGTCCTTGGCGAGAGCTTCGGCGAGGCGGAATTGGAGCGTGGCGATTTCGGTATCGCCGTCGCGGAGGGTGGCGATGGCGAGGCGGGTGGCAATACCGACATGCTTGGGGTGGTCGAAGCGGGCGTTGTCGAGGATGAGGCGGGCGGGGTGGGGTTGCTCGTTTTTGAGGTATTCGTTGGCGAGTTCGAGGAAGTCCTGGGGGTCGCCGCCTGCGATTTTGAGGACTTCGGAGCGGTGGTGAAGGGACTTGTCGATGTCGCCAGCGTCGGCGTAAAGTTTGGCGAGGGCTTTGTGGGCGAGGACCTGGTCGTGGTCGATGCTGAGGGTTTCGAGGAGGGAGGCTTCGGCTTCTTCGGTGCGGTCGGCGTAGATGAGGAGGAGGCCGAGGCGGGTGCGGAGTTCAAGGGAGTTGGGGACGGCTTCGACGTGTTTTTGGAGGACGACGATCGCTTCAGCGAGGCGACCGGTTTTGCGGTAGTAGTCGGAGACGGAGCGAACGGCGGCGGGGAACTCGATGCCGGTCTCGGCGGTTTTCAGGGCGATGGTTTCGAGGAGCTCGGGGAGTTCGGGTGAGTCGCTGGGGAGGAGGGTGCGGACGATAGGGGCGAGGGACATCCAGTGGAAGGGACCGGCTTCGGGGGCATCAAACTGGGCGTCGAGGAGGGCGCGGGATTTGTCGGGTTCCTCGTTGTTTTCGTAGAGGTTGATGAGGGGGGAGAAGACGGCGCTGGTGTGAGGGAAGTTTTTGTTGGCGCGTTCGAGGGTTTCGATGGCGGTGTTCCGAGCGGTGGCGTCGCGGGGGGTGTATTGGTTAAGGAAGTCGGCGTAGTCGATGTGGGAGTCGAGGTGGTCGGGGTGCTCCTGGGCGTAGTGCCGGAGGGTGCCGGAGGCGGCGGGGAGGTCGTTGGTCGCGAGTTGAGAGGTGGAGGTCTTCCGGGCGAGGTAGTAGGCGTGGGGGGCGTCGGCGAGGGAGGCTTCGTAGAGTTTGCGGGCTCCTTGGTGATCTTGGTTTTGCTCGGCATAGACTCCTTTCGCAAACTGGGAGAGTTTGGCGCGTTGGTTCTCCGCGTGGAGCGGGGAGGCCAGGATGAGGAGAAGGAGGAGGCGCATGGGGGACGGGGAGGATTATACGGGAGGGAACATCCAATATCGAACAAGGAATGTCCAATGACCAAGGGGGACGGCCTTGGGGGAATAGCGGGGGGAGAGGGAGGTGGAGCCACCGAAACAACGAAGTTGTGCCGCTACGGGAGAGAAGGCCAATGACCGAGACGGTCACGCCACGTGTACATAGGAAAAGGGATGCGCTTGGGGCGCATCCCTTGAGAGGGAGAATTCAGTTGGTCCTCGGGAAGAACGGAGGCTCAGCGGCGGGACGCCACGGGCACGGCCTGCGGCAGGATGCCACAGCCACGCGTTCCCTAGGACTTGTAGCGGAGGCGCTTCTTGTGACGATTCGCCTTCATGCGCTTTTTGCGCTTATGCTTACTGATTTTTGTCTTACGACTTTTTTTGAGACAGCCCATTGTGGTTGCTGGTTAGTTGGTTTGTTTATGCGATGAAAATTGACCCCGGTTAGGGGACGATTTTGTTGAGGGGAAATTCGATGATGCCTTCGGCGCCGAGGCTTTTCAAGTCGGGGATGAGGTGACGGGCAGCGGTTTCGTCGATGATAGTTTCGACGGCAACCCAGCCATCTTCGGCAAGGGGGCTGACGGTGGGCCGTCGGAGGGAAGGTAGGCGCTTCAGCACCTCGGGCAAGGCCTTTTCGGGGAGGTTGAGCTTGAGCCCGACTTTGTCCCGCGCGAGGAGGGCTCCCTCGATCATCATGACAATCCGCTCCATCTTGGCTTTCTTCCACTCATCGGCGTAGGCCTTTTTGGAGGCGTAGAAGTGAGGGAAGGAGCTGAGGAGCTCGTCGACGATGCGTAGTTTGTTGGCGCGGAGGGAGGAGCCGGTCTCGGTGACATCGACGATGGCGTCGACGAGGTCGGGGACCTTCACTTCGGTGGCGCCCCAGGAAAATTCCACATCGGCGGTGACGCCTTTCTCGGCGAGGTAGCGATTGGTGATGCCGACTCCTTCGGTGGCGATGCGTTTGCCTTGGAGGTCGTGGACGGTCTTGAAGGGAGAGTCTTCGGGGACGACGAGGACCCAGCGGGTGGGGTTTGAGGAGGCGCGGGAGTAGGGAAGCTCGGCGAGGTCGATGAGGTCGGCGCCATTTTCGTAAACCCAGTCGTAACCGGTGATGCCGCAGTCGAGGAAGCCGTCGTCGATGTATTGTCCGATCTCCTGAGCGCGAATCATGTAGATATCGAGCTCGCTGTCGTTGGAGGTCGGGCGCAATCCGCGGTTGGACGTGTAGACGTTGTAGCCGGCCTTCTCGAGGAGCTTGAGGGTCGGGTCCTGGAGGCTTCCTTTGGGGAGAGCGATCCGGAGAGAGTTGTTTGAGGAATCGGCCATGAGGGCGGTTGCGGGGGGCGGGTTTTAGCGGGGAATGGGAGGGAATCAATGCGAATCTGGGTGATTTCTAGGAGTTTTGGAGGAGACCGGGAGGGTTGGAACCACGAATGGGCCTGAATTGAGGAGAATGGGGAGAGTTTCCGAAACCTGGACAGGTAGGGGCGGTATCCGGCGAGGGGGGCGCGGTCATGGTGAGGATGATGAGGGCCCAAACCGTTGCTACGGGGTAGATGATGAGGGCGAAGGCGCAGGGGACCAGGACGGTGGCTCCGAAGGCGACGTATTTGCGCTGC
>JAPKDA010000035.1 GCA_028822695.1 Akkermansiaceae bacterium
CCGCAACACCCGAGGATTTTAGCCTCCGAGGGGAGAATGGCAAGGGTTGGTGGTGTTCCGAACTGCCTTACTCGCCGCTACCGGCGGTGGCGGCTGGGTTGACCTGGGCCTCGAGGTTGGCATCGAGGAGTTCGCGGCGGAGGTTGCTGCCGCGCTTCTTGCTCCAGAAGAGGACGATGGGCGAGGCGACAAAGATCGAGGAGTAGGTTCCGACGATCACACCGATCATGATGGCGAAGGAGAAGTCCTTCAACGCTGGCCCACCGAAGATGTAGAGAACGAGGACCGCCATGAAGGTGGTGACCGAGGTCAGCAAGGTTCGGGAGAGGGTTGCGTTGATGGCGATGTTCATGACATCGGTCACGTCGCCTCGTTTGAGCCGAAGGGTTTCCCGGATGCGGTCAAAGACAACGATGGTGTCGTTGATCGAGTAACCAGCGATGGTAAGAACCGCGCCGACGTGGATCAGGGAGAATTCTGCGCCCGAGATGACGATGATGCCGATACAGATGATCAAGTCGTGGAAAAGGGCGACGAAGGCACCGACAGCGAAGGAGAACTCAAAGCGGACGGTGATGTAGGCGAGAATGCCGATGAGTCCGATGCCGAGGGCGATCAGGGAATTCCAGAGGAACTCATGACCGAGAGCGGCGCTGACCTGGTCGCGGTCTTCTTCAATGCTGTAAATTTCAGCTTCAGTCTTCACTCCACCCTCTTCCCGTTCGACCTGGGTAACCTGAGCGAGGAGGGGGATGTCCTTGCGGAGTTCGGCAACGATGGCATTCTCGTCGACCTCTGCGCAACGAATGGAAATCAGGTTCCCGGTGTTGGGAATGGATTCCTCCTGAACGATGGGGTTCTTGGAAAGGTCGAGGTCGGCGATGGCATCCTTCACTGCTACGTCGCTAATGGTTTCTTCGCCGATCTGAAACTTGATGATCGATCCGCCGGCGAAGTCGATGCCGAGGGCATTATCACGCTTGATGCCCACGAAGGCGAGGCTGGCGATGATGGCGAGGGTGGAGAGGAAGAGGGCGGCTTTGCGCTTGCCCATGAAGTCCAAAGTCTTCTCGGGGATGAGGTTCATGAAGGTAAGCTTCTTGATCATTCCTTCTTTCCGATCATCGGTTCCGGTGGCCCACCAGAAGAGGACGCGGGTCACGACGAGAGCCGCAAACATGGCGGCGAGAATTCCGATGGTGAGAGTGAGGGCGAAGCCTTTCACCGTGCTGGAAGCCCGCCAGAAGAGGATGAGGGCGGTGATGAGGGTGGTGATGTTTGCGTCGAAGATCGCGGAGAACGCCTTTTCGTAGGCGGAATTGATGGCGTGCTTGAGGCTTTTTCCGGTCTTGAGTTCCTCTCGGAGTCGTTCGTAAATGAGGACGTTGGCATCCACCGCGATGCCGATGGTGAGGATGATCCCCGCGATTCCCGGGAGGGTGAAGGTGAAGCCGAACATGGCCATCGCTCCGAAGAGGATGAGGATGTTCACGCTGAGTCCGAGGAGGGCAATGATTCCGCTGACCCGGTAGTAGAGGAGGACGAAGAGAAGGGTGAGGCCGAGTCCGGCGATACCGGCGTTGATGCCTTGGTGGATGGTCGCGGACCCCAAACGGGCGGAGACCTGGCGCACTTCGATGATGTCGAGTGCGTTCTCAAGGGGGTTCATCAGCGCGGCGGAGAGATCGTCGGATTCTTGATAGGAGTCGAGGCCTTCGATGAGGAAGTTGGAACCGAGGGGGACCGAGTTGACGACGGGTGCACTCATGACCACGCCGTCGAGGACGACTGCGATCCGATCGACTCCGGGGGTCATATCCTTGGTGAGGTTGATCATCCGTTTGCCGCCTTCGCTGGAGAGGCGGATGTTGACGACGCCCTTCTGGATTTGGTCTGGGGAGGCAAATTTGACGTGCTTGCCTTCAATATCGATGCGGCGATTGAGGAGGAGGACTTCGGGAAATTCTTCTCCGTCATCGTTTGTCCGGGAGTAATCGAAGGCTTCGTGGCCGGGGACGATGGCTTTGCCTGCTTTGACCAATGGTCCCTGGGTGGAGCTCTCACGGTGGACCTTGCGTAGCTCGAGTTTGGCGGTGAGTTCGATCGTCTCCTTGATCCGAGCTGCTTCGTCGGCTGAGACGCCGGGCATTTCGACGGTGATCCGGTTCGTGCCCTGCCCCTGGATGAGCATGTCATTGGTGCCATCGGGATTCAGGCGTTTTTCGAGGGTCTTGATTGCTTGGGTGATGGCGCGTGGGTTGACGGGAACGACCTGGCCGTCCTCGTCGAGTCGCGGCTGGACCTCCATCGTGAAGGCGGAACCACCAGCGAGGTCGATGCCGGGCTTCAGGGTGGGGACTAGCTCTCCGGTTTGGGGGTTGGTCGCTTCAAACTTGGGTGGCTTGAGCGCGAGGAGGCAGAGGACCGCGATGCCTGCGATGAGGAAGGAGCCGATGGCGCGTTTACGTCTCGGGACTTCAGTGGCGAGGTACCAGAATAGGAGGCCGAGAATAGCAAGGCCGGAGAAGAAGATGATGGTTGGGTTATCCATGGTGCGCGAAAGCGTTACTTATTGTCTTCCTCAGAGGAGACTTCCTTAGAGGAGACTTCCTCAGAGGGGGAAGATTCGCCACCGGCGGTCTTCTTAGTGACATCGCGGATGGAGGCCTTGTCGAATGGGACGAAGATGCCCTCGGAGATCTTGATGGTGACCGTCTTGTCCGAAATGTGGTGTACGGAGCCATGCATGCCGCCGATGGTGACGATCTTGTCGCCCTTCTTCAGAGAGGCGATCCGAGCTTCCTGCGCTTTACGCTGCTTTTGCTGGGGGCGGATCATCAGGACCCACATCATCACAAAGAGGATGATGATCATAATAATCGGGCTGCCTAAGATGGAGCCGGAACCGGAAGCTGGGTTAGCAGCGGCGAGAAAAGTAGGTGAAATCATGTGGCGGATTTTGAATTGTAGCGGGCCACGAAGTCGTCTTTGAAGGTGGCGAAATCGCCTGCCTCGATGGCGCTTCGTGAGCGGTTGATGAGGCGAAGGTAAAAATCAAGATTGTGAAAAGAAAGCAACCTTAAAGCAAGGATTTCGCCCGCTTTGAAGAGGTGCCGGAGATAGGCGCGGGAGAAATCCGCGACATGGGGGTGGCAGAATTCGCTCAACGGTCGCTCATCCCGCTCAAATTGGGCGTTTTTGATGTGAATGGGGCCATCTTCGGTAAAGGCGAGGCCGTGGCGGGCGCTGCGGGTGGGATGGACACAATCGAACATGTCCACGCCGCGGGAGATTATCTCCAACATCTGTGGTGGGGTGCCCAGGCCCATGGCGTAGCGGGGCTTATTTGCCGGGAGGAAGGGTTCAGCATGGTCGATGGCTCGGAACATCTCCTCTTCAGGCTCACCGACGGAGACACCACCAATCGCGTATCCGTCCAGATCGAGCGCGGAGAGTTCCCGGGCAGACTGCTCGCGGAGGTCGGCGTAGACTGAGCCTTGGACGATGCCAAAGTGCTGTTGGCGGCCGGAGCCGGAGCGGGGTTGTTCCCGATCGATCCATTCCTTGCAGCGTTTTCCCCAGCGGGTGGTGAGATTGGTGGACTCCTCGGCGTAGGCCCGTTCACAGGGGTAGGGGGGGCATTCATCGAAGAGCATGGCGATGTCCGAGCCGAGGGCGGCTTGGATTTCCATGCTTTTTTCGGGGCTGAGCATCATGGAGGCCCCGTCGAGGTGGTTTTGGAAGCGGACGCCTTCCTCGGTAATCTTACGGATTTTGGCGAGGGACCAGACTTGGAAGCCTCCGGAGTCGGTGAGGATGGGCCGATCCCAGCAGCAGAAGCCATGGAGACCGCCGAAATCGCGGATAATATCTTCACCGGGCCGCAGCCAGAGGTGATAAGTATTGCCGAGGATGATCTGGGCATCGAGCTCCTTCAGCTCTTTCGGGTGGAGGGTCTTTACCGAGCCCTGGGTGCCAACAGGCATGAATATAGGGGTTTCGATGACGCCATGAGGGGTGGTCAGCCGTCCGCGGCGGGCCTTCGTGTTGGGATCGGTGGCGAGGAGTTCGAACGACACGCCCTTTCCGAACAACGGTCAGGCCCCGATTGCAACGACCGAATTTCGTTTGCAGGGCTGCGCCGGGCAAGGTGAAGTAGGCCCCAACGTGGACGAACAGTATTGGGATGACATGGCGGAGCGCTTCGAAGAGGGGGTGCTGGAAATTGCGGGGGTGGACCAAGAGGGGATCCTGGCGGAGGAAATCAAGCGTCTCCGCTGGGCTGGGAGAACTGCCGCGGATTTGGGCTGTGGGCCGGGGAGTCTCCTGCCGCAGTTGGCAGAGGCCTTTGTGCATGTCGATGCGGTGGACTACTCCGAGGAGTTGCTCGACAAGGCGCGACGCCGGCACGGGCGACCGAATATTCGGTTTCAGCGAGGCGACCTGATCAAAGGTGGTCTAGGCGGAATGCAGGTAGACGTCAGCTTCTGCGTTAATGTTTTGTTAGTTCCGCATCGGAGGAAGCTGGAGCGAATCGTGGAGACTGTCCGTGATGCGACCAAACCGGGTGGGCACATTGTCTTTGTCGTGCCTTCGTTCGAGAGCGTGCTCCATGTTTATGAGTCCTTGGCCAGAGTCCGACGGAAAGAGGGGGCGCCGGAGGGCTTGTCCCGGAAGAAGGCGGAGAAACAGCTCCACAAGTTCGTGCGCTGCTTTGTGGAGGGAGTTGTTGATATTTCGGGTGTCTTGACAAAGCACTGGACGCAGACTGACCTGGAGGGAACGCTTGAAGATGCGGGACTACAGGTCGAGAGGGTGCGGAAGGTGCCTTTTTCGTGGGTCGAGGAGATTGATCGACCTCCGGTCTGGCTTGATCCGCGCCTTCCCTGGGACTGGTTGGTGGTGGCGCGGCGGGTTTAGCGACGTCGTTCACCTTCGCGGCGGGGGCCACCTTTGTCGGTGATGAGAGTGCTGATTGGATTATTGCTGATGATGGGGTTGGGGGTTGCGCAGGACCAGACCAGGCCCACCCTCGCCGAGGCGAAGGCGGAATTTTAAAAACAAGACCAGGCGCTGAACAAGATCTACGCAACGCGGAAGGAGGAATTTCCGGGCTATCAGCTCCCGGTTGTGCAGGAGGGTCAGCGGGGGTGGATGGAGTATCGGGACTATGTTTCAGAGGGACAGGCGCGGCCTGATCCTGAGAAATTCATGCTTGCTGACGAAGGAGCAGAAGGCCGAAGTTACGAAGCGGGCGAAAGCGGGAGGCATGTTCGAATGAGGCTGTTTCGCGCGGTGAAAGAGGGGAGGTTCCGAGTGAGTCGTTGATCTTTATGAAGGCCAGTAAGGCATTGGTCGGGCCCCTTCGATAACGTGCTGGTGCCCCGCGATTCAGAGAAGCTCGACGATGAGGTCGAGTTGGTAATTATTTTAGAAAAGCGAGGAGTCCACGTGGAACAAAAGGAAGTCCGTAATATCATCGCTGCTTACACGATCCTCTGCGATTACAGCGAACGTGCGTTCCAGAAGGGGGGTGGGGACAACGGGTGAAGGGGAAGAGTTGCGACACCTTTGCCCCGGCGGGACCGGAGTTGGTGACGGTGGACGAGATCGATGATCCCCAAGATTTGTCGCTGTGGACGAAGGTGAATGGGGAGGTGCGACAGAACAGTGTGACCTCCGACATGATTTTTTCGGTGGAGGAGATGGTGAGTTACGCGTCGAAATTCATGATCCTCCTTCCGGGCGATGTGATTGCGACGGGGACGCCTTCGGGGGTGGCGCGCGGCTTTGATCCGCCACGTTTCCTGCGGAATGGGGATGTTGTGGAGCTGGGGATCGAGGGGGTGGGGGAAATCAGACCGACCGTGGTGGAGCGCTGGCAGGCGTTGTGAACAAGTCCGCTACTGGGGGGAGAAGCCACATTCCACTTGCTCGGAAGGGACTCTCTGACTAGGGAGCAGAGGCTTCGGGGAACCCCCGACCTCCTATTATGGCGATCAAACGTGCTCTCCTCTCTGTTTCGGACAAGTCAGGACTTGTCGAGTTTGCCAAGGTCCTCTGCGAGGACTTTGGTGTGGAACTACTCTCCACTGGTGGAACTGCCAAGGTTCTGCGTGATGCTGGGCTGCCGGTGATGGATGTCTCTGAGTTCACCGGGGCTCCTGAGTTATTCGAAGGACGGCTGAAGACCCTGCATCCGAAAGTGCACGGCGGTCTCTTGCAGAAGCGGGACTCCGAGGATCATCAGCGTCAGGCCAAGGCGAACGACATTCCGAGCATCGACCTGGTGGTTGTGAACCTTTATCCTTTTGAGGAGACCGTCGCGAAAGAGGGTGTGACGCTCGGAGAGGCGATCGAGAACATCGATATCGGTGGGCCCTCGATGTTGCGGAGCGCGGCGAAGAACTCCTCCGCGGTGACGGTGGTGACTGATCCTTCGGACTATGCCCGGGTGATCGAAGACATGCGGGAGCACAGTGGAGACACCTCCCTGCGCTTGCGGGAGGAGTTTGCAGTGAAGGTTTTCCGGCGCACTTCGGAGTATGATGCGGCCATCGGAAACTACCTTGGTCAGTGCGACGACAGCACGGCGGGATGCTTCGATATCTCACTGCCTCTGGAGCAGGACCTGCGCTACGGAGACAACCCGCACCAGAAGGCGCGGCTCTACGGGAACTTTGCGGAGTGCTTCAGCCAGTTGCAGGGCAAGGAATTGAGCTACACGAATATTTTGGATATCGAGGCTGCGGCGGATCTGATCCTCGACTATCGGCGTCCAACCGTGGCGATTCTAAAGCACACCAATCCCTGCGGAGTGGGTCAGGATGACGAGGATTTGCGGGTGGCGTGGCAGAAGGCTTTTGAGACTGATCGGCAGGCGCCGTTTGGTGGAGTGATCATTTGTAATCGGCCGCTGACCGAGGGGCTGGCCCGAATTATTTCGGAGATCTTTACTGATGTGATCATCGCGCCGGACTACGAACCCGAGGCCCGGGCGGTCCTGCAGAAGAAAAAGAATCTTCGGCTCATGAAGATGCATGAAGCCTACCAGAGCGCGAAGAAGGAGCCGTTGATTCGGTCCGCTCCGGGTGGATTGATGGTCATGGATCGGGATCATACCGTGATGGGTTTGGAGAAACTCGAAGGGAAAGTGGTCACCGATCGTCCTCCGACGGAACTCGAATTGCAGGCGATGCGTTTTGCCTGGCGCATTGTGAAACACGTGAAGTCGAATGCCATCGTCTTTGGCGCGACAGATCGGACCCTTGGGATTGGGGCAGGTCAGATGAGTCGAATTGACTCGGCCCGAATTGCGGTTTGGAAGGCTGAGGAAGCGGGGCTCTCGTTGAAGGGCAGTGTCATTGCTTCGGATGCGATGTTCCCATTTGCGGACGGATTGCAGGCCGCGATTGATGCCGGCGCGACAGCTTGTATCCAGCCAGGCGGCTCCATGCGTGACAAGGAAGTCATCGCGGCAGCCAACGAGGCAGGAATGGCAATGGTCTTCACGGGGCACCGGCACTTCCGCCACTAAAACGATGAGTTTGCTCTTAGGGGTCAATATCGATCATATTGCGACGCTGAGGCAGGCGCGGTATGCGATGATGGTCGAGTCGCCCAATGCTGAACCAAGTCCTCTACAGGGCGCTCTGGACGCGAAAGAGGGTGGTGCCGACTCAATCA
This sequence comes from Akkermansiaceae bacterium, assembly GCA_028822695.1. Lineage (GTDB taxonomy): Bacteria > Verrucomicrobiota > Verrucomicrobiia > Verrucomicrobiales > Akkermansiaceae > JAPKDA01. The sequence continues at coordinate 7,687 of JAPKDA010000035.1, forward strand.
CGCTGCACGTGCGGGGTGATCGGCGGCATATTCAGGAGGTGGATGCCTTTGCGATTCGGGAAGGGGTGGATCTGCCGCTGAATTTCGAAATGGCAGATACGCCGGAGATGGTGGAGATGGCCTTGAGATTGAAGCCGGAGTTCGTGTGTCTCGTGCCGGAGCATCGGGATGAGATTTCGACGGAGGGTGGGCTTGATGTCGCCAACCTGAAGGATGGATTAAAGGACGGCTTGGGCCGACTGCAAGAGGCGGGGATCAAGATCAGCCTCTTCGTGGATCCGGATTTGGCGCAGATTTCGGGAGCGGCTGAGTTGGGTGTGGAGATGATTGAAGTGCACACCGGACGCTTTGCGAATGCGGTGGGAGAGGAGCAAGAGCGGGAGATTGAGGCCTTGGCGGAGGCGACGACGCTGGGGCTTGAACTCGGGCTGCAGGTCAATGCGGGCCACGGGATCAACTATGAAAACATCGCGAAGCTGTTGGTCATCGAGGGGATCACTGAATTGAACATCGGGCACAGCATCGTCGCTCGAGCATTGAGGGTTGGAATACGTGAGGCGGTGCGGGAGATGAAGCAACTGATGGAGGGCTACGGAAAATGAAGATCTTCGGGGTCGGGATCGATGTGATCGAAGTGGAGCGGATTGAGGAGGCTCTGAAGGAGTTTGGGGAGCGGTTTTTGGAGCGGGTTTTTACCGCAGAGGAGAGGGCCTACTGCTCCAAGCAGAAGCGACCGGAGCTGCACTATGCGGCTCGCTGGGCGGCCAAGGAGGCTGTTTCCAAAGCTTTTGGGACAGGGATTGGGGAGGAAGTGGCTTGGACGGAGGTGGAGGTGCTCCGAGGGGAAGCTGGAGAACCGAGCCTGCGCCTGCATGGTGCCGGGAAGGAGTTTGCGGAGCGGAAGGGGATCAAGGAGGTTAAGATCAGTCTGACCCACGCGAAGCACTATGCCGCAGCGAATGCGGTGGCGATGGCGGAGTGAGGTGGTTGGTGGCAGAGGCCCGGAGGGTGGGGATGGCGCTTGTGTGTGAAGCGTGGCGGGGTGAAGGGGGGGCTGATGGTGTTGCGCGAAAGCGGTGTCGGCGCTCGGGCCCCGCTCTGCCAGTGCAGTCCAAAAGATCTCTCGAGGTCGTTAACTACTGTTTAAATAGTAGTTGAGTCCACTCCGGGTTTTGAGGCGAAGTCAGGGTAGGTGAACTCGCGGACTGTCTCGAGGCTCCGTTAGGATGTTTGAGGACGTAGGCGGGGTGCTGGACGCTGTTAACGAGGGGTTTTTTGACACATGGTGTCTTGGTCCCTGTCTTCGAAGTGGAGTCCGCTCATGCCTTCGAAACCCTTGACATCAAGAGTTTAGTCCGGAGCGGTCGAGGCGGTGTTCACGGGGGTAATTTAGGGAGATTGCGAGTCCAAGAAACTTCCCCTCGACAGGAGGGGTGGCGGTAGGGAAGGAGTAGCGCCGTGAGCACGCGGGTCAGGAAATTTAAAGGAGGCGTTCGGCTCATGCAGCATGGTTGTGTGCTGAGCGAGGTGTTACGGGCTCCGGGGCCGACGCATAGTGTCTTTGATGTGCTGGCGGCGGCCACGGTCTTATTTTCGCCCGGGCCACGAATGGCGATGTTGGGCTTTGCGGGCGGGGGGATGATGGCACCGCTGCGGAAGCTGGGTGGTGAGCAAGCCGTCGAGGCGGTGGATTTGGACGCGGACGGATTTGGGGTTTATCAGGAGGTCGTCGGAGCCTGGGGAGGGGAACTCGCCTTTGCAGAGGCTGACGCGGTGACGTGGTTGAGGCGGCAAGGGAAGCGTTTTGATGTGATCGTGGAGGACTTGTCGGTGCCAGTCGGGAAGGATGTCGTGAAGCCCGGGGTGTCATGGGATGTCTTGCCTGGTTTGATGGCGAAGCGGGTTCGTTCCGAGGGGGTGATCATCAGTAATTTGCTGCCGACTCCAGGACTGAGCATGAAGGAACTGGAGCGTCGTTGTCAGGTTTTGGAGCCAGCCGTGGTGATGGAGTTGGATCGTTTCCACAATCGGATCCTGATTCAGGGAGCGGGGCTTGGATCGGCGCGGGAGGTGGGGAAGAGCCTGCGGTCGGGGCTCACGGAGCTACGGAGTCGGCTTGCCGATGAGGTCACGGTGCGGAGTTTGGGGGGCTGAAATCGTGCCCGTGGAGGCGATCTTGATTGGATCGCGCGGGCAAGGCTCGTAGCGTGTGGGCGTGCAGCGCGGCAGGATTGTGGGAAATCGATACTGGATCGCGGTGGTTTTCTTTTTGTTGGCGGCGGCGCCCGGGTGCTGGTTCCCGGTGCTGAGCAATGTGCTGCATGCGAAGGGTTGGGGACCGGGGATCATCGAGTGGGCCTTCGTTCTTCCGCCGCTGGCGGGGATGCTCTCGCCCTTGGCCTTCGCGGCGAAGGCGGATCGAAGTTATCCTGCCGAGAAGGTGCTTTTTGTGGTGCTGGCAGGTGGGGCGATCTTTCTCTTTCTGGCCTTCTGGTTCTTGGAGCACTCCGAGAGCCCGGTTCTCTTCCTGACCTTTCTGGGAATCAATGCGCTCGTTTCCGCTCCGGCCTGGTCGTTGTTGACTTCGGTGGCGCTGAGCAATCTGGAGGACACCGCGCGGCAGTTTGGTTCGTACCGGGTTTGGGGGACAGTGGGCTGGGTGGCAGCAGGGTGGTCGGTGAGTTGGCTGGGGATCGACCAATCGGCATCGACCGGGATGATGGCTTCGGGGGTGCGGATCTTTGCGGGGTTTGCCTGCCTGTGCCTGCCCCACACCCCGCCGAGGGGAGGAGCCTCGGCAGGATGGATGAGCTCCTTAGGCTTTGATTCTCTGAAGGTTCTGAAGGATCGGGACCAGGCGGTATACTTTCTCACGGCGTTCCTGTTCTCAATTCCGCTGGCGGCGTTTTACATGCACACCCCGAGGCATTTGGCGGACCTGGGGGTGGAGAGGGTGGCTGCGGCGATGACCTGGGGGCAGGTCTCGGAGGTGGCGTCCTTAATGTTGTTAGGGTATGTCTTGATGCGTTGGCGGCTGAAGTTTCTTTTGCTATTTGCGATCGGCTGTGGGGTGCTGCGATACGGGCTTTATGCTTGGGGAGGGTCGATCGATTCCGTTCTCCTGATCCTGATCGGGGTGGGAATGCACGGATTCGCGTGGACCTTCTTCTTCGAATCCGGCCGGGTCTTTGTCGACCGGCGGGTCGAGCCGGGGATGCGGGCCCAGACGCAGGCATTGCTGACCCTGGTGTCCGGGGGGCTTGGGGCGGTCATTGGGACGAAGTTGGTGGGCGGGCTCTATCGCTGGCTGGTGGTGGGGCACGGAGCGGCGGGGTGGACCACCTACTGGTGGGTTCTGTCGGGGATGTGCGCCTTGACCGGATTGGTCTTTGCGATCGGCTACAAGGGACTGGCGGTAGCACCGAAGGCCCCCGATGTTCCGGTCACTCCAGTGCCCGGAGTAAAGCCGTGAACCAATCGGCACCGGCCTCAAGATCGGTCTTACTGATGAACTCGTCCTTCGTATGGGCTTGATCGATGGAGCCCGGGCCGACGCAGATGGAGGGGAGTCCGACGGCGCTGAGATGGGCGGCGTCGGAGAACCAGGGTGCGCCAACTGCTGTTGAGCTGGGGTGAATGCTCAGCAGGCGCTGCATCCAAGGGTGTTCCACAGGGGTTTCCATGGGTGGGTTCTCGACGGGGTTGGTGAGACTGATGGGGAGATCGTGGGTGCCGACGAACTTTTGCACAAAGCCGAGGGCGGTCTGATCGGCGACGAGGGTCGGCACGGTGCGGATATCGATCTGAGCCTGAGCGTGGTCTGGGATGATATTTGCGCGGGTGCCCCCGGAGATGACTCCGACGTTCAGGGTGGGCGAGCCAAGAACCGGGTGGGTGAACTGCTCGAGGGAAGGGCGCAGTTCGCGGTCTAATCGATCGAGGCTGCGGGTGAGTTTGAGGATGGCATTCTCGCCACGTTCCGGTTGGGAAGAGTGGGCGGCAATGCCTTCGGTGACGAGGGTGAGCCAGAGGGCGCCTTTCGTGACGTGGACCAGATCGAGCGAAGTGGGCTCGCCGACGAGGGCGAATTCGTAGTCGGCTGCATAATTTTTGGCGAATTCCTTGGATCCCCATTGGCTGGATTCCTCGGCCATGAAGCCGACGAAATCGACGGCCACGGGGAGGGATTCGAGGATGTCGCGGTTTTCGTAGAGTCCCCAGAGCATGGCGGCCATGGGGCCTTTTGTGTCGGAGGCGCCGCGGCCCCAGATGCGCCCGTCGCGGAGTTCGCCGCCGAAGGGATCGATACTCATGCCGCCCACCCCGACGGTGTCGAGGTGGGGACCAAGGAGGATGCGAGGGCGATTGTTAGGGCCAGGGGCGCGGGCAATGAGATTGGGGCGGTCAGGGAGAATCTCGTCGAGGGTGACCGCGTAGCCCATTTCTGCGAGCCACGGGGTCAGCCAAGCAGCAAGATTCGCTTCGCAAGTGTATTCGGTTCCGGGATCTCCGTCGGGGTTGACGGAGGGGATGCGGATCAGTTCCTGGAGGAGTTCAACGACGGAGTCGGGCACGGCGAAACCATAGACTCCAGGGCAAGGAAGACAAAGAACCAACGCATTGTTCAGTGTAGCACGGCAGGGGTGCTCATTCGAAGTTGATCCTATCGATGTGAACCTCGGTTCAGTCGATGTCTTCGCAACCCATGGGAGGGTTGCCTGCCGGGTCAGGCTAGAAATGCGGGCAGGAGTCCCAAGCACCCTTCTCGCAGGGATGCTTCAGAATCCCAAATGAAACGCTTTCCCTTTTTGGCCGGTTGGATCAGGATTTCAGCCCAGATGGCGGAGATACGGTTTTCGGAACGGTTGGCGGCGCGGATTACAGCGTCGGGGTCGCGGTTGTGTGTGGGGCTAGATCCCCGTCCAGAAAAGCATGGGAATACGGTGCAGGGCGTGGAGGATTTTCTACGGCAGGTCATTGAGGAAACCGCGGAATTCACGGCGGCTTTCAAGCCGAACAGTGCCTACTTTGAAGCGATGGGTTCGGAGGGGGTCGCGATGTTGGAGCAGGTGATCGAATTTGTCCCGGACGACATCCCAGTTATCCTTGACGTCAAGCGGAGTGACATTGGTGAAACTCAGCGGCGCTATGCGAGGGCATGTTTTGATGAGTTTGGGGCCGATGCGGCGACGGTGAATCCCTTCATGGGCTATGATACCTTGGAGCCGTTTTTGGATGAGGCCGGAAAGGGGATCTATGCCTTGGCGGTGACTTCAAACCCAGGGAGCGCGGACATTGAGTGTCAGGATGTCGGCGGGCGGAAGGTTTACGAGATTGTGGGAGATTTTGCACGAAGGGCGCAGGAAGAGGGCCGGGCCACCGATGTGGGTTTGGTTGTTGGTTTGACCAATGCCGCCGAGGAAGTCTTGGGGAGTTTGCCTGATGTGCCATTGCTCATTCCGGGGTTGGGGGCGCAAGGAGGTGACCTGCAGGCCTTGAAGGGCTCCGGTCGGAAGGCGCCGAATGTCGTGAATGTCTCACGTGGAGTGCTGTATGCAGATGACGGGACCGGATTTGGCGATTTGGCGAAACGCTACGCGGCAGAGATTGCGGGAGCCTTGGATTGATCGATTGCAGGGGGAGCGAAATCCAGTAGCCTTGATCAGGTGGAGGAAGTAACTCGCAAGCGGAGTAACGAAGACTATGCCGGCTTGATGCCGACCAAGGGATGGCCGCGGCGTAACCTGAAGTATTTGCGCTACCGGGTGGTTCCCCAGATTTTCAAGAAGATTACCGGAACTCCGAAGCATCCGGTTCTCGAGCCGCCGGCGAAGGGGAAGGCGCGGGTGACTTGGATTGGGCATGCCTCGTTCTTTGTGCAGTTTGAGGGACACTCGGTGTTATTTGATCCCAACTGGGCGACTTGGTTGGGCGCGGTGAAGCGGCTGCAGCGTCCGGGAATTCTGTTAGATCATCTTCCGGATGTGGACTTGGTATTAGTCTCTCATGCCCACTTTGATCATTTGCATAAGAAAAGTCTGAAGCGGGTCGAGGCGCGGGAAGGGATCGTGGTGCCCCGCGGGAGTGGTTCCTTGGTGAAGCGACTGGGCTTTCCAGCGGTGCGGGAGATGAAGATCTGGGAAGAGGAAATGATTGGCGGATTGAGGGTCTTGCATACTCCGTCGCACCATTGGGGAGCGCGGTTCGGACATGATACTCATCGCGACTACGGTGGATTTATTGTAGCGAGTGAGAAGAGATCGATTTTTCACTGTGGAGACAGTGCGTATTTCGGAGGCTTCAAGAAGATCGGGGCGCGGGAAGACATTGATATCGCCCTGATGCCGATCGGTGCCTACGAGCCGCCGAGCGGTCGGGATGTGCACATGACTCCGGAGGAAGCGCTGGATGCGTTTGAGGACACTGGAGCGCGGTTGATGATCCCGATGCATTTCGGAACATTTATGCTCAGTTGTGAGCATCCGGATGAGCCCTTGGAGCGTTTGATGGTCGAAGCGGACCGACGTGGAATGGCGGATCGGATTGTGGTGCCCAGGCCGGGAGTGGGGATCGAATTTTGATGGGCGGAGAGCGCTGATTGGAGGCGAATGGGAGGGACTTATTAACATTCGGCGCTCTCACGCCTGTGGGTCTTGACCGGTTCTCGGAGTCGCAGTTAATTCCTCTCTATGGCGCCGCTCTACGAGGGAAAAGCAAAGAGACTTTATACGACCGACGATCCGAATGTTCTCCGGATGGAATATAAAGATGAGGCCACGGCCTTCAACGCGGAGAAGAAGGCGGTCTTTGAGGACAAGGGGCGTCTGAACAAGGCCATTACGCTCCTGATGTATCAGATGCTTGAGAAAAAGGGGACCCTCACGCACCTCGTGGCAGATGTTGACGAGGTGAACCTCCTCGTGAAGAAGGTCGATATCCTGCTGGTGGAAGTGATCGTGCGGAATCAAGCGGCGGGCAACTTTTCGAAGCGGATGGGGGTTGAGGAAGGCACCAAGTTCAAGACCCCCATCGTGGAGTTCAGCTATAAGAGTGACGAGTTGGGTGATCCGTTGATCAACGACGATTATGCCCGGGAAATGGGTCTCGCCACACCGGAAGAGTGCGCGTTTTTGAAAGAGCAGGCCCTCATCATCAATGGTGTCATGATCGATTTTTTCAAGGAGTGCGGATTGGGATTGGTGGACTTCAAGATCGAGTTTGGTCGTCTTGCGGAGGATCCTTCCAAGATCGTCTTAGCCGATGAGATCAGTCCTGACACCTGTCGTCTCTGGGACCTCAAGACGGGTGAGAAGATGGACAAGGACCGCTTCCGCGAGGATTTGGGCGGGGTGATGGAAGCCTATGCTGAGGTGCTCGAGCGGGTGCAGTCGGCGACTTCAGAAAGTTAGATCGTTTGCCTCGAACAAGTTGGTTCGCAGTGTCTGCGCGATGGCGTGGTGCAGGTTGCTGGAGACTTCGGCCTCCAAGGCGAACTCTTTCCAGTTCCGGACGGCTTCATGCACTTGGCCAATGATCGCTCGAGCGAGGGCGGGCTTGATGTTGGCAGCCGGAGCGGCGGCGAGGAGGTCGTGGGGGGTGAAGTCGTCGCGTTTCCCGTGCAGGCTCATCTGATGGCGGCTGGCCCGCTCTCCGTTTGGGTTGTCGCTGTGGATAACGTCGTATGCCGGAGCGAGTTTCCATGAACCGCGGCGATCCATGAGGAAGGAGAGGTTCTTGGTGTGGTCGTCCTGGTTTCGGGCGAGGATGTTGAAGACGGCTCGCCGGTAAAGTTCCGCCTGGTCGGTATGGGGCAAGCCGAGTTGGCGGGCGACCTGAAAGGCTTGTTCGTAGCTGTAGGCGCCGGCTTGGTTAAAGTCCATATGGGCGATTCCGCAGAGGGTTTGTTGGTGGAGTTTGTCCCCGTCGTCAGTTCGGTCGAAGCGGCGGGTCATGAAGTGGGCCCGGTCGTGTTCTTCGAGGAGGCGGCAGTCGCTCATGGTGATTCCGGCGGCGCGGGCCATGAGGTGGTAAGCGTATTCGATTCGGCCGTAGCCTTGCGGATCGGCGGTTTCCTTGTCGCGGTTCCCGTGAATGCCGTCGAATTTGAGCAACCAGAGTTCGAAGCCATTGGGCAGGGGGACTTGGGCCGAACGGATTTCGTTGGTAGCGGGATTCCAGGCGATGATGGCCTTGGCTCGGGCGCCGCCAGCCGAAGTGCCGACGCGGATGATTTCGGTGAGGGCCTTCTCCGAGTCGATGGAAGTATGGGGGGTCTCCCGGGCAGAGAGGGCGCGATTGGCGAGGTCTACTAATTCGGTGACCTCCAATACCGAGCTGGGGAGGTCCGGAGTGAGAGTCGGTTGGAATTCGAGAGCGCCCATGCCGCGAGACCCCAGGTAGCAAAGGCGTTCCACGGGATTGAAGGAGTTGGCGGAGCGGCCTTGGTCGGCGAGCCAACGGTCGATGAGGAGGTTGCCGAATTGATCGGGAAGGGAGTCGGCGAGAAGCCCTGGAAGGCCTTTGAAGGTTTCCCGCTGGAGGTCTGGGAACACATGAGTGCCTCCGGAAAGAGGCATGGTGAGGGGGGCGACCTCAATCCCGCTGGAGAGAAATTGGGGATGGTACTCGAAGACACCGAGTTCCCGCGACTCGTCCCAAGTGACACTGCCGATGTGCGTGTCGTAGATGAGGACTTTGGCGGAGGTCTTCATGGTTGTTCATCGCCCCAGGCCCAGGGAGTGTCCGGTTTCTTAGGACGAGCTTTGTAGGGGTTCTTACGCTCCTTGACCCTGGTTGCGGTGAGGGCAATCGGGCTGATCTCGGGTGGCGGAAGGAGTTCAGACAGCTCATGGAGAGCTCCGAGGGCTCGGAGGAGGGCAATGAAGGTGGGGAGGGTGCATCCCTTGCCGTTCTCCACGGCATAGACCGTGCGGCGTCCCAGGCCGGCTTTCTCGGCGAGTTCTGTCTGGTTCAAGCCGAGGTCGACGCGTTTGCGTTTGAGGCGTTTGCCGAGTTCGGCCTCGATCTGGGGATCACTGAGAAATTGGAAGGAGTTGGGCTGATCCATGCGCATTATAGGAGCTTGATGCCTATAGTGAGCGTAATTTTACTCAGAGTCAAGCGCCAGCGAGAGAGGTGGGTGTATTAGCGCTCAAAATGACAGGAAATAACGCATTATGAGCGACATTACACTCAATTAGTCGAAGTAACTAACACCCGCTTGGAAGATTGGCTGGTGTTTGGCGCCCGGAATGTTCTTAGCGATTTCGGATCCGCGACGTTCGCTATGGCCCATTTTACCGAGGACCCGGCCATCGGGGCTGCAGATTCCTTCGATGGCGTAGACGGAGCCGTTGGGGTTGTGGGCGATCTCCATGGAGGGCTCTCCGGAGGGGGCGGCGTATTGGGTGGTGATCTGGCCATTGTTGGCCAGTTCCCCGACCGTCTCGGCGGAGGCGTAGAATTTGCCTTCACCGTGAGAGACGGGGACTTGATGAAGGTCATCGACCTTGCAGCGTGAGAGCCAGGGGGAGAGGGTGGAGGCGACGCGGGTGGTCACGTAGCAGGAGACGTGGCGTCCGATGTCGTTGAAGCTGAGGGTCGGGGCCTCGGGTTCGGGGTCGCGGATTTCGCCGTAGGGGAGGAGCCCGGTTTTGATGAGGGCTTGGAAGCCGTTGCAGATACCCAGGATCAGGCCGTCCCGGTCGTTGAGGAGTTGCATCGTGGCATCACGGACGTGGGCGTTTCGGAGGGCGGTGGCGATGAATTTTCCGGATCCATCGGGCTCGTCGCCGGCGCTGAATCCACCGGCAAGCATCAGGATTTGCGATTGGCTGATCTTTCCGGCCAGTTCTTGGAGGGATTCCTCGACCGCATCGGGGTGGAGGTTCCGGAAGACGAAGATCTCGGGGTCGGCACCGGCTTCCCGGAAAACGCGGGCCGTATCATACTCACAATTGGTGCCGGGAAAGACCGGGATGATGACCTTTGGGGTGGCTGAGGAGGGGGAGGTGCTGCGGGTTCTGGCTGGAGATGCAGCGCTCTTGAAGGTTTCGAGCTCGGGGTGAGGAGAGTCGGCTTGGGTGGGGTAGATGTCCTCGAGGGTCTTGGTCCAAGGAGCGTGTAAGGAGCAGAGGCTCAGTGCGAAGCTGCGTAAACTGATGCAGGAATCGGCAGTGGTTTTTCCGAGGGAAATCGAGCCTGGAAGTGATTCGAGGATCGGGGCGGAGGGCTTTGCTTCGATCAGGAAGGCTCCATAGCGTTCGCGAAAGAGGCAGAGGTCGCCTGATTCCTTTGCTTCCTCAAATCCGATCCAGTTACCGAAGCCCATCGTGGCGATGCCGGCAGCGATTCCTCCCTCGCCAAGGCTGTGGACCGCGTTGAGCTGGTCATCTTTATTGAGTTGGTGGATGGCTGCCGCGACCGACTTGAGTTGGTCGAGGTCCGGTAGCCCGTTGGCGTCGCGATCGAGCTCTAGGAGGTAGACTGGATTGCCGGCTCCCTTGAACTCTGGCGAGAGGGCCTGGCTGGCTTTACCGGGTGCCACGGCGAAGGAGACGAGAGTGGGAGGGACGTCGCGCTCATTGAAGGAACCGGACATGCTGTCTTTTCCGCCAATGGCGCCGAGTCGGAGCCCATGTTGCACTTGGAAGGCGCCGAGCAGGGCGGCGAAGGGTTTGCCCCAGCGGACCGGGTCGGTGCCGAGCTTTTCGAAGTATTCCTGGAAGGTCAGGCGGATGTCGGAGAGTTGGCCACCAGCAGCGACGACCCGGCAGACCGACTCGGTCACGGCGAAATAGGCTCCGTGGAACGGACTCCACTGGGCAATTCGTGGATTGAAGCCCCAGCTCATGAAGGTGGCTGTGTCGGTTTTCCCTTCAAGTAGAGGGATCTTGGCCACCATGGCATCTGGAGGGGTCATTTGGCGGGCTCCGCCAAAGGGACTGAGGACGGTGCCGGCGCCGATGGACGAGTCGAACATCTCGCCGAGGCCTTTCTGGGAACAATGATTCAGGTCGGAGAGGAGCGTTTGCCATTTGGCGTCGAGGCCTTCCGCAGCATCGACGGAGGGAAGCGCTTGACCAAGCGGGCCCTCACTCGGCGGTGCAGCGACTTCGATGCGGCTGGAGAGTTGCACTCCGTTCGTGTCGAGGAAATCGCGGCTCAGGCTGACGATGGGTGTGTCGCGCCAGCGGATGATCAAGCGGCCGTGATCAGCGACGCGGGCGACGAGCACGCACTCGAGGTTTTCGCGATCGGCTTCGCGGATGAAATAGTCGGTGTCGGCAGGATCGACGAGAACGGCCATCCGTTCCTGTGATTCTGCGATGGCGAGCTCGGTGCCGTCGAGGCCCTCGTATTTTTTAAGAACTTGATCGAGATCGATGTCGAGGCTGGGAGCGATCTCTCCGATGGCCACCGACACGCCGCCGGCGCCGAAATCGTTGCAGACCTTGATCTTGGGGGTGAGTTCGGGGTTACGGAAGAGGCGCTGGATTTTCCGCTCGGTGGGAGGATCGCCTTTCTGGACCTCGGCACTATTTTCGAGGGCGGTGTCGGTGTGTTCTTTGGATGAGCCGGTGGCTCCGCCTACTCCGTCCCGACCGGTGCGACCGCCGATGAGGAGGATGACGTCGCCGGTTGCAGGGGAGCCCCGGAAGACGTTCTTTCGCGGCGTCGCTGAGATGACGGCGCCGATCTCCATCCGTTTGGCCACGTATCCGGGGTGGTAGACCTCGGAGACTTGGCCGGTGGCCAGTCCGATCTGGTTGCCGTAGGAGCTGTATCCTTTGGCGGCGACCTGGCAGATCTTCCGTTGAGGGAGTTTCCCTGGAAGAGTTTCTGAGAAAGGGGTGCGTGGGTCGGCGGCTCCGGTGACGCGCATTGCTTGGTAGACGTAGGATCGTCCGGAGAGGGGGTCGCGAATCGCGCCGCCAAGGCAAGTTGCCGCGCCGCCAAAGGGCTCGATCTCGGTGGGGTGGTTGTGCGTCTCGTTCTTGAACATGACGAGCCACTCTTCCTCTTTCCCGTCGACATCGACCGGAACGACGATGGAGGCCGCGTTGATTTCTTCGGAGACTTCGACATTGTTGAGTTCGCCCGTTTTGCGGAGCTCCTTCATGGCGACGAGGGCAATGTCCATCAAGGTGATGGGGCGCGCGGTGTCGGGGCCGTAGACGGTGTCGCGTGTCGCTTTATAGGTTTCGTAGGCAGTCTGAATCGGGTCCGTCCCGTCGGCGAAGGTGACGTCTTCGATGCGGGTCAGGAAGGTGGTGTGGCGACAGTGATCCGACCAGTAGGTATCCAACATGCGGATTTCCGTGATGGTTGGATTTCGGGATTCTTCGTCGCGGAAATAGGTTTGGCAGAAGATGAGATCTTCGTGGCTCATGGCCAGGCCCATTTCTTGTCGGAGGGTGGCGAGTTCGTCGCTACTTTGTTCGTTGAAGCGATCGATTTCGGGAACGTCGGCGGGTGGTGGAGATTGGATCTCGAGGGAGGCTGGGACCTCCATGCTCGCTTCGCGGGAGTCGACTGCGTTGATCGTGTATTCTTTGACGCGCTGCACGTCGGAAGCGGCGAGGTTTCCTTTGAGAACAATGACGTGAGCGGAGGCGACCAGAGGGCGTTGTTTACCGGTCAGGATTTGCACACATTGCGCGGCGGAATCGGCTCTCTGATCGAATTGTCCAGGGAGATACTCGACCGCGTAGGCGGTTTCTCCATCGGCAAGCATCAGCTCCGAGGAGACCTGATCGACTTGGGGCTCGGAGAGGATGAGTTTCGAGGCGGCTGCGAATTCGTCGTCGCTTAGACCATCGAGGTCGTAGCGTTGGACGACTCGCACTGCTTCGAGGCCATCGATACCGAGGCTGCTGTGGATGTCGTGATAGAGGTGTTTGGCCTCTGAATTGAATTCGGCTCGTTTTTCGACGAAAATGCGGTTCATTTGGGCGCGGCAGGCTCGGCAGTTGCGGTGCGGCGTGATGGTAGGAACTAGAGGGAGCAGGGCAAGAGGAATGGCCCGATTTGGAGAGGAAGTAGGCCGGATTTATCGTGCCGGTGGGGTTGGGGGGCTGTGGACGGAAATCAACCATCAGGGACTCAGCCATCCTTGACAGCTGTGGGGAGAGGACCAAGACTCCACGCTTATTGCCAGCGTGGCGGAATTGGTAGACGCGCGCGATTCAAAATCGCGTTTCTTCGGAAGTATGGGTTCGATTCCCATCGCTGGTACGTCCTGTAAAACAAGGGATTTAAGGAGTTGGATGAAGGGCGGCGAGGCATATGCTAACCCCGTGCCAACAAATGGAATTGGCGTATGATCCCTCTTTTTCTGTAATGGTGGGGCATGACTAGGTGCCTGCTCAGAATCTTCATCGGGGTCTTTGTTTTTATTCTGGTCTGCTTTCTCTTCTCGCTCGCCCAAGTCATGTCCGGCTTCAAGCCCTCGGACTTCGGTGCGTTGGGTGGAACGGCGATTGTCCTGATCGTGGCTTGGCTCGCAATAAAGGGCGCGAAGTGGGCCGCGGTCAGAATGGTGAAGCACCCGGTCACGACACCGCCGCCTTCATCAGTCATCAAACCAGACGAGTAAAGGGACAGTTCTTCACCCGACCACTTGGAAGATCAAATTTGCGAGCCTGAGCCAGCCGTTGGGCCGGACCGGAGGGCGGGGAAAAGGGGGGTGCCTGATACTCGTCCGCCAACCGAGACGAATCCGTATTCGAGAAGCCCTTCTCGTTCGATATTACCCGCAACCCGAATGACCATCTCGCTTTTGGCTTTGGAAGCCACTACTGCCTCGGAGCCAACTTGGCTCGCCTCGAAATGCGCGTTGTGTTCGAGGAGTTGATCGCACGGGGTGTCGAGGTCGATCGCCGAGGAAACGTCGACTACATGCTTTCGAGTTTCACGAACTCGCTCAAGCGAATGCCAGTTTCGATGCGGGCTACGCGTTGAGCACACACATAATCTCGTCACCGCCGACGGAGGCCAGCCCGCTCTCGAGAGCCCCTGTGCCCCCTCTTTAACCTGTACCGGACATGGGCCAGGGTGCACCATGGGCCTTTGAAATTCCTATCCGCCCCGTGAGTCGGCTCCCAAGGAAGGCGACTCAAGGAAGTAAAGCCGGGTCGTCTCAGCCCTTCGTTCCAGAACGAGTCACGCCGAGCCCCGCCAAGCCGAGGCCAACTAGAAGAGCGGTGGTCGGTTCCGGTATAGGCACACCCTGATTGATCACATAGGCGTAGGTGTCGGCTATGGACGCATCCCAGTCGTAGGCCTGATTCTCGTTGATCCCCGAACTGAAGTCGTCTCTCAAGTATCGAGAATCCACGTTCCCGTTGTACACCATGATCACCTGACCCGGATTCGTCGTGAATGGGTCGTAACCCGTAAGAGGGATCATTGCTCGTACCAGGTGGTCCTGAAGCGGGGCTGTTGAGACCTGCGTCCCGAGATCCACGACCGAAAGAACGGAGCCGTAACTACTCAGGCTCAATCCGTCGTAGCCGTTGGTGAAGAGGTCATTCAGGCTGTCACCGGCCAACGTCAGCACCACGTCGTGGGAGATGCTGTTTTTCTCGAATGTGTAGATCGTCGTCCACGCGGCCTGTGAGGCATTGGCGGTCACGAAGAGCGCGAAACAGACAGCCACTGCCGTCCGAAATATGCGGATAGGGTCTTCGTGCATTGAAGCCCGCCTGAAGCAAGCTTTTACAGCATCCTTCACGTATACCACAATCCCTCTCCATGTCGGGGTGCCATCTATCATGCTGAATTGAAAGCTTTTGAGTTTGCGGATCCGACTGGCGGCATCTCCGTATCTTTCCCAGCCGGTTCCGCAAGAATGTGCCTATTTTGATATTTTCTCATGAGCTGCTAGGAATTTGCTTTTGGGGTGGGCCCCTGAGCCAGTCGTTGGGCCGGACCGGAGGGCGAGGGAAAGGGGGCGGAGTCGGTGGTTCGGTGCGTCGGTGGGCGGTGTTTTGGGAAGAAATCCTCCGGAGTTGGCCGGGATATGGCGGCATTAGGTGATTTCGGAGGGAAAATCATTCGCCGCGAGCGTAACTTCCCGGGCCGCCTTGCCAAGATCGTTT
>JAPKDA010000138.1 GCA_028822695.1 Akkermansiaceae bacterium
CTTGGCGGCTCTGATGAAACTGGTGCTCTGCTGCTAGGAATTTGCTTTTTGGGTGGCGTCCTTGAGGGCGTCGCGGAGGAGATCGGAGAGGGGAGAAAGGGGGTTGTTCTTTAGTCTCGCCCACTCAGCCAGCCTGCTCTGGCGCGAGCGCCCCCATCATTCTGAAGCCCTTCTGAAAGTGTCCATGGTGTTAGGTCGTCTCACCCACGTTGGCAATTACACCCCATCATTATTTACTGATGAGAAAGCGCACCCTGTTCAAACCGAAAAAACAAACCACCAAGTGCTGAACGAATCGATGGATAAACTGGGGCAGAAATTTGGCAGGCAATCCATTTACATCGGCGGTGCCCACAACCCCATCGAAGCCGCTCCGATGCGTATTTCCTTCGGCCACATCCCGGATTTGGATGTGGAGAAAGACTGGCCACCGCACTCAAAAAAATCTCCTTTGGGTCGGAGCTTATGCTGGGCAGAAGTTGCACAAGCAGGGGATTGGGTAGATCTAAAGACCAACTCCATCGTCAGGTGAAGTGGAGCCCCATTTTTTTACTAAACTCGCAGCTGTTTCTAGCATATCCGGTTGGCAGCCCTGTAGCCACACCTTTAACTCCGATTGAATATCTGATTTTTCAATCTCATTCATCAGCTCATCGCTGCTGATGCAGTTGGCGAAAATTTCAACCATCAGCTGCTGCGAAGCGGCGAGTTCTTCATCGATATAGGGTTTATCCATTAGCGACTATTGATTTGAGAGTGAGAAAGTCTTTACGAAATTGCTCGAATTGATGCTCTTGAAGAGTGTTTCCCAGTCTCTCAAGAAATACCGCTTCTACATTAGGGCAGCGAGGAAGCACATGATCGAGTAATGAAAAGACTTCGGCTGGCACATCATCGTCGTGAGTGTCTCGTCGAATAGGGGAGTCCGAGCTAGCGGTCGGCCCCCATGAGCCTCCGCTAACATGAATCTCGCGGACCAAGTGGAATGGGTAATTGTCTAATAGCTCCGCGGGCGATAAGTTAAAGTTACACAGCTGGCAATATATATTGTGGAGGTCGAGTAATAGAAATCCATTGGATGGAGTAACAATTTTTTCAAGGAATTCATGTTGTTGCAGTGCATCATCAATAGATAGTGCCAACGCTAGGTTTTCGATACCCAATGGGCAGGGAGCGACCTCTGCAAGTTGTGAAAATCGTTCTCTTCCCAGCTTAAGAGTGCTATTGGTTAAGGGAACGGGTAAGGGAGCACTGCGGTGGAAGTCACCAGCGGTCATAAAACCAAAGTGCTCGGTGTGGTGGAGGTATTGGTGACATGTGACTTCCTCTCTAAATTGATCCAACCAGCCTTGCTGACGGTCAGTCCATTCCGCGGAAAGTAATGAAAAGTGCACTCCGTGGCCAGTTAGGCGTCCTGCTTCAGAGTAGACACCGATCAAGTTGGAGAGCCAATCGCTGACTCCATTTTTCCAACCTGTGTCAAAGCTCCATTCTAGGGCCTCAACATCGCCAGCTTCAATTAAAGGCATGGATGCCTGTAAGAACTGAGTCTCAGGCATTAACGAAAGTCCGACGTGAGGCATGGATTTTATTGAAGCGTTTTAGCCAAGTCCGCAACCCGGACAGCCGTTTGAGTCATGCGGTAGTATTGGCTGCTTCGCCTGTGCAGCCTTTGCTTTTTCTTGAGCAATGATAGCCATATACGCCTTGTTGAATTCTTTGGCGCTAAGTTTGCCATCCTTATTGATGTCAGCTTCAGTGAAGAAGTCCCTTATGGTCTTGTGTTTTGGCCTCACTACGACACGTTTTTCTTGGATAGGAGGAAGTGGGCAAACTGTAGGGCGAGGTTGGCCATTCTCAGCTGCTGCGATGTCCGCTGCTGAGCCTAAACCGACAACAGTAGCTGAGATTCCTGCAGAAACGGCAATGGTTTTGAGTGTTTTTGATGATATTTTCATAGGGTTGTATTTGTATACACCATCTATTGTAGTGCGAGCAGGATTTTGTGACAATTAAATCTACTTTTTAAAAGAAAAAGTAAAATCACTACACAGAGAGTCTCTCGTATCGGTCTTTTAACTCAGCCTTCCACTTATAAAAGAGGTCAGATCGCGGGCAGCATTCTATTTACCTCGGAGATGCCCACCGTGCCATCAATATGAGCCCCATACGTATTTCGTTTGGCTACGTGCCTGATCTCGATGTGGAAGGGGATTAAATTTAGCATTGATGATTTAGCATGGAGCATTTCCCCACGGTCACACTCAATCCCGCGCAATGAAAATCGCGAGGCTAAGTATTCCCCCAATGATCCAGAGCCACATTGAACTTAAAACAAAGTAGGGGAAGAGCATTAGGCCAAACCCGAGCGCCTTCGGCTGCCAAAGGTCTTTCCATTTTCCGTAGGCCACATAAATCATACCCAGCCCTCCAAAGACCACCCGCGCGACAACGATATTGGGTTCTATGAACATATTAGGCTTGGAAAACCACCTCTCCCCAGTGGGCTGGAATGTGCATATTGACGGCACCTTGGGGACTCCATACCCAGTGATCTTCCGGGTGCTGCTGGTCCTCGGGGTTCAGACCTGAGCAGAGATCCGTGCCATGCGGCGGAACCCTAACATATTCACCATCCACCACCTCGTGCTTCCACTGGACACGGGAAAAATTCACCTTCCACATGTTGCCGGGGTCGCGGATTGAGGGAACTGGGAGCGCTGGTCTCCAGACCGGCGAGTTGTTGGTATTCGTGCCGGTCTGGAGACCAGCACTGCCAGGGGGGCTAGCCGATGGCGTTGAGGGTGGGGCTGGGGCGCATGGCGGATGCGGTTTTGGCTGCATCCGGCTGGTAGTAGCCGGCGATGTCGACGGGGGAGCCTTGGACGGCGATGAGTTCGGCGACGATGGTTTCCTCGTTGGTGGCGAGGTTGTCGGCGAGGGGGGCGAACTCGGTGGCGAGAGCGATGTCGTGGGATTGCTCGGCGAGGGCCTGGGCCCAGTAGAGGGCTAGGTAGAAGTGGCTGCCGCGGTTGTCGATGCCGCCGAGTTTTCTGGTTGGGCTCTTGTCGGTGAGGAGGAACTTTGTCGTTGCGTCGTCGAGGGTGTCGGCGAGGACTTGCGCTTTGGCGTTGTCGTAGCGGACGGCGAGGTGCTCGAGGCTGACGGCGAGGGCGAGGAATTCGCCGAGGGAGTCCCAACGGAGGTAGTTTTCTTCGACGAACTGTTGGACGTGTTTGGGGGCGGAGCCGCCGGCGCCGGTTTCGAAGAGGCCGCCACCGTTCATGAGGGGGACGATGGAGAGCATTTTGGCGCTCGTGCCAACTTCAAGGATGGGGAAGAGGTCGGTGAGGTAGTCGCGGAGGACGTTGCCGGTGACGGAGATGGTGTCTTGGCCACGCTTGAGGCGTTCGCAGGTGAACTTGGTGGCTTCCACGGGGGCCATGATGTGGAGGTCGAGGCCGTCGGTGTCGTGGTCACCGAGGTATTGGCCGACTTTGGCGATGATCTGGGCGTCGTGGGCACGGTCTTCGTCGAGCCAGAAGACGGCGGGCATGCCGCTGGCGCGGGCGCGGGTGACGGCGAGTTTGACCCAGTCCTGGATGGGGGCGTCTTTGGCTTGGCAAGCACGCCAGAGGTCGCCTTCTTCGACGTCGTGGTTGAGGAGGACTTCGCCCTCGCTGCTGATGACGCGGATGGATCCGGTGCCGGGGGCTTGGAAGGTTTTGTCGTGGGAGCCGTATTCTTCGGCCTTCTGGGCCATGAGTCCGACGTTGGGGACGGTGCCCATGGTGGTGGGGTCAAAGGCGCCGTTCTCGCGGCAGAAATCGATGGTGGCTTGGTAGACGCCGGCGTAGGAGGAGTCGGGGATGACGGCCAAGGTGTCTTGGGCTTTGCCTTCGGCGTTCCACATTTGGCCGGAGGTCCGGATCATGGCGGGCATGGAGGCATCGATGATGACGTCGCTGGGGACGTGGAGGTTGGTGATGCCTTTGTCGGAGTTGACCATGGCGAGGGCCGGACCGTTGTCGTAGCAGGACTGGATGTCGGCTTCGATGGCGGCCTTTTTGTCGGCGGGGAGCGTTTCAATTTTGGCGAGGAGGTCGCCGAAGCCGTTGTTGAAGTCGACGCCGAGGTCTTCGAGGGTGGCGCCGTGTTTGGTGATGAGGTCGCGGAAGAAGACGCGGACGCCGTGGCCGAAGATGATGGGGTCGGAGACTTTCATCATGGTGGCTTTCATGTGGAGGGAGAAGAGGATGCCTTCTTCCTTGGCGCGGGCCACTTGTTCGCCGAGGAAGGCGAGGAGGGCTTTCTTGCGGAGGACGGTGGCGTCGATGACTTCACCTTCGAGGAGAGGGGCGTTGTCCTTGAGAGTGGTGATGGTGCCGTCAGCGGCGATGAATTCGATGTTGAATTCGGTGGCTTCTTCGATCGTGACGGATTGTTCGTTGGAGGCGAAGTCGTTCTCGCCCATGGTGGCGACGTTCGTTTTGGAGTCTTTGGACCAGGCGCCCATGCGGTGGGGGTTGGCTTTGGCGTATTCCTTGACGGCTTTGGGGGCGCGGCGGTCGGAGTTGCCTTCGCGGAGGACGGGGTTGACGGCGGAGCCTTTGATTTTGTCGTAGCGGGACTGGATGTCTTTTTCGAGATCGGTGGAGGGCTCGTCGGGGTAGTCGGGAAGCGGGTAGCCGTGGGACTGGAGCTCGGCGACGCAGGTCTTGAGCTGGGGGACGGAGGCGGAGACGTTGGGAAGTTTGATGATGTTGGCCTCGGGGGTTTTGGCGAGGGCACCGAGTTCGGCGAGGGCGTCGGGGAGTTGCTGGTCCTCGGAGAGGAACTCGGGGAACTGGGAGATGATGCGGGCGGCGAGGGAGATGTCGCGGGTCTCGATGTTGATGCCGGAGGACTTGGTGAAGGCCTGGATGATGGGCAGGAGAGAGTAGGTGGCGAGCGCGGGAGCTTCGTCGGTGTGGGTGTAGATGATGGTGGACATTGGCTTCGCCGGTTATCGGTTATTGGTTCAGGGAGATTGAGGAAGCTGCGGCTGGGACCGCAGGGCTTGGTTTGGAGGCGGGGATTTAGGGGGAATGAGGGCGGTTTGCAAGGGTTTGGGAGGGGAGAACGCCGAACGTCGAACTCCGAACGCCGAATATTGAATGGGGAGCGGGCGGGGACGTCCGCGGTCCCAGGGGGGGACTTTTGACATGGGACCTTGGACTTTTGACGGCCCTCCGGGCCTAAAGGGCCGTCACGGCCCGAAGGAGTTTGTTGCTCCAGG
>JAPKDA010000036.1 GCA_028822695.1 Akkermansiaceae bacterium
TGGTGGAATTCCCTGGGGGAATGGATTAGTGATTGAGACTTGGGGGGATCAGTGCAAAGGGTTCTGTCTCAGAGGGGCTTACACATATAATCGATGGCACAAGGTCGAAGAGAAGCATTGTCGGTGCAGGCGCTCCAGTTTTTGGATGCGTTTTTGGTTTGGGCGTCGTTTGCGGTGGCCTCGATGCTGCGTGAGCCGGTGCGGGACTTCCTTGAACTGCCGTACCTTGAGGACACCGGCTTGGGGCATCTCACGACCTTATTGTTTGTGATCATTCCTTCCGTGCCGATCGCTTTGGACTGGTTCGGGTTTTACCGTAATCCGTTGCGGAAGCGGTTGGGAGGCTCGCTGATCCAGATGTTTCAGGCCTTGGTGATTGTGGGTTTCATGGTGGGGGTTCTCGTGATTGCCCTGAAAATGCCGGTGCAGAGCCGGTTGATTTTGGGGACGGCGGCGCCGTTGGCGGTGTTGTTTATTCTTTTGCGGGAGTGGCTCGTGAGGGCGCTTGTCTTGACTACGGTCAGAGCCGAGGATGCAAAGGAAGCGGTGATCTATGTGGGCGGGGAGGAATCCCGTCGCGAGTTCGAGAGTGGTTTGAGTGATGAGGTGAAAGACGGCTATAAAGTGGTGGGGCACTTTCGTCCGTCTCAGGGCACCGTTGATGATTTTCGGGACATGCTGAAAGCGGGGTCGGTGGGGCGGGTGATTTTTGCGGCGAAGCACACTGAATTCGGTGTCTTGGCTGACCTGGTGGAGGCTTGTGAGCTACAGGGAGTGGAGGCATGGATCTCGGCGGACTTTATTCAGACGCAGGTGGCGCGGCCGGATTTCGACAGTATGGGTGGCAAGCCGATGTTGGTGTTGCGGTCCACGCCTGAGCTGTCCTGGGCCTTGTGGGTGAAGGAAGTAGTGGACCGGGTCGGTGCTCTGCTGATCATTATTGCGACCTCCTTGTTCTGGGTTATCGCGGCCATCGGCATCAAGGTTGCGAGTCCGCGTGGGCCGATCTTCTTCCGGCAGAAGCGTGCGGGCCGGTATGGAAAGCCATTTATGATGTGGAAATTTCGGACGATGGTGCCGGATGCCGAGTTCAAGTTGGATGCGGTAAAGAAGGATCAGGGCAACGAGATGAGCGGTCCGGTCTTTAAGTTGGAGAAGGATCCGCGGGTGTTCCGGTTTGGGAAATTGTTGCGGAAGTTGAGTATCGATGAGTTCCCACAGTTCATCAACGTGCTCAAAGGGGACATGAGTTTGGTGGGGCCACGACCGTTGCCGCTCTACGAGGTGGAGGAATTTGAGAAGTCCGAGCATCGCCGTCGTCTCAGCATGAGGCCTGGGATTACCTGCATTTGGCAGGTCGGGGGGCGGAACAAGATCACGAGTTTCGAGGACTGGGTGGCGATGGACCTGGAATACATCGACAACTGGTCGTTGCTGTTGGATCTGAAGCTCTTGCTGAAGACTGTTCCGGCGGTTCTGTTCGG
Organism: Akkermansiaceae bacterium; assembly: GCA_028822695.1. GTDB lineage: Bacteria > Verrucomicrobiota > Verrucomicrobiia > Verrucomicrobiales > Akkermansiaceae > JAPKDA01. Next base: position 1,485 of record JAPKDA010000036.1, read on the forward strand.
TTGGGGGGCGAAGTGAGGGGGAGGAAGCCAGTGGTCGGTATTCAGAGGTCGGTAGTCAGTAGTTGGAGGTCGGGGAGGAGAATATGACCGCTGATTTCACTGATTGGGAGGGGGAGCCAGAGAGGGAGGAAATGGGAACTTGGAGGGAAGAGTTGGCCGAGGCCCGGAGGGGTGACAGAAGCCGTGGACGCAGTTGTTTGGGAGATTTGCTGGTCCGGGCTCTGGGTTTTGGATTCCGGTCTCTCTTTTCTAAATCCATTGCCAAGCAGGTCAAACTGGGCACACTGGCCGCTCTTCTGACTTTATGAAACTCATCAGCGGGACGGCACACCCGGGCTTGGCGAAGTCCATTGCGGATCATCTTGGGGCAAAATTGGCGGATGTGAGTGTTTCGGCATTTCCGGACGGCGAGACCTACGCGAAGATCAATGAGAACGTCCGCGGAGAGGACCTCTTTATCATTCAGCCGACCTGTCCTCCGACGAATCACAACCTGATGGAGATGTTGATCCTGGTCGATGCGGCCAGGAGGGCGAGTGCGGAACGGATTACGGCGGTGATCCCGTTTTTCGGCTACGCCCGGCAGGATCGTAAAGATGAGCCGCGGGTGCCGATTACGGCAAAATTGGTGGCCAATCTGATTTCGGCGGCGGGGGTGGACCGGGTCCTGACGATGGATCTGCATGCGGCACAGATTCAGGGGTTTTTCGATATTCCGGTGGATCATCTCTACGCGAAGCCCGTGTTGCTGCGCTTTCTGATGGAGGAGCGAGGGGTGGATGGGAGCAATTTGACGGTGGTTTCCCCAGATGTGGGTGGCGTGAAGATGGCCCGGAGTTATGCGAATGAGTTGGGTGCGGAATTGGCGATTGTGGCCAAGAACCGGGTCAGTGCGACGCAGGTGGAGGCTTCGACCCTGATTGGGTCCGTGGAGGGCCGGGACGTGGTCATCGTGGACGATATGACAGAGACCGCGGGGACGCTCTGTGCGGCTGCTGAGACGGCCAAGGAAAATGGGGCGGGGCGGATTTTTGCGGCCGTCAGCCACGCTGTTTTGGGCGATTTAGGATGCCAAAGAATTTTGGATTCCCAAATTGATGAGGTCATCACCACTGATTCCACGCCGGGTGGCTGTGAGGAGAAGGTGACCCGGGTGCCAGTCGGTGGGCTGTTGGGAGAGGCGATCGCCCGAATTCATATGGGTAAATCGGTTAGTTCTCTCTTTGACATCGGCGGGCAAAGTCTGTAGCTAACCGCCCCCGCGGTGGGGATTACGCCGCAAATCACTCAATTTAGGATCATGTCGACCATTCATACCCTCAACGCCGAGCCGCGGAAGCGGACTGGTTCCGGAGTTCTCAATCAAATGCGCCGGGAGGGCTACGTGCCATCCGTGGTCTATGGTGGTGGCGCGGAAAATCAGAATGTGAAAGTGAACGAGAAGGCCTTCAAGGACCTCCTCAGAGCGAGCGCCTCGGAGAACATTCTTTTGAACCTTGAGTTGGAGGGTGGCGGAAGTCAGTCCGCTTTCTTGAAGGACGTGCAGCACCATCCGCTGAGCGGCCGTGTCCTGCACATTGATTTCCTGGCCATTGACCAGAAGACCGAGATTACCGCGAGCCTTCCAGTGGAACTGCACGGTGAGCCGGCTGGCGCGAAAGAAGGCGGTCTGCTCGAGCAGCTGATGCACTCGGTGGAGATCGTGAGTCTTCCGAAGGACCTTCCTGATACCATCGTCATTGACGTTGAAAATCTTGAGATTGGCGATGTTCTGCACATTGGTGAGGTGGCATGGCCTGAGGGCGTGAAGCCGACTCTCGGAGAAGACGTGGTGGTGGCGTTGGTCGCCAAGGCCCGGGTCGTCGAGGAGGACGTCGAGGGCGAGGAAGGTGCGGCAGCCGAAGGCGGAGCCGCAGAGGGCGGTGACGAGGCCGCTACCGAGGAGAAGTCGGAAGGCTAAGCTTCTCGAATCGAATTTCACAACCCGGAGCAGGATGACTGCTCCGGGTTTTTTGTGTCCGCGAGGGACGATTTATTGGGCGTAGGCTTGTGGGGAGCCTGCGCCTTTCCTATGGGGCAGGGATGCAGGATGTGCCGCGCATGGTGGTGGGATTGGGAAATCCCGGGAAGGAGTACGTGGGGACGCGGCACAATATTGGATTTGAGGTGCTGGATCGGATTGCGGATCAGGCTGGCCTGACCTTCAAGTCGGAGCGGAAGTGGAAGGCCCACGTGGCGAGGTTGGAGGGGGGCTGTATTTTGGTGAAGCCGCAGACTTACATGAATCTCAGTGGGCGGGCTGTGGCGGCGGCGGCGGGGTTTTACAAGCTGCCGGTGGAGTCAATTCTGGTGGTTTATGACGATGTGGCGCTGCCCTTGGGACAGCTGAAATTTCGGATGACCGGGGGGGCTGGGGGGCACAATGGGATCAAGTCTCTGTTGGCAGATCTTGGTTCTCCGGACTTTCCACGGATCAAGGTGGGCATCAGTGGGTCGGAGGGCCGGGACCTCTCAGGGCATGTTCTGGGACGCTTCCGAGAGGAGGAGCGGGAGGAGGTTGAAAACAGTCTTGCCAGAGCAATCGATGCTGTTCAGGTTGCCCTCGCAAGGGGAGTTGGCGACGCCGCCAACCGATTCAATTCCAAAGAAAAACCAGCAAAGAAACGTGAGCCGGAAATACGAAAGCCTGATTGTTCTGAACACCAAGGGGAATGATGACAGCGTCGACGACCTCGTCGGTGCAGTGGCCAAGCAAATGGAAGCGGAGGGCGCCAAGCTCGACGAAATTCAGCAGCTCGGTCGGAGAAGTTTTGCCTACAATGCCCGTCATCTGGATGCCGGTCACTATGTGAACTACGTCTTCATTGCAGAGCCTATTCAGGTGAGCAAGATCCAGGAGCGCCTCAAGTTGGACAAGACCGTCCACTTGCAGCACTACCAGCGGCTTTCCTGAGGCAAGCCTCAGGGAATCGAAGATAGATTTTTCTTGGAGCAGCCGGGAGTCTGGGTAGATTCGAGGGAAAGTTATGGCGAATCTCAACAAGGTAATGTTGATCGGCAACGTGGTTGCTGATCTCGAATTGCGCTACACTCCGAAGGGCACGGCAGTGACCGATCTTCGGATGGCGGTCAATCGGCAATGGAACAACGATCAGGGGACGCGTCAGGAAGAGACGACTTTCCTTGATGTGACTTTATGGAGTCGGCAGGCGGAACTCGCGGCGCAGTATCTTTCCAAAGGCCGGCCGGTGTATATTGAAGGCCGCTTGCAGATGGAGAGTTGGGAGGACAAGACTTCCGGACAGAAGCGCAGTCGTCTCAAGATTGTCGGAGAGAACATGCAGTTTCTCGGCAGTGCTGGTGGCGGAGGCGGCGAACGTCCTCAGCAGCAGTCCGCACCGCAAGAGCAGTCGCGACCGCAAGGTGGTTCTCCTGCCGCGCCCGCAGCAGATGCGCCTGCGGCTGACGACGACGACATTCCGTTTTAGGGGGGAGTTGGAACTGGTTGGTGCAGTTCCGCTCTCCGGACTTTAGCGTTCGAGGATTTCGACTTCGTAGCCGTCAGGGTCCGTGACGAAGGCCATCTTGCGTTCACCGGAGGAGAATTTCTCTTTCCATCCGCCGGGCCAAATTTCGATGTCGTTTTTCTCGAGGCGGTCGCAGTAATCGATGATGTTCTCGACGCCGACGGCGGTGTGCATGAGATCCTCGGGGACGGCGACTTTGTAGTCGGCGGACCAGGTAAGCTCAAGAAAGTGGTCGTTCCCGGGAAGGTTCAGGAAGGCGAGTTGGTTTCCTTGAGGGGAGGTTTTACGTTCTCCGAGTTCGAATCCGAGCTGGGAGTAAAAGTTGATGGAGCTGTCGAGGTCCGAGACGCGGATGCGGGTGTGGAGGAATTGGATCATGTGGACCAGTAGGTGAGAGGCGGTGAGGCGGGGCAAGTGAAAAGATGACGGTGGGACGCTAGGGAGAGAGTTTTTAACCGCTGATTTCACTGATTTGCACTGGTGGTGATTGGGGCGGGACTTCATTGGTTCACGTGGGATGCCTCACTTGGAAAAGGGCGTGGTTCGTGCGACCTTTGGCGACCTTTGTCTCCTGAATGGGCGGATTTTGCGTTTTTTTGTGCGGGGGCTGATTCGACGTGGCGGGGGGCAGGGGGGAGTGCTAGAAGTTAGGAGTCATGAAAACCATCGTTGTAGCCCTTGATTTTTCGGATGCCTCCGGGCCGGTTTTGGAATTTGCCGCCAAGATGGCTGGCGTCTTTGGTGCGACCCTGCATTTGGTGCATGTGGTGGAGCCTGAGCCGACCTACAGCGCTTATGGATTCACCCCGGAAGAGTTCCCTGCGATCCATGTCTTCCAAAAGGAGGCGCGGTCGAGAGCGGAGTCGGCTCTGAATGAGAAGCGGAAGACCCTGTCGGGAGATCTCAAGGTGGAGACGCACCTCTTGGAAGGAAACCCGAAGAATGCCTTGTTGGAGTTTGGCACGGAAGTAGAGGCCGACGTGATGGTGCTCGGATCCCACGGTCATGGAGTGGTGGCCAGCATGCTTCTCGGGTCGGTGACGGAAGGGTTGGTTCGCAAGGCCGAGATTCCGGTTCTGGTGATACCTGCGCCTCACCGGAAATGAGCGACGGGGGCCATTGGCCTTGCCTTGCTAGTAAACTAGCATTAAATACACGGCATCGCTCGTAAGCCATTCAGTCTGACTTTAGCTCTTCGCTACCTCCTTCCGAGGCGGACACGAGTTTCGCTAGTCTCGATCATCGGATTCGTGGGCGTGGCCCTGGGGGTGCTGGTGTTGGTTGTGGTGGTTTCGGTGATGGGTGGGTTTGAGAGAGAGCTCAAATCTCGAATCCTCGGATTCACTCCTCACATCGTCCTACAGTATGCACCTGGTGGAGTGGTGCAACCCACCTTGGACTGGAACCAGATGTCGGAGAAGCTGGAGGAGTTGCCGGCTGTGGAGGAGGCTTATGCCTTTGCTCAGGACAACGTCATTCTCGATTTCGCAGGGTTGCAGAGCAATACGACATTCCGAGCGATTGATACCTCCAATGGAAAGCAGATGGGGGCCTTGCGAAATTTGTTGGAGACGAGCTACGGGGGATCGGTGGACATGGGCCTCGATGAGAAGGCGGTGGTTTCGGAAACCCTAGCCAAGGAGTATGGATTGAAGGTCGGGGACATGGTGCAGCTCTATTCGACTCGAAACTTCGATGAGGTTCTTCGCGCTTACAAGGTCACCGAGAGAGATCCGATTCACGTTGAATACGGCACGCTACTTTCGGAAACGCGGGTAAGGTTGGGGGAGGGCGTGAAGTCTGGAGCGGAAGGAGAGCTCATTGATTTTGAACTTTTGAAGGACATTTATGGCCGGATGGTGGAGCTTTATGGGGTTGAGGGTCGGGAGATGAGACCTGGGGAGGCAGAGATCGTTTTGGAGGTCATCTTCCTGCTCGAAGAGGGAAAGCCAGTGGGCGACGAAAGTAAGCGCAGTCTCCCGGCAGGGACTGCCGCCAAGGTTGAGGCGGCGTTGGACCGATTGCCAGGCTTGGATATGGAGAGAGAGGATGCCCGAGTCCTGAAGGGGATTCGTGATATCGTTCTGCCGAAGGATCTTGAGATCATTGGAGTTTACAAGGCTAGCCGGCATGTCCTGCACCCGGGAATTTTTGTGCCTCTTCCCACGGGACAGGAACTCAAGGGGCTTCGGGAAGGTGTGGATGGGGTGGCTCTACGAATTGAGGACCCCTACAAAGCGATGCAGGTGGCCCATGCTCTTCAAGATGAGCTCTCCAGCGACTGGGCAATGACGACGTGGATGGCGCAGTACAAGACTTGGTTCGATCTGATTAAGAGAGAAAAGGGGATGATGTACTTCGTTCTCTCATTCATCGTGTTGATTGCAGTTTTTTGTGTGGGGGCGATCATGTTTACGGTCACCGTCCAGAAACGTCAGGAGATCGGCGTGATGAAGGCGTTGGGAGCGATGCCGTCACAGATCGTGAACATCTTTCTCTTTCAAGGGATGGTGATCGGTGTGTTGGGGGGGCTCGCAGGGGTCGGTCTGGGTTTGTTGGTGATCGTGAACCGAAGCCCGATTCAGAAATTCCTGGCGTGGTTGGGATTCGATCCTTTTCCCGCAGATTTTCATGACATCGATACGATTCCTGCCCACGTGAACCCGATCGAAGTGTTGCTCATCGCTCTCTTTGCGTTTGTCCTCTCTACCATTGCTGGCTTGGTGCCAGCGTTGATCGCGGCGCGGCAGGATGCCGCGCGGAGCCTTCGTAATCTCTAGATTGACGTCATGGAAATTTGGCTCATCAGAGACGGAGAGAAGACGGGGCCCCTGCCGGAGTATACGGTCAGGGAGTCGATCGAGCGCGGGGACCTGAGTGGGGACGAGATGGGTTGGCACGATGGGAGTCCGGATTGGATGCCCCTGCGGGAGATGGAGGTGTTCCATTCGAATTTTCGGGAGACGGAGGAGGCGATTGATCTTGTTCCTCCACCTCTGCCGGTCAGGCCGCGGCCCTTTCTGCGATTGTGGGCGAGATTGTTCGATCTGTATCTCTACCTTGGTTTTGTGTTCGGCGTCATGCGTCTGATCGGGTTGGATCTTGTGGACACGGTCTCGTCGTCGCTCAACGTTTTCCTGCTCATATTGCCCTGGGTGGTGTTGGAAGGGATCGCGATTCACCTCACTGGAACGACTCCGGGTAAGTGGTTGCTGGGGATCAGGGTGCAGCGAATCGGGGGAGGGGCGCTGGAATTGGGCGGGTCGGTGCATCGAGCGGTCCGGGTGTACATTTACGGTCTGGGGATGAACCTGCCGATACTGCGGGAAGCGTGTCAGTGTGTTGCTCTGTGGTACGTTCTGAAACACAAAGCAGCCTGGTGGGACCGGGTTGGGCAGACCGAGGTCCGGGTGAAGGACGGGTCGCCGTTGCGGACGGTCATCTTCGTGCTCTCGTTTTTCGCGGTAATGATGACCAGTGGGACCATTATGACGCCAATTTCGGATGACATGCTGGAGAAGCTTCAGAAGGCTTATCCGGAGTTGATGGAGTCTGTGCCAAGGGATGAGGCTTGAGCCTTGCGGAATTCGGAGAGGGATCAATACTGCGCAGCGAGATGGGGGAAACGGTATACTTCGATCTGGAAACTCAACGGAGTTTCAATGATGTGGGCGGATCATCGAATCTGGTGAAGATGGGGATTTCGGTGGCTTGTGCTTTCAGCAGCAAGACCGGGAAGTATTCCCTCTACAAGGAGGATGAGTTGGACGATCTGGTGGCTTTGTTGGTGAAAGCGGATTTGGTGGTGGGGCATAACCACGTGCGATTTGATTATGGGGTGCTGGAGGCCTACACGGTGCTCGATTTGGAAGCGCAGACCGTGAATCTGGACATGTTGATCGATTTGGAGAAGCACGTTGGGCGGCGCCTGCGTTTGGATGCGGTGGCCTCGGCGACGCTCGGGGTGGGGAAGACGGCGGTGGGGACGGATGCCTTGAAGTGGTGGCAGAAGTACAAGGCGACGGGTGCCCTTGAGCCGTTTGTGAACATTGCGGAGTACTGTGCCTACGATGTGAAGGTGACGAAGTGCGTTTACGAGTACGGCGTGGAGCACGGCCATGTGAAGTACAACGACAACTCGGGCGTGGAGCAGGTTGTTCCGGTGGATTGGAAGGTCGGCTAGTGCTGCCGGAACTTGTCCTTGGGGATGCACAGGGTTCTTTCGCCACAGTGAGGGCAGCGGTAGATACCGGTGAAGGCGATGTCCCTGGCGACGCGGAATCGATAGCTGCCAAAGAGGGACTTGGCGTGCTTGCTGCGTTGGGCGCGGCTGGAGAGAAGGACGGCGCTTGCGCAGAGTGAACAGCGGGCCGTGGAGGAAACGATGCGGAAGATGGCGAGGATGATGACGCCGAGGGCCAAGGCAGCAAAGGACGAAAGGAAAAGTAATCTGTCGTCTGTGACGATAGAGTAGATCAACGCGGCTGCGGCGAGGAAAATGATCAATCTGGAGAAGATCATCATCCAAGCGCCAGCCTTGAGGGCTGCTGCAATTCGGGGGGAGCGGGGGCGATGCACGGCGGGGCTCTATACCGGGAAGCAGGTGGCGCAATATATAATTATTAATGAAATTAAGGATATCTATAGTAACTGTAAAAGCTGTAGCAGGGTAGGACTTTATTTGTCCGCTGACTTTTTTTAGGTCGGCCTGACAGATTCGCGGTTTTGGATAATTTTTTTCTTAAGTGACCAAATCGATGGATCGGAGCAGCGAGACAGTTGTGTCGCTGGTTGATGCCTGCGCTGTGGGACTCCTGAGAAGGGAGGGTTGAGGTAAATCGGGAGGCGTGAAGCGTTCCGGCGGTGTAGCAGCAGGGCGGCGCGGAGCGACCGTCCCTTCCGCTGTCCGGTGCTTCGTCCCGCGGAGTAGCCGCGAGGAGTCAGAAAGGTTTCCTGAGGGGGGACAGCTTAGACGATTCCCATCATTCCCATGACTCCGTAGACGGAGATGAGGAAGATGATGAAAATGACGAAAATAAGGCCTTTGGCAGCGGCTTCGATGGACTTGCGGGTCATGGTAGGAAGGGCGGATTGATAGAAGGAGGCCGGGGGAAAGTCCATTGAAAATGGAGAAGGTGGATACCTGATAAAACGCGTTGAGGAATGGGGAGGAATGGGCTTTCATGGGTTAGATGGATTTTCGGGCGGATGATCGGTTGGAATTGGCTCTGCGAGCCCCGAACGAGGGGAACGAGGGGATCTGGGATTGGCATATTGATGCGGATGAGATCCATTATTCGGGGCGGATTGTAAGATTTTTGGGGTTTCGGCGAGATGAGATGCCGCACATTTTCAAGGATGTGGATCGGGTGCATGAGTCTGATCAGGAGGAGTTTACGAAGAAGATCGGGGAAGTGATGGAACCCAATGGGGAATCGCTCTTGGCTGTGGAGCCGCGGATGATGACGGCGAAGGGGGAATGGCGGTATTTTCGGATCCGGGGGACAGCGGTGCGGAACGAGGAGGGGGCGATCCAGCGGATGGCCGGATCGATGATCGATATTTCGAGGCGAAAGATTGCGGAGGAGCAGCTTTTGGAGGAGCGGCACCTGATGAGGCTGTTGGTGGACAGCGTTCCGCTGAACATCTATTTCAAGGACCTGAAGTCTCGATTCACGATGGTGAGTCGATCGCAGGCGAATTGGTTGGGCTGTGATGATCCGGGGGAGTTGGTGGGCAAGACGGATCATGATTACTTCGATGCTGACCATGCCGATCAGGCCTTGAAGGATGAGGTGAATATTCTGAAGACCGGCAAGCCGATCTTCGGCTATGTGGAGCGGGAGACTCTGCCGAATGGCGGAGAAGCGTGGGTATTGACTACGAAGATGCCACTGGTGGGCCGGAAGGGGGACATCATTGGCACTTTTGGGGTCTCAAGTAATGTTTCCGAGTTGGTGCAGACCCAGCAGTCCTTGGCGGAAACAGCGGCGGCATTGCAGCAGCGCAACAACGAGATCGAGGAGGAGCTGGCTCTGGCGCGGGAGGTGCAACTCGCCTTGTTGCCGCAGTCGTATCCGGTGGTCCCTGCGGGTGCTTCGGAGAGCAGGGTGAAGTTCGGGCATCGCTACATTCCGATCTCGGGCCTGGCGGGAGATTTCTTTGAAGTGTTTCCAATCGGGGATGATGCGGTGGGCATGTTCATGTGTGATGTGATGGGACATGGTGTGCGATCGGCGATCGTGGGGTCGATGTTGCGTGGCTTGCTGGAGCAGGCCTTTGGGAAGGGAGAAGATCCGGCTGCCTATCTTTCCGTTTTGAACGCCGGGCTGAGCGGGATTCTCCAGCAGGCCGGGGTGACGATGTTTGCGACCGGATTTGTGGCGGTGATCGATTTGGCGCGTGGGGAGTTACGCTATGCGAGTGCGGGGCATCCGCCGGGGATCATCCAGACCGACGAGGGAGCGAAGTTGTTGTCGATGGGAGCGGGGGGGCCGGGGCCCGGACTTGGTCTATTTACGAAGGCTGAGTATGTCACGCAGTCGATGCCGCTGGCTGGAATCCGGAAGGTGTTGCTCTATACTGATGGGATTTACGAGGTGGAGAATGAAGAGGGTGAGGCCTTTCTCGAGGATCGCCTGGTGAAGCTCTTTGAGGATACGGCGGATCAGGCGGTGGGGGGCATGCTCGATGCGATTCTTGATCGGGTCCTAGCGTTTGCGGAGAGCAAGCAGTTCGATGATGATGTTTGCCTCCTGACGGTGGAGCTCAGCGAGTGAGGCACGGACTGGCCTATTGGCGGCCGGTCATGAGGGTCCAGTGGGAGCCAACGAGTCCGAGTCCGAGGCGATTGGGGCCCTTGGTGAACATGATGAAGCGGTGGCCATCGGAGGCGAACCAAGCGTTATAGGCAGAGATGTGCGAGGCGGAGCCAACGAAGATATTTTCACCGGTCCAACCGCCTTGGAATTTGGCGAGGCGGGCGCGATCGCCGGGTGAGGCTTTTCCTTTCACCGGGGAGGTGTGAGCGAAAAAGCCGACGCTCTTCATGTCCCTCGAATGTCCGGTCGCTGCTGCGGAGAGCCGTTCCTCGAGGAGGAAAGCATTCAGTCCCATGACGGCACGTTCGTCGTTCTGAACTTTTGCGAAGGATTTTTGCGAGTTATTGGCCCAGTCGAATCCCTTGTTGTCTGATTCGACTTTGGTGCGGGCTTCGAGTTCGTTGCGAAATTTGGAGGCACTGGCCTTGTCCCTCAGGAAGAGGTCACCGTCGAAGGTTTCCTTGAGGGCATCCCTTTTTTGCTCCTTGATGGGGCGTTCGTCCTCAGTCGTTCCCTCGTTGTCGTTGTGTGCTTCGAATCGTTTGAGTTCAGCCTGGATTTCGACGAGGGCGAGGGCCACGCCATCGACATCGGTTTCGATTTTTGAGGTGTCTGCTTTAGTGAGCTGCTTGGCGCGATCGTAGATCCGGGTCACCGCGTTGACTTCGTTGCGGAGCATGGCGATTTTGCCGGAATCTTTTTTGTAGTCTGTTTTGATCAGGGCATAAACGCGGGGGCGCTCGGTGGCGAGTTCATCAAGGGCTTCACCGAGTTTCCGGTAGGGGTTTCCATCTCCCGCGCTTCCATTGAGAAGATTGCCAAGCCGCTTCTCGTGAAATTTCAAGGCGGCCTTGAGAGCTATCTTGAATCCCGGGAGGGCTTCTTCGCCCAGGAGGTGTACGCTCCGGTAGGCGGCGAGGCGGCGTGCCGGGTCCTCTGATTGCATCCAGGACAATGCGGTTTGCAGCACCCGTTTGCTGGGTGGTGGGGCAGGCTCTTCCGTCGTTTCGGCGCTGGCGAGGGCCGGAATGAGGGTCAGGCTGAGGAGGAGGAGTTTCATGGTGGAGGCGCAAAAGGAAGGCAGGATGGTGGCGGAAACCGGGTCAGAGTGCAGTAAAATATTCTCGTCTTGACGCTGGGGCTCAGGGGTTCTTTGTTCACCGCCATGCTGCGCCAAGTCCTGAAGTCCAAGATTCACCGGGCAATCATTACTGATGCCTCGGTGGAGTATGAAGGAAGTATCGAGATTCCGACTGACCTCATGGAAGATGTTGGATTGTGCGAGGGCGAGAAGGTGTTGGTGGCCTCGATCACCACGGGGAACCGCCTTGAGACCTACGTGCAGCCGGGAGCGGCCCATGAAGGTCGGTTCGTCATGAATGGCGGGGCGGCGCACCTCATCGGGAAGGGTGAGCGGGTTTCGATCATGGCCTTCGGCTTGTCCCACGAGCCGATCTTGGCTCAAAAGGTGGTGCTCAACGAGCGCAATGAAGTGGCCCGGCAGGAAGGCTAGGAGTCTTCCGTCTCTTCCTCGTCCGGAGGCGTCTGCTCTTCGTCCGACGGTTCATCATCAGAGGGCTCGATTTCTTGGTCTTCTTCGAACCAGGAGATCTCTTCGAGAAGGATCAAGGGAACTTCGTCGACCAGGCCGAACAAGGGATCTTCCATGGGTGTGTCCTCGGAGTTTTCCATGTCGGAGTTTTCTTCGTCTTCCTCGACGATCTCGGTTGAGGTCGATGGGGGCGGTTCATTCAAGATCGACCCAGCGTCAAGGCGCGTCAGTCCAATCGGCGGGTGGGACCTCGTTGTTGGGATCAAAAGTCGTTTTTGGACGATTCCGATTCCCGACGGAAGGTAATCCTGCTGGAGAAACTTACAAAGTAAATACTATAGCTGGTGTAAATTGCGGCCCAAGGGTCTGAATTTGGGTCGTTTGGAGCGATGATTTTAGGGGGAAACTACAGCTTTACAAGGTGGGGGAGCTCTCCCATAGTCCCGCGCCCATGATTCTGGCCGACATTCTCTCCATCTCTATCAAGCTCCTCTTGGTGGGGCATGTCCTCGTAAGCGCTCTTTTAATTCTCGTCGTGCTGATGCAACGGCCGAAACAGGAGGGTCTTGGTGCTGCCTTTGGTGGCGGAGTGACCGATCAGGTCTTTGGAGCGCAGACGACGAACGTGCTTCAGAAGGGGACGGTTTATTTGGGAACGTTGTTCATGTTGCTGTCGCTGGGTCTTGCGATCTTGATCGGCAACAAGAACCACCAAGCTGGAATCAACAAAGTTGATCCTCCTTCCGTGGAGTCTGCGCAAGCGGTTCCTGGTGAGCTTCCTGATGGTGGATCTGTGACGGAGGCCTTGGAAGAGGCGGAAGGCGATACGCCTGCACCGGACGCACCTGCACCGGAAGGTGACGCACCAGCACCTGCTGATGGCGACACTCCTGCCGAGCCTGCTGAAGGTGAGGAAGACAAGTAGTATTGACCTTGGCGCTTCCAAGGCAACGTGTCTGATTCATTAGAACGGCCCGCATGGGCAGCACCGGAGGTTTTTCCGGTCAAACCAGCGACTGCTCCCTTTGGAGCATTGTCGAAGAAGGCCGTCCGGACGGAGTTCGATTCCTTTGAAGCGCTGGAGGCGCATCTGGGCAGCAGCCGTCAGAGTGTGGTGGCGGTGTGGACTCCGGAGGCGGGGCGGATGGTTCCGCCGGAAGCGGTGGTGGGGTTGTTGGAGCCGTTGCGAAAGCGCTTCGTGGATCTTGCTCAGGGCGACTTCGCCAATGCGCGGCGCAACTCGATGATCTTTGGTGGCTTGTTGTTGTGGGCGGTGGTCTATGCGGCGTTCAGCAAGAAGGTGCTCCCGCAGGATTCGCAGAACGTAGGACTGGCGGGGCTGTTGCTGTTGGTGTTGGGCTTGATCCCACTTTATGAAGCGTGGAAGTCGCGGCGGAGTGGATGGAATTTGAATGCGGAGAATCTCGCGGAGGAAGAGCGGGAGGCGCGGTTCGAGTGCTGGATGGATGCGCAGCCGATGCGGCTGAACTATGTATTGCTGTTTCTAATGCTCTTTGTGGGGGTGGCGCAGATTTGGGTGGGGGTGGACAAGTCGGTGGAGGTGGCGGGGTTGACGAAGGTGGAGGGTGCGGAGTCATGGCGTTACCTCACGGCGCCGTTCTTGCACGGCAACGTGTTGCATTGGGGGCTGAATGTAGCTGCGCTTTTTTATCTGGGGCGGCGTACGGAATCGTTGATGGGGTGGCCGCATATTCTCTTGGGATTTTTGGTGGCGATGCTGGCGGGTGGGATTGCGACTGATTACTTTGTGCCCGGGAGCCCGTCGATTGGTGCCTCCGGTGGAGTGCTTGGGGTGCTCGGGATGTTGATGGCCTTCGAGTTGTTGCATTCGCGGCTGGTGCCGAAGTCGGCCAGACGACGGTTGATGGCGGGAGTTCTGGTGACCTTTGTGATTGGCCTGGTCGGTTATCAGTTCGTCGATAACGCGGCGCATGCGGGTGGGCTGGTAGCGGGATTTGCGTATTCGCTGATCGTCTTTCCGAAATCACGCTCGGCGCGTCGTCCGAAAGCGAACCGGCTTGATCGGATGATCGGTGGTTTGGCCGGGCTTGTTCTAACAGCTTCTGCCTTGTGGGCCTTTTGGCAGATGGTAGCGTCGTGATCTTGTGCTGCCTGACTTGATCACTGCTGTTCCCGGTCCGGAGTCCTTGCGACTTGCCGGGGAGTTGCGGCGTTATGAATCGCGGAACGTGACCTATTTGGCGGAGGATTGGCCGGTGTTCTGGGAACGGGCGGAGGGAGCGAATGTGTGGGATGTGGATGGGAATCGCTTTGTGGATCTGACCGGCGCTTTTGCGGTGGCGGGGTTGGGTCACGGACGGGCGGAGGTGGTGGAGGCGATGACGAAGCAGGCCGGGAAGTTGCTGCATGGAATGGGGGATGTGCATCCGACACGCTTGAAGGCGGAGCTTTGCCGGACCTTGTCGGAGATGACTTTTGAGCGTTGGGGTGCCGGGGTTGGGAAGACGGTGTTGTCGAACTCAGGCTTTGAAGCAGTGGAGACGGCCTTGAAGACTGCGTTGTTGGCGACGGGGCGGCCGAAGATTCTCGCGTTTGAGAATGGGTACCACGGATTGGGCTACGGGGCTTTGTTGGGGACGGGGTTTGAGAAGTTTCGGAAGCCGTTTGAGTCGCAGTTGAGTGACTTGACAACGTGGCTGCCGTATCCGGCGGCGGGGGATGGGTTGGATGAGTTACGGGGTGGATTGGCCGCGGTGGAGAACGGGTCGATCGGGGCGGTGTTGGTGGAGCCGATTCAGGGACGGGGTGGGGTGGTGTTGCCGCCGGAGGGGTTTTTGAAGGCGTTGCGGACTTGGTGTGATGAACAGGGTGCGCTGTTGATCGTGGATGAGATTTATACGGGGTTTCACCGAACCGGGTCGCTCTTTGCGTGTGAGCACGACGGCGTTGTGCCGGATTTGATTTGTTTGGGGAAGGCGTTGAGCGGGGGGTTTCCGATCTCGGCCTGTGTGGGGAAGGCGGAGGTGATGGATGCCTGGCCGGAGTCGACGGGGGAGGCGCTGCATACGAGCACCTTCCTGGGGCATCCGGTGGGCTGTGCGATGGCGCTGGAGGCGCTCAGGCTGCATCGGGATGTGGAGACGGCTCAAATGGTGGAGGACTCGGGGCAGCGACTGGAGAAGCTCCTGCGGGAGCTGGAGATGCCCTTTATTTCCGAGGTGCGCGGACGGGGGATAATGTGGGGGGTGGAGCTGGATTCCGGGGAGCGGGCGATGGGGATCGTGATGGATTTGTTGCGGGCCGGGTATTTGGCGCTGCCGGGTGGGCCGGAGGGGAAGGTGCTGTGTTTTTCGCCGCCGTTTGGGATTGGGGAGGAAGAGCTGCGGGGGGCGGTGGGGGTGATTGGGAAGGCGTAGGCGGAAGAAGGGGCCCCCAATATCGAATCCCGCAGCCGCGCATAAGCGTCAGGCCATGGTCAACCGGCTCTCGAGATGGCCTTGTCCTTGCGATCCGGGGCAAGCCCGGTGGTGGCGGGAGCGGAGCTCCTCTAGGAATACCGCAGATCCTGGGAAGGGTCGGTCTCGAAGTTGAAGGCGAACTCGCCGGTGGTGTTGGGGCGGATGACCGTTTCGAGGAACTTCATGTAGAGGGCGTCGTCCTTCATCATTTCGAGTTTCGCCATGGAGGCGACTTCGAGGGAGAAGAAGAAGGGCCACTCGGATTCCTCATCGGTATTGCGGCCGGAGCGGACGCTGAGGATTTCGGAGATCTTGAGGAGGAGGCTGCGCGTGGTGCGCACCATGCCTTCCAAGGCCTCGGGACCGACCTCTGGCTTGAGTTTGTAGAAGGCGATGTGGGCGATCATCTCAGGTCTTCCAATTGAGGGCGCCCTTTTTGAGGACGTAGATGTAGGCGACTCCGAGGATGCCGGCGAATCCGGCCATGCTGAGGAGGGCCATGCCGCCGTGGGCTTTGTCCTGCATGAAGTCCGAGTACTGAACTGCCCATGGATACATGAAGACGACCTCGATGTCGAAGATGACGAAGAGCATGGCGACGAGGTAGAATTTCACGCTGAAGCGTGGGGCTCCGTCGCCGATGGGGAGCATGCCGCATTCGTAGGGGACGTCTTTCACTCCGTCGCGGCGGGCCCTTTTGCCGAAGATGACGCTCATGATGAGCATGCTGGCCGCGAAGCCGGCGGCCACGAGGACCTGCATGAGGACGGGGAAGTAGTCAGAGAGCATGGAAAAATAAAAAACCTGCGCCGCAATGCGGCGCAGGTTTGTAAGATTTGAGGTGCTGGTTCAACCAGCACGAAATTCAGGGAATTACGACGATCTAAGCTTGCTGTTGCTGGGCCGCGATATTGTCGCTGTGTGCCTCGGCGATGCGCTCGAGACCCTTGTATTCTTTACCGTTTTTCTCGACGAGACCGCGAGTCACAAGGTTTTGAAGCTTTTCGTAAGCACGGAGACGAAGCATTTCTTCGCCACCACTTACAGCATTCCGCTCCTTGAGACGTGCGTAGACTTCTTCGAAAAGGTCATTAAATCCAAAGAACTTCTCGTCAGCGCCCAATACATTAACGAGTTCATCGGTAACGTGGTCTGGAAGTCGGCGGGAAAAACGAGTTCTTTTTGTTGTAGCCATACCAGAACTGTAGCAGAAAATTGAACCAAGAACGAATCAAAAAGGATATTAGTTCATATTTTTTGCAAAGTCTTTGCAAGTAAATAGTTCAGGATGATTTAATATAAACTCGGAAATGCTTGGCCGCAAGGGTTTTCAGCTTGGTAAGAGCGGGTAAATTAATTAATAAAGTCGAAGTGATAGCGCGTTTGAGGGGAGAAGTGGTGGAGGCATTGCCTAATCGGCTGGTGGTCGAGACGGGGGGGGGGGTGGGCTATCAGGTGCTGGTGCCGCTCTCGAGTTATGATCGGCTTAATCCGGTCCCAGGAGGGCAGGTGACGCTGCTGACTTACCTCCATGTGCGTGAGAACTCGTTGACGCTCTATGGGTTTGCGACGGCGGAGGAGCGGGACATCTTCCTGTTGTTGATCGAGCGGGTGACGGGGATCGGTCCGACGATTGGGATGGCGATTTTGAGTGGAATGCCTGGAGAGCAGTTCAAGAGCTGCGTGGTGGCGGGGGATACGGTGAGTTTGGCGAGGATCAAGGGCTTGGGGAAGAAGACCGCGGAGCGGATCGTGTTGGAGCTCAAGGATAAGGTGGGGGTCGGGGAGACTTGGGAGGCGAGTGGCGAAGGGGCTGGTGCACCGATCCGGGATGCGGAACTGGGCTTGCTGGCGCTGGGCTATAAGCAGGCGGACGCGAGAAAGGCGTTGCAGAAGGTCTTGGAAGGGGCTCCTAGTGCGGAGGCGGAGGAGCTGATTCGTCTGGCCCTGCGCAGCATGAGTTGAGGAGATGGGTGAACCACTGGCATTAGAGGCTCTGAGACAGGGCGCGACGGGAGTGGGATTCCGGGAGGGACGAGATTGGCTACTGTCGCCGGAGCCGTTGAGGCTGGAGGCAGGGCTTTGGGGGAAAATGGAGCGGATGGGGCATCCCTTGCGGATGTTTCAACAGGCGGGGGAGCAGGTTTATCGGCGGAGTGTGAATGGATCGTTGCCTGGATGGATTGCGGAGCTGTTGGATGCTGGGAAGCCGGCGTGGATGGTGGAGGCACAGCGGGAGGAGGGGATGCGGATGGTGGCTCCGCGGGTGATTCGGCCGGATTTGTTGCTGAGGGAGGGGGAATTTGCGGTGTCCGAGTTGGATTCGGTGCCGGGGGGGATTGGGCTGACGGGATGGTTGTCGGAGATTTATGGGGCGGCTGGCTGGGAAGTGGCTGGTGGGGCCGGGGGGATGTTGGAGGGGTTTCGGAGTTTGTTGCCGAAGGGCGGGGAGATTCTGGTTTCGGAGGAGTCGGCCGACTATCGGCAGGAGATGGATTGGTTGGCAGAGAGGTTGAGTGCGGGGAGTGATCTTTCGTGGCGGATTGGGTCGGCGGAAAACTATGAGGGAGGTGAGGAGGCGGTGTATCGGTTTTTTGAGCTCTTTGATTGGGAGAACATTCCGGCGCTGCGCTCGATGGCGGGGCGGAAGGATGTGACGCCACCGATCAAGCCGCTCTATGAGGAGAAGCTTTGGTTGTCGTTGTTGCACTCACCGGCATTGGGCCCGGTGTGGGAGCAGGAGATGAGGGGAGCGCATTTGCAGCGTCTGAGGGAATTGGTGCCCTACGGTTGGGTAGTGGATCCGGCGCCGTTGCCACCGCATGCCGCGTTGCCGAGGTTGGAGGTGGGGTCGTGGAAGCAGGTGGCGAGATTTAGTCAAAAGCAGCGGAGGCTCGCTTTGAAGGTGAGTGGATTTAGTGAGCAGGCCTGGGGGAGTCGGGGGGTGGTGATTGGACATGATGTGTCCGGGGAGGAGTGGGCGGCGGCGCTGGAAAGGGCGTGTGGGGATTTTGACACGCAGCCTTGGGTGATGCAGGAATTTTGTGAGGCGAAGGTGATTGAGCATCCTTACTACGATGCGGAGACCGGGGAGGTGCGGACGATGGAGGGGCGGGTGCGGCTGTGTCCGTATTTCTTCGTGGATGGAGGTGGGAAGACGAAGATGGGTGGTTGTTTGGCGTCGATCGTGCCGGCGGATAAGAAGAAGATCCACGGGATGCGGGACGCGATTTTGGTGCCGGTGGTGAGGGGGGAGTAGGATTCGGAGGTCGGAGGTCGGAGGTCGGAAGGAAGAGCTCTCAATATCGAACAAGGGATGTTCAATGTCCAAGGGGCGGAGGCGGGACGCCATGGGAACGGCCTGCGGAAGGATGCCGCAGTCACGGGGGAGGTTGGAGAGGCGGACTAAAGTCCGCAGTCCCAGGGCGGAGGGGAAGGGTGGGCCTGTGACCGAGACGGTCAGGTCACGGGGCCACGGCACGAAAAAGGCGGATCCGTTTCGGGATCCGCCTTTGGGAAAATTGGTTTGGTGGGGGCCTTAGATGAGGCCGGCCTTCTTGAGGGTGGCGAAGGCGCCGTTCTTGTTGATGGTCTTGAATGCTTTGCAGCTTGCCTTGACCTTCACGTAGCGACCGAGCTCCGGAACGAAGACGCGCTTGGTGTGGAGGTTCGGGGAGATCTTCCGTTTGACCGTTTTGGTCACGTGACGACCGATACCGCCTTTTTTCTTGGCGAGACCTGAACGGTGAATTTTGCGGCCGGAGCGGACGCGGGAACCTCTGATACTACAAACGCGGGACATAATTTCTAGGGCGGGTTGGGGGGGCGG
The DNA here is from genome assembly GCA_028822695.1 of Akkermansiaceae bacterium. Taxonomy (GTDB): domain Bacteria; phylum Verrucomicrobiota; class Verrucomicrobiia; order Verrucomicrobiales; family Akkermansiaceae; genus JAPKDA01. The sequence goes on from JAPKDA010000036.1 coordinate 20,654, forward strand.
GGAGAAAAGCCCTCATCTCGGCCCCGGTCAAGGATTTTCGATGGGAGAAAAGTGCTCCGAGGGGGAAATGTTGGCTGGGCGACTGAGCTAGGGGGTTGCTTTGGCCACCCGACCGGGAATGGCGGGTAGGGGGATACCTGCTTTCCGGTCTCTGTGACCGCTTGGCGGCCTGAGTCACTCATGTTTTCTTAAGATTTCGGGATTGATGAGGGCGGAGGTTGGGGTTGGGCTCGGGACTGGCGAAAGCGGCATGGATCACGGGTTGCACGAAGGGATTGGGACGGGCGATGGTGAAGGGATTTGTGGCGGAGGGCTGGACGGTGGGCTGGATTTTGCCGGGAGGTAATCGAGGAGACCGGGGCTCCGGACCTGTTGTTGAATAATGCGGGGCTGATGAATGAGCCGGCGCCTCTCTGGGAGGTTGGGGCGGAGGAGTGGGTGAGGAAGGCTGTGCCGTTTCTGATGGGGCTGGGAGCGAAGGGTAATGGCGGGGCGTTGACAGTGGCGTGAGGAGGAGGGGCCTGTGACCGAGACCCATCCTTCGCCGAACGCTACGGAGGGCAGGCTGGTCACGCCACGGTGCGGGCTGGCATTGACGGGAGAGGTGAGTTAGGGAAGTTGATGCTATTGCGTTTGCCGAATAGGGTGATCCGTTTTCCGCGACGGCCGTTGGTGATGGGGATCGTCAATGTGAACGACGATTCGTTTTCGGGAGATGGGAGTTTGGATGTGGATGTGGTGTTGCAGCAGGCGGCGCGTCAGGTGGAGGCGGGGGCGGACATGATTGATTTTGGAGCGGAGAGTGCGCGGACGAATCGGGCGGCGATTCCTGAGGCGGAGGAAGTGGAGCGGTTTCGAGGGGTGTTGGAGGGATGGATATGGCTGGTGAAGAAGTTGAAGCCGGTGGATCGGCATCAGGTGTGGCCGCCGGTGGTTTCGGCGAATACGTGGCGGTCGGAGGTGGTGCGCGAGGTGTTGGGAATGGGGGTGGAGCTGATCAATGACATGAGTGGTTTGCCGACGGGTCGGAATGCGCAGCATTGTGTGGAGGAAGGGGCGGCGTTGTTGATCATGCACAGTGAGGGGGAGCCGAAGGTGGCGCATACGGATCGGGAGTGGGCGGACATCATGGGGGAGATGCGGGAGTCTTTTCGGCGGAAGATCGCTTTGGCGAGGACGGCGGGGTTGAGCGAGGATCGGATCGTGTTGGATCCGGGGATCGATTTTGCGAAGCAGAAGGAGGACAACCTGATCGTGCTGCGTGAGGCGGAGCAGTTGCAGGAGTTTGGCCGGCCGGTGTTGTTGCCGGTGTCGCGGAAGACGGTGATTGGGGATGTCTTGGGGGTGGAGGATCCGGCGGAGAGGGATGCGGGGTCGGTGGGGTGTGTGGCGGTGGGGGTGGCGCGGGGAGCGCAGATCTTTCGGGTGCACAATGTGGATGCCGTCTGGCAGGCGGTGGCGGTGCTGGATGCGGTGGAGCGGGATGGGAATGATCTGATCAAGAGGGGGGGTGACTGAGAGGATTTGAGATGATGGGCGCCGCTGCTGGAATTCCGTATTTGATTATGGCGCTACTGGGGGCGTCGTTTTTGTGGGGGAGCAATTTGCTTTCGAGCTAGGGCTAGGCGGCGCTGAAAATTTGTGCGGCGAGATCCATGTCGAGTTTCTTGGACTTCGGGTCTGGGCCTTCTTTGGACATGAAGCGGCAGAAAGTAATCGGACGAAGCGCTCGTGCCCATAGTTCCATCCTTAGGATTCGTTGCAGCTCTCCGGTGGAGGGCAGGCTCGCTCCGGTGTGTTTTCTCCATTTGGGCAGGGCAAGACTTGGGGAGCGGAGGTTGGAGGGGTGGGTGGTGGTGCGG